>JAGOTH010000018.1 GCA_018061865.1 Minisyncoccota bacterium
TTAATTTTCTAAATAAAAAAGGCGCTTTTACGCCCCCATAATATACGACAAAAGGTCTATTTTTGCAAACAAAAAAACCCAGGACGGGTTTATCTCATTTTGCAATATTAAAATAAAAAATCTTTAAAAGACCATAACCATCACGATCCCTTCCAATAGAACTTGCAGACTCAATATTTATACCAACCTCTTTTTCTATTAAAGTTTTCATTTTTGAAAAAGCTTTTAACTTTAAAAGATCATTTCCAACCTTTTCTTCAAGAACAAGACTAGAATTCCTTCCCAAGATAGCCTCTTCTATTCTAGAAAGGAAAAATTGCCACAGATAAATATTATCCTTATCCTTAATTATATCCCCCTCTAAATAAAAAACTTTTGGTTTTAAAAAAATTAAACTATCGTTTAATTTTTTGTCCTTTACACCAAAAAGTACGTTTCTTATTTCCAATAGCAAATTTTTCTTGCTTTGCTCATTTTTGATAATTTTTTTCAAAATAAGGTCATCTCCTTCTTTTGAAGAAAATGCCTCAAGTGCCTGTAGGTTAAGGATATTCCTTTCGATCGTTCTAAATCTATTTAGTATTTTACTTACTTTACGACTAGTTTTCATAAAACAAATTTTTCTTCAGTCTAGTCTTTTTGACTGGTTTGTCAATAAAACAAAAAACTCCCTTGCGGGAGCTTTTTGAAAAAAAAATATTTTTACTCTAGTCCTGAATCCAGGCTTTCTATGTCCATACTTTCAAGATCGTTTTCAATCGAATTAAGATCATCTGATGCATCTTCATCCAAGATAACAGTGTCTCCTTCTGTAGTATTCATATTATTTTGATAATTTACAGATGTTGATTCTTGGCCTATCAATAGAACAGCTGCTACCGCTGCCACGATAACAATTACAATCGCAGCAATAAGACCTCCGTGACCTTTGTGTTTTGGTGCAGGAGAAGGAGAAGGAGTTTGTGTGTTTGGCATTCCTCCCATATTCATTCCGTTACTAGGATTTGTTTGATTCATTTCCATAAAAATTTTATTTTTAATTTATCTTAATAATTAACTAACTGTCTCAATCTTTCCAGAAGCAGAAACAGCTTCTTTCATTGCATCAATTACAGCCTTGAAAGCGTCATGCACTTCTAGCATCGCACTTTTGATTTTTCCTGCAGCTGCCTCAACTGAAGACTTATCCGCTGTATCAGACTCAAATAAATCCTTTAATTCTTCATGAGCGCTATTAGCAGCATCAAGTTTTATCTCTAATGTTGCCATAGCAGATTCAACACCTGAAACTTCTATTCCTTCTGCCTTCATCTTATCAATTCGTGAAGTTATTCTTAGTTTCAGATTTTCAAAGTTCTTTGTGTGAGCTTCAATTCTCGCTCCAACTTTCATTCTTGCTTCAGCAATAGGACTTCTGTTTTCCATTTTAAATTCAGAACGAACCTCTCCATCTTTTTCTTCCATTTTAACCTTTGTTTCAATTACACCTGGAAAAAGACCTGGTCTCTCGCTTCCAACTTTCTTAAACAAAGGAAAAGGAGCTCTATCCTTCCAGTTTCCAGGACCTGAATTGTCTTCGTCAGAGTCATCATCTGAACTGTCATCTGATAAGTCGTCGTTAGAATCATTAACGTCTTCATCAGAATCGTCTAGATCAGATTTGGAGTCATTTCCAGAATCATCTGACTCATTTTCTGAGTCATCATCTGAATCACTGTCAGAATCATCCCCTGAATCATTAACTTCTTCTGTCTCGTCTTTGTCGTCACTTCCTGATTCTGCTCTAACTGTTGCTGTATATCCGAATGCAACGAAAGATAGCAAAACTAGAAAAGCGAAAAAATAATTTTTTAAAAATTTCATAATTTTGTTTTTGACTTTTAAACTGGCACTTTGGATGCCTAATACTTATTATAACGCAGTTTCACCCGTCTAGTGACAGGGGGTGTGAAAAACAAAAAACCCTGGAACTATTCCAAGGCTAAAGTATTCTTTTCAAACTGATTTCCTCTATCTTCAAAGTTCTCAAACATATCCAATGAAGAACAGGCTGGGGACAACAAAACAGTATCTCCTCGGTCAGCTAAGTGATATGCCACCTCCACCGCATCTTTCATGTTTTCAGTATGAAAGATAAAAGGAATAACTTTTCCAAAAATTTGATCTGTTTTGAAGGATTGATTTCCAAGGAAAACAATCGCCTTTACCTTTTTCTTTACCAGCTCAAATATAAGCTGATAGTTGTTGTTTCGAGTATCTAATCCCCCCATTATCCAGACAATTGGACCTTCATTTTCCTCCAAAGAGAACCAGGCCGAATTTAAGTTAACGGAAAAAGAATCATTAACAAATTTTATTCCATTCATAACTCTAACCAGTTGATTTCTGTTTGGAATTTCAGAAAAAGGAATGAAGGCATCTCTTATTTCTTCTTTCGACAAAAAATTCCTTTGTTCTTTCACTGTTGAATTTAACCCATGATTACCCTTTCTTTCAACATAAAAAGAATTTTTTATTCCACCTTTAAAGGCGTGGCCGTTTATTACCATCTTAACTCTATCCAAAGTATCTGAATCAGGATTTTTAAATGGTGATGGTTTATATGGAATTGTGGGTTCTTTCACGAAAAAAATTTTATGATCTAAATCATTTTCTTTTTTTTTGAGACTACTTGAAGCACGTCTCTTTTCATAACTACGAACAAGGACAACCTTTTTCCCCCATCCATTATTATTATTTTCTAATGAATCGTTGCTTTCTTTTTTATTTTTTAAAGTTCTCATCTTAGGAATGTTTAAAGAAGTTTATTCCTATAAAAACTCAAAGTCAAACCCCTCTATTTCGAGAGGGGTTTGGGGGTTTATTCTATCCTTCGACTTCGCTCAGGGTAACAATATAAAAAACCGCCGGAGCGGTTTTTTATATTGTTACCAAGCAAAGTGTGCGAACGCTTTGTTTGCTTCTGCCATTCTGTGAGTATCTTCCTTCTTCTTAACGGCTGATCCTTCACCCTTTGCAGCAGCTAGAAGCTCTGTGGCAAGCTTCTTTTCCATTGGCTCACCCTTCTTACCTCTTGCAGCTGAAATGATCCATCTGAAAGCTAGGGCTTGTCGGCGTTCAGGTCTTACTTCTCGTGGAACTTGGTAGTTTGCTCCTCCGATTCTTCTTGAACGAACTTCAACTGTTGGAGCGGCGTTCTTTAGAGCTGTTTCAAAAACCTCTAATGGATTTTCGTTTCCAGATTCTTTTTTAACAATATCAAGAGCTCTGTAAACTACTCTTCGAGCTGTTACTTTTTTTCCATCCCACATTACTGAGTTGATAAACTTTTCTAGTTTTTCACTTCCGTATTCTAGGTCAGGCTTTGGAATATTTCTGTTTGTTACTTTTCTTCTCATATATAAAATTATTTCTTAGCGTCTTTAGGTGCTT
The DNA here is from genome assembly GCA_018061865.1 of Minisyncoccota bacterium. GTDB lineage: Bacteria > Patescibacteriota > Minisyncoccia > Phycocordibacterales > UBA9973 > JAGOTH01. Next base: position 3,433 of record JAGOTH010000018.1, read on the forward strand.
TTGTTCCGTATCGGCTTCTTGATTGTCT
>JAGOTH010000005.1 GCA_018061865.1 Minisyncoccota bacterium
TTTAGGTTATCAGCAAGAGATTTTAGAGCTCTCTTTTGCGCTTGGCTTGCATTTTGGTCTCCTTGTTTTGAAGAAGATCCATCAATCAAAGTATCAACCGCTTCTTGAAGAATTCTTTTTTCGTTTCGTAGAATAACATCAGGTGCTCCGATTTCTTTTAGTTTTCTTAGACGATTGTTTCGGTTTATAACTCTTCGGTAAAGGTCGTTCAAATCACTTGTTGCGTGTCGTCCTCCTTCAAGAGCAACCATAGGTCGGAGTGCTGGTGGGATAACTGGAACAGAAGTCAAAAACATCCATTCAGGTCTTATTTCTGAGTGAATCATTGATCTGATCAGTGACAGTCTTTTGTTTAGTTTTTCTTTTTCAGCAGCTCCAGCTTTTTCAAGACTTTTTTCTGTTTTCTTTTTTAGTTCTTTTAGGTCTAGGTTGTTGAAAATATTGTAAATTGCCTCAGCTCCAATAGAAGCTTCAAAACAAGTTCCGTATTTCAAGCTGAAGTGATGATATCCAACTTCGTTGAAAACCTTTCCTTCATGAATATCAGCGATCTCTTTCTTTGTATTAACAAGAGCTTCTTTTAGTTTTTCTTTTGTATCTTCATCAGAAGCTGATTTAACTTTTTGTTTGTATTCACGATCAAGTTCTTCAAGAATTCTATTCTTTTCTTCTTCGTAAACTTTTATAACAATGTATCCAGCGAAATAAATTACTTTCTCAAGATCAGTAACTGTAATTCCAAGTAATGTGCTCATTCGACTTGGTACTCCACGAAGGAACCAAATGTGAGCAACTGGAGTTGCAAGTTCAATGTGACCAAATCTTTCTCTTCGAACGATAGCCTTTGTAACTTCTACTCCACATTTTTCACAAACGATACCAGCGTAACGAATTCTTTTGTATTTTCCACAGTAACATTCGTAATCCTTTTCTGGACCGAATATTCTTTCGTCAAAAAGTCCACCTCTCTCACTTCTTCCAGTTCGGTAGTTAATTGTCTCTGGCTTTGTAACTTCACCATAAGACCATTCTTTTATTCTGTCTGGAGACGCGAGTTTTAGAGAAATACTTTCAAAGTCGCTTCCTAAATCTATTGTTTTCATATTATTCACTTTCTTTTGTTAGTTTTTCTTTTCGACCGTCATTTTCAACATTAAGTGTTACATCAAGAGATAGTCCTCGTAGGTAGTTCAACATCACACCGAGAGAAGCTGGGGCATTTGGGGCTTTAAGCTTTTCTCCTTTGATTATCGAATCAAATGTCTGTGACCTTCCCATTATGTCGTCAGATTTTACTGTAATCATTTCTCTTAGAGTATATGCGGCACCATATCCTTGAAGTGCCCACACCTCCATCTCTCCGAATCTCTGTCCTCCACCTTGCGCTCGCCCTCCGAGAGGTTGCTGAGTGATAAGAGAGTACGGACCGATTGAACGCATGTGGATCTTGTCTTCCACCATGTGGTGCAGTTTCAACATATACATGTATCCAACAGCGATGTCTTGTCCGAAAGCCATTCCGTTTCTTCCATCATATAGAGTTACTCTTCCTGTTTCTGGCCATCCTGCTTTTACAAGTTCTTCTTTGATTTCTTCAGCTGTTGCTCCAGCAAATGGAGGAACGATAGCTTGATAACCAAGAGAGTTCGCAGCAAGTCCTAGGTGCATTTCGAAAATTTGTCCTAGGTTCATACGAGAAGGAATACCAAGTGGTGTAAGAAGAATGTCGATTGGAGTTCCGTCCGCCATGTATGGCATATCTTCTTCTGGAAGAATTGTAGAGATAACTCCTTTGTTTCCGTGTCGTCCAGCAAGTTTGTCTCCCACTGAGATGTTTCGTAGTTGCGCTACTTCAACAATAACTTTTTTCAAAACACCAGATTCTAGTGAATGCCCTTGTTCTCTTGAGAAAACTTTTACGCTGATAACTCTTCCCTTTTTTCCGTGATCAATTCTCATTGATGTGTCTTTTACATCACGAGCTTTTTCAGAAAAGATTGATCTAAGAAGTCTTTCTTCTGCTGTTAGTTCTGTCTCACCTTTTGGTGTGATTTTTCCAACAAGAATATCTCCTTCAGAAACTTCCGCTCCCATTCGAACGATTCCATCTTCATCTAGGTCTTTTAGTTTTAGTTCTCCAACGTTTGGAATATCTCGAGTTGTGATTTCCGGACCAAGTTTTGTGTCACGAACAACACAGACAAATTCTTCTATGTAGATTGAAGTGAAAACGCTATTTTTAACAAGTCTTTCAGAGATAACAATCGCGTCCTCGTAGTTGTGTCCGCTCCAAGAAAGGAATCCAACAAGAATGTTTTGCCCAAGAGCGATTTGTCCGTTAACAGAAGTGCTTGTGTCAGCAAGAACTTGTCCTTTTTTAACTTTTTGTCCAACAGAAACACTTGGTCTTTGGTGGTGAGCAGAAAATTGGTTTGTTCTTGAGAAGTTAACAAGATTGTATCTGTGAATTTTGTCTTTGCTGTCTTTAACAATAACTTTCTTTGAGTCAGCGTGAGTTACTTCTCCATCGCTTTCAGAAACAACTAGTCTTCCTGAATCTCGAGAAGCAAATCCTTCCATACCAGTTGCCACAAGTGGAGCCTCTGGAGCTACACAAGGAACAGCTTGTCTTTGCATGTTTGATCCCATCAGCGCACGGTTCGCGTCGTTGTGTTCTAGGAAAGGAACCATTGATGTCGCAATAGAGAATGCTTGGTTAGGAGCTACGTCAACATAATCAACTTCATCTTTTGAAATAAGTCCTGGTTGAGTTTTTATTCTAGCTTCAACTGTTGCATCTGTAATTTTTCCGTCTTTGTCATATCGGAGTCCAGCGTGTGCAATAACTCGCTCTTCTTCTTCGAGAGCGTTTAGGTATTCAATCTTTCCTGTAATTCTTCCTTTTTCTACTTTTACATAAGGAGTTTCGATAATTCCGAATTCGTTAACTCGAGCATATGTAGACAAGTGAAGGATAAGTCCAATGTTTGGTCCTTCAGGAGTGTTAATAGGACAAACTCTTCCGTAGTGAGAAGTGTGCACGTCACGAACTTCAGCTCCTGCTCTCTCACGAGTAAGTCCTCCGGGACCTAGCGCTGATAGAGTTCGAAGGTGTTCCACCTCGTCCAGAATATTGTCTTGTCTCATGAATTGAGAAAGCTGGTTTGTAGTGAAGAATTCTTTAATTCTTGCTTGAAGAGGTCTTTGGTTGATGATTTGAATTGGAAGAGCAGTGGCAAGATCAACTGTAGACATTCTGTCTTGAATGTTTCTCTTGATTTGCATCATTCCTGTTCGGATTTTTTGTTCTAGAAGTTCTCCAACATATTTCACTCTTCGGCGTCCGAGGTGATCGATGTCTTCGATTTTTGCTCCTGGAGTAATGTTTAGTTCAAAAACATATTTAACAATGTTAACTAAATCTTCTTTTGTTAGAGTTCTAACTTTTAGATCCTTTTCGTCTGTTCCTCCACCGAATTGTTGGTTAATTCTGAATCGTCCAACAGAAGAAATGTCATATCTGTCAGGACCAAATACTGTTCCATCTATAAATTCTTTTGCGTTGTCAGCAGTTGCAAGGTCTCCGTCTCGCAATCGCTTGTATACTTCTACGTAAGATTCCATTACTGTCTTTGCGCTATCTTTCGCAAGAGCTAAAGCAATAGATTTTTGTTCGTGTTCTTTTGTGAATAACTTCAACATTTCTGCATCAGTAATTCCTAGAACTCTAAGAAGTGACGTGATTGGGAATTTTCTCTTCTTGTCGATTCGGACATATAGAATACCGTCTGTATCAGTTTCCATTTCAATCCAAACTCCTCGTGAAGGTATGATTTTTGCCCCAAAGAGTCTCTTTCCCTTTAGTTCATTTTCTGTAAAAAATACTCCAGCTGATCGAGCAAGCTGAGGAACGATAACTCGTTCTACTCCGTTGATAACAAAAGTTCCGTGACCTGTCATTATTGGAATGTCAGCCATGAAAATTTCTTGCTCTTTTGTTGCACCGCCTAGTTTTGAAATAAGTTTAACTCGAGCTTTTATTGGAGCTTCGTAGTTAACCTTGTTTGCCTTGGCATCAAGTTCTGAACACTTTGGCTCTCCAACTGAGAAAGACAAAAAGTGAAGTTCAAACTTTTTACCTGAATAATCTGTAATCGGAGTGAATTCTTTCATCACTTCAACGATTCCTTTTTCGAGCAAAGCTTTAAATGAATTAAGCTGAGTCTCGATAAGACTTGGGAATGAGACAAAAGGTTCTCTATATTTAGAGAAGTGTTTTTGCTCGCGGACTGTTGTTGTTTTTTGTGGAGACATATAAAACGCAAAAACGCGGGAGATCCCGTTCAAGATAGGTTATTTTATTATTCGCACTCGATAGTATGCAAAACCCTCTTTTTTATTGATAATAAAGGGGTTTGAAATGGGCAAAACTCAATCAGCCAAACCGACACTTATCCTAAACTAAAAACGGGAAATGGTCAAGAGGAAAAATCCCCAACCCTCACCCTCTTTATTCTTAAGGCTAAAGCAGGACATCCGAGAGACTTCCCTATTTTTTCAGCAAGCACTCGCATATACGCACCACTCTCACAGGAAACTTTTATTGAAATAACTAAAACATTTTCATTACCTGAAATATTTTTTAGATTATTCCATCCAGAAATTATTTCTTCTTGTCGGAAATCTCCTTTTACTTTTTTTATTCTTTCAACAGACTCGTCCGCCACTTCCATCACTTTCATCATTCTAGTGTTTTGCAAAATACTAGAATGAATTATGACGGTATGTTTTGGGATATTAGTATTAAAAATTTTTCCTAAACGAGCCAGAGAAAAAAGTGGTTTTCCATCAACGGGCTTTGAAGAATACTTCGGATACTCTTCCTCAAATTCCCCTTCACAATCCTTTAATGTCTCTTGTATTTTTCTTAAAAAACTCCCGTCTAATAATTTTTCATGGTCTGGCCCCGCTTCTTGCGGGGAGACCCAAGGACCTGAAAAATTATTAGATAAAAAAGAAAGATTTGAATCTTGTATTACACCAAGAATATCTCCCGTATCACTCGATACACCCAAAAGCACTTCTACCTCGTATTCCTTTGAAAGCTTTAAATATTCCTCTTTCTTGTGAACAGACTCTCCAGTCAGAATAATCAAAAGCCCTTCTGCCATTGGATCAAGCCGTCCTGCATAAGTTGCCTTTTCTTCTTTTGGAATTACCCCTTCTTCTTTTGCACGATTAATACACTCAAGCGGAGTTTCCCCTTCTTTTTTGTATAAAACAATTACTTTTTCCCTTTCTTCCATTCTTCTATTTTTTTATGATCTCCAGAAAGCAGAACTTTCGGTACACGATATTTTTTACCTTTATGCTCAAGAATTTCTGGTCGAGTATAAAATTCACTTGAAGAAACTCTTTCTTCTTCTAGAGACTCAAACTTTCCCAAAACTCCCGGAACTTGTCTCGACATACAATCAATAACAACCATCGCAGGCAATTCCCCGCCAGTTAAAACATAATCTCCAATTGAAATTTTTTCAGTCTTCAATATTTTATCTACTCGAGCATCTATTCCTTCATACCTTCCACAAATAAGAATAATATCTGTATATTTACGAGATGCTTGTTTTGCGTATTCTGTTGTAAACTTTTTCGCTGAAGGATAAAAATTTATAATTTTTATCCGAGGCGTTCTGCGAAGCTTAAGCGAAGCAGAATTTATTTTATTTATCACACTCTCAACAGCCTTTATAACTGGCTCTGCACGCAGAATCATTCCAGGACCTCCAGCGTAAGGACGATCATCAACCTGAGCCGATATATTTCCATCAGGCCAAACTTTTTTGTATTTTCCAGTCACAAATTTTCGGGGATTATAAAAAGCTACTTTTATCTTTTTTTCCTTTATAGCCCGAGCAATAATAGAGCTACCGAAATAACTTTCAAAAGACTCTGGGAATAATGTAACTATGTGAAATCTCATTTTAATTGATTATGTGCTTACCCGCCGAAGCCTTGGCGAAGGTGGGGGAATTCATAATATTAGTATATAGCGATTAGCGTATAGGGAATAGTGAAAAAATGCAAACAAAAAGGCGATGGTGATCGCCTTAAAAACTTTATCCGTTTATTACTAGAATTCGAAGGGAGAATGCAAATGGTACATTTTTCCTTTTTCTCCCAAAGCAAATTCGTGAGATGAAATAATATATAACCTCATTTGGTATATCCTTTTCTTCTATACTGCCACCCATACCCTCATGTGAAAGCCAGTATTCCATTTCCTTTTTCTCTTCTTCATTCAAGTTCCAACATAATTCCACAATATCTCCTGTTTCAAAAGAATCTACGGTAAAACTTGCGTTGGTGTCGTATGCGAGTTTTATTTTTTCAAACCCATCAGCAACTGGATACACTCCATCTCTTCCACCGGGGCCGTCTAATTTTATTAGACCTTTATCAAAAAATAGAGAATTCCTGTATACACTTATTTCACTTCCTAGGGCAAAGATACTCACGTCGATATTTTTAAAATATACCGAATTGTCGTACTTACTTTCCTCTTCTTGATAAGGACTTTTTATGCAAAACTGTTTTCCGTAACCATCCTCTACCACAGAAAATTGTATTTTTTGTACATAAGATACTGTAATCAGCTTGTTCATCTTTAAAATTTTTCTTCACTCTACTCTTTTCCATAGTTTTGTCAAAAAACAAAAACCACCTCAGTTTCCTGAAGTGATTTTTCTTTTTACTATTCGCTTATTGTCTTAGATTCCTTTTAGGTCTTCCATCGCAGCGTCTACTGCAGAAGCACTTGCTCCCATTGTAGACACTCCTCCCATTCCGCCTTCTGGTTCATTAATCTTTAGGTTTACTCGAGCATTGTTTTTCATTCCAATAACTCTTAGTAGTGTTCGGATTGCCTTTGCTGTGTTTCCTTGGCGACCAATTATTTTACCCATATCGTCCTTGTGAACTGTTAGAGAAACGAGAACTCCCATCTCATCAACTGTTCGATCAATCTTTACATCATTTGGGTTATCAACTAGCGCTTTTACAACATATTCGAGAAATGCTTTATCGTCGTTCATAAATTTCTATCAAAATTCTTACCTTCTAATTTCTAGAGAAGCAGTCGGACCCGATTCTGCTCTACATTCATTTTATCGTGCAAAGAAAAAGAGGTCAATCAAAAAAAGCTTGATAACCTCTTATTCTTTATTTCTTAGCTTCTTTTCGAGGCTTTGTTGGAGCCTTTTTAGAAAGCACGTTCTTCTTCTTTCCTTCTTTCATTCCGTTCTTAACGAAAAGATTGTGAACTGTGTCAGAAACTTGAGCTCCGTTTTTTATATAAGAGTCAATTCTGTCTTTCTTAACTGTTAGAGCTTTAGAGTGTGGGTTATAAGTACCTACAACTTCCAAAAACTTACCAGTTTTTGCTGAATTTTTGCTGTCAGTGGCAATAAGGCGGAAATGCGCCTCGTTTTTTCTTCCTATTCTTTGAAGTCTGATTATTATCATATGTGTTTCTGATACTACCAGACTTATGGAAAAATATCAATATCCCCAAAAATAACATAAAGTGATATATTGTAAAGGTGAATAATACTAACCAAAACGAGACCAAAGGACCTCAACTACTCGGGGTCATTTCTGTCTCAGCTAGAGGGACTGCAACAGTCTTTGATGATAAGAGAAATATATACTTTATAGACTTCGAAGACCGTAATTGTGCCCTACATGGAGACACAATTAAGTTCGAGTGGAAGCACAAAAACCGAGGACGAACATATGCCAAGGTTGTTTCTGTTGAAAAAAGAGGACGAACTGGTTTTGCTGGAACTATAGTAGAAAAAAATAAACTACTTTTCTTGCACCCCGATGATCCGAAGATTGATACAGATTTCGAAATAATAAAAGACGACAAAAAGATAAAGCTTGGGATGTTTGTCTACTCAACACTAGATTCTTGGGAAAAAGGCCTAAGTCCTAAAGTTAAAATTGAAAGAATTCTGGGAGAAACTCTCACACACAACGCACTGATGGAAGGAATAGTTCTCGAGCGAGGATTTGATCCACACTTCCCACCAGAAGTTATTGCAGAAGCGGATATTATAGAGAAAAGAGGAATCACAGAAGAAGATCTTGAGGGAAGACGCGACATGCGAGGAATTTTCACTTGCACAATAGATCCGGTGGACGCAAAAGATTTCGACGACGCTCTCTCTTTCCGAGAATTAGAAAATGGACACTACGAAATCGGAGTTCATATTGCCGATGTTTCTCATTTCGTTAGACAAAAGACCGCTCTCGATCAAGAGGCTTATAATAGAGCCACTTCTGTTTATCTTGTTGACCGAACAATTCCGATGCTCCCTTCAGTTCTATCTGATAACCTTTGTTCTCTAGTTCCAAAACAAGACAGACTGACATTTTCTGCAATTATGGAAATGGACCTTGCAGGGAAAATTTATGACAAATGGATTGGAAAAACAGTCATTCACTCAGACAGAAGATTCTCTTATGAAGAGGCGGGAGAAATTATGGAAAAAGAAGCTGGAGAATATTCCAACGAACTTGTAACCCTAAATAAAATCGCAAAAGAACTCTTCAAAGAAAGAAGACAAAAAGGAACTCTCTCTCTTGAAGGAGAAGAATACAAATTCAGATTAGACGACAACGGATTCCCTGTTGATGTATACAAAAAAGTTCGAGGAGACTCTCACAAAATGATTGAGGAATTCATGCTTCTTGCCAACAAGGTTGTCGCTGAATTTATAAAAGAAAAAACTGGTGAAAATATTTTCGTATACAGAATTCACGATATGCCAGATAGAGATCGAGTTAGGGACTTGGTTCACTTTGTTTCCTCTCTTGGATATTCAATGAAAAAAGAAGAGGACAAGATTTCAATAAAAGACTTCAGTGCTCTTGTTGAAATGGTAAAAGACAAGCCAGAGCAAGCGATGGTTGAGAGTCTTGTGGCTCGAACAATGGCAAAGGCAATTTACTCTACAAAAAATATCGGACACTACGGACTTGGTTTCGAGGATTACACTCACTTCACTTCCCCAATTCGAAGATACCCAGACTTGATAGTTCACAGACTACTTCAAACTTACTTAACTGGAAAACATATAGAGAAAGAATCTTGGAAATGGTACGAGAAGGCATCTCTTCATTCAAGTGAAAGAGAAAAACAAGCCTCTGAAGCAGAGAGAACTTCAATAAAGACAAAACAGGTAGAATATATGAGCTCATATATTGGACAAGACCGAGATGGAATCATAACAGGAGTCACAGCTTACGGATTTTTTGTTGCTGATCTTATTTCTGGAAGCGAAGGATTTGTTCATGTATCAAACCTACCAAAAGAAGAGTATGAATTCGACGAAAAGAAATACACTCTTTTTTCTCCAAAAAGAAAGTTCCGACTTGGAGACAAAATAAAAGTCAGAGTATTAAAAGCAGATCCAATATCTAGGACTGTTGACTATGGCTTCTTTATTTAAAAAATTATTTTTAATTTTATTTTTTCTATTAATAGTTATCTCTCTTACTGTCTTTGTAAACCCTAAACTATCTGACAGAATCGGCGCCGACTCTCCCATCAAAATAAAAAAACAACCAGAGACAACAAAACTTGTTTTCGTTGGTGACATGATGCTAGACCGAGGAGTAAAAAGTAGTGTCATTAACAACTTAAATGGCTCATATCTCAGTCTTTTTGATTACACAAAAGAAACTTTATCTGGAGCAGATATTCTATTTGGTAATCTTGAAGGGCCAATTTCAGACAAAGGAAATAATGTCGGTAGTAAATATTCCTTCAGAATGAGTCCTGAAGTTTTCCCCGCGCTAAAAGAAACTGGATTTGATGTTTTGTCTTTCGCCAACAATCATGTCGGAGACTGGAACGTTTCCGCTTTTACAGACACGCTCGAGCGAGCAAGTAGTACAGAAATCATAATCACTGGCGCCGGAAAAACAAAAGCTAAAGCAAGCAAAGTTTCTATAATAGAAAAAAATGGAACAAAGTTTGGATTCTTAGCATTTAGTGATGTTGGTCCCGTTTGGATAAAAGCAGGAGAATCCTCCCCCGGCATTCTTCTTTTAGCCGACCCGTCTCTCTCTCAAATAATCTCGGAGGCAAAAATAGAAGTTGATGTTTTAATTGTCTCAATTCACTGGGGCGACGAGTACAAAGAATACAATGAAAGACAGCAGGAATATGCACACAAAATAATAGACAGTGGGGCGGACCTAATAATTGGACACCATCCTCATGTGATTCAAGGAACAGAAAAGTATAAAGACGGTTTGATTTTTTATAGTTTAGGAAACTTTATCTTTGACCAAAAATTCTCTGAAGAAACAATGGAGGCTGGTGTGGTGGAAATTGCTTATGAAGGCAAAACCCCAATAAAAACAACCTTTTACACCTGGAAACTAAATAGTTTTTTCCAACCAGAAAAAATCATCCAAGAAGTTGCAATTTAAAAACGAATCTCTGCTATAATTTAATCAAAGGTGGCACCGCCAAAGCGGAAATAGAGCGTCACTACATTAAACTATGGAAGATAAAAAATATATTTCCCAGAACAATACAGACCATCCCGAAAAAGATGCTGTAAAATTATTCGGAGGAGTAGTAATACTTGCAATTCTGGCGATAATCGTCGGATTAATAACAAAAGACGGTAGAAACTTTCTACTTGGTCTTGTGAATCCAACAGATACAACTGGCGTAACTTTAAACATAAACACAGAAGATGCCCAGTCTGTTAATAAAAACCTTTATGGTAGTTCTTCAGCTCAATATTTTGAACTATTCGATTGGGGTAATGACACTGATATGCAGAATCTTGTTTCTGAACTTGGAACACCTCTTTTGAGATTCCCGAGTGGAGGAAACACCAAGTGGTACCACTTCAAGGCGCCCATAAATGCAGAAAGTGTCCTTACAGCTGAAGAAATAGCCAACTTGGTTGATGGAAATGAAATACGTGGATACGGAAACATAGAAGCCGATCGAGTAGAAGCAGACGAAGAAATAGGTGGCGTAGGATATAAAGACGAAATATATGACTTCATAGGTCAACCAGGAACTGACCAAAATAAATCGGATCAAGCAAAGCAAAACTTAGAACCAAGAAACTACATTCATGATTTCGCAGAAATGGCCAACGACCTAGACGCCGGTGTTTTGTTTGTAATGAATATAAAAAATAACACTCCCGCCGAAGTTGCAGAACAGGTTCAATTCTTAGTTGATGAAGGTGTGAATATTGTTGGAATTGAAGTTGGAAATGAACAGTACTCAAAAAGTAATTTTTATCTACCTGGAAACCCTCTCGTTATGGCACCAACAGCTGTAACAAACTATCTAAATCACGCAGCCGCCTACAAAACAGCGGTAAAACAAATTCTTCCTAATGTTCCTTTCGCTGTAACAGCAGCACCTAAGAAATCTTTTGGGGAAACAGAAGGAATCGAAGGTGGAGGATTTGATGCTGATGGAGACTTCAACTCACAATGGAATATCGCACTTGCAAACCAAATGGACACTTATGGATACGACGATTATGTTTTTCATTACTACAGTGGATTTGATGACTGTACAACCATTCCGACAGAACAAGAAAATGTTACTGAATGGTTTGAGTGTGGAATATTAGAACTAGCTGATATATTTGGAGACACTGATGCCAAATCTTTTCCAAAACTTCTAGATTACTACGCCGACCTTTTTGGTGCTGACAAAGGAATGTGGTTTACCGAATGGAATGTTAACCAAGATCCGAACAAGACAGATGCAATCTTCGGCAATACAATGTTGCACGCAATACACACAACAAATATCCTAAATGCCCTAGTTAGCTCAAATATTGAGCACAATGGATTCATAAAATTCTCAACTTACCACACAATGGGAACAGAGGGCGTAAAGAACGCAATGATCTCTCCTAGAAAGGGTGGAGAATCTTTAGATGAATTCCCAGGCTCACCATCTCACCCAAACAGAAGAGCTTCTTATTTTGCCTTTTTGACAATGAAAGATATCTTCTGGGATCAAATGGATAAAGTGTCCGTTACTTCAGAATTTGATAACGATCCAGGTATTATATTTATTAACACATTCAAAGACGGAACAACATACGTTATTCATATTGCTAACACAACAGCAAAAACACTAACCTTGAACAACGTAAATATTGATGGACAAACTGTAAACATGGGCACAACCGAAGCTGAATATTATTTCGCCGAAGGAAACTCTATAAAAGCGAGCCATGGAAAAAGTCGATTTGAAGATAATCCATTAGAACAAATTTCACTGTTGGATGGATCTGAAATGCTAGAAAACTTAATGTTACCTGGTTTTAGTGTTGGTTATATAAAAATCGAAAACCCGTTATTCTTAGCTGTTGAAGAGACTGATAATACCGAAGAAGATAACAACTGTGGGCCGATAAACAGCTTGTTTGGTGGATGTGATGAGGACGACCCACAAGAAGACACTAAGGGTCCTAGGGTTACAATAACTTCACCTGCAGACAAAAGTACTGTTTTAAGTGGTGTTGTAGAAATACAAGCAGAAACAAATGATGCCAGTGGAATATCCAGAGTAGATTTTTATCAGGGACAAACTTTACTCGCCTCAGACACAAGTGCTCCATATAAACACGGATGGGACACAACAAACCTTTCCTCAGGAATGTATTCTATTCGCGCTGTTTCCTACGATAATGCAGGAAACTTTTCGACAGCAGATATCAAAGTAAGAAAATAAAAAGTAGAATCAAAAATAAAAATCACCTCAACAATGAGGTGATTTTTATTTTGCGTAAGATTTTGCTTCTTCAAATTTTAGAGACAATAGTTTTGATGCTCCATCGAGACCAATTGTTACCCCATAGAGAGATGAGGCACGAGACATTGTTTCTCTGTTGTGAGTTACCACAATTAGTTGCGAATGTTTTGATAACTTCTCTAGCATATCTCCATAACGTCGTGAGTTTGATTCGTCTAGCGCCGCATCTGTTTCATCAAGTACTAAAAATGGAGGCGGGTTAACTGCTGACATTGCGAAAAGTAATGCAATAGAAACAAGAGATCTCTCTCCTCCAGATAACATCCCAAGCTCTCTAACTTTTTTCTGAGGCAAAGAAACACCAATCTCAACTCCTCTTTCAAATTTATACTCAGCACCTGCATCTTCCGGGTCTTCACCTCTTCCGTGTTCAACGGTAATAGTTAAGTGGGCCGAACCTCCTCCAAACATTGTTTGGAAAAATTCATTAAAAGATTTATTAACCTCTGAGACTCCTTTTTTAAACTCATTATCAAGAGTGTCACGCAAATCTTTTATAAGTGCTTTCAAATTTTTTATACTAGACTCCAGATCTTCTACCTCCCTTTTTAGAAATGCGTCTCTTTCTTCTGTTTCTTTGTATTCTTTCAAGACATCTCCACTTCCAGCTCCACCAGAATCCTCAAGTCTTATTTTTAGTCTTTCGATGTCTCGCTTTAGTGTTTCTTGGATTCGTGCGTCATATTCAATCTGACTAGATGTTGTTCCATCAAAAGAACGTCCGACAATCATTTGAATAGATTTCCTGTCTTCTTCTAGGTTTGTTTCTCTTATTAAAATAGAATTGAGATGTTCTTCAAGCCGAGATTTTTCCCCTTCCAATCTTACGAGTTTTTCCTTTTCTTCATAATATTTTCTCTCGCTCTCTCTCTCCTCTTCTCTTTTTGAAATTAATCTCTGTTCAAGACTCCTTATCTTACTTCGAATATCTGAAACTTCTATATCCAAAGCTCCGAGCTTTTTCTTTTCTTCTTCTAGTTCAACAACAAGTCCTGAAACAATGCCTGAATTAACAGAAGAAGTATCTTCTCCACCAAATTCTTCTCCTTCTTTTATTATCTGAGAAAGAAGTGAAATAGCTTCTTCTTTTTCTCCATTTTCTTGCAATATCTGACTTACTTTTTTTATTTTAGATATAATTCCAAAAAAGAAAGAAGCTGGATATGTTTTCTCGTTCTTTTCTTTTTGACTATCTCGAATAGCCTCTAGCCTTCCTTCAAGCTTACCGAGATTTTTTGCAATATCATTCTTTCTAGACTCAAGACTTCTCTCTTGATCTCTCAGACTTAATATCTCAATCTCTTCTTCTGATTCTTTTTTTACAGAAGGTTCCGCTCTATCTACTGTTATTCGGTTCGCATTTTTTATATCTTCATTTAAATTCTTAATTCTCTCACTAGTCTCTCCCCTTTCTCTCTTTAATTCTTTTGACTCATCACTAAAATACTTATCAAATTTCTCTGAAAGTTCTCTGCGAAGCTCTTCTGCTTTTTCGATTTTCTCAACCTGTTTTTTTAAGAAAGTTAAATGTGGAGAAAGTTCTCGGCGCAAAGATCCAACTTCTTTTATATTTATTTCTGATTTTTCCAGCTTTCTCTCACTTTCTTTTATTCTGTATTGATAGATTTTCAATCCGAGAGCGTCTTCAAGGATTTGTCTTCTGTCTTTGTTATTGGAAGAAAGGATTCTGTCAGCCTCTCCCTGAGAGATAATATGGTGACCAGTCGAACCAATATGAACAGAGGCAAGAAGCTCGACAATGTCCTTGAGTCGAACTTCTGAATTATTTATTTTGTAAGTATTGGCCCCGTCAGAGAAAACCTCTCTCGAAATAGTTATTTCATCAAAATCAACAGCAATAGTTGACCCTTCATTATTAAAAGAAAAAACCCTGTCTTTGTTATCAAAAGAAATCGCAACATAAGCTCTTGAGGCAGAAGGTACACCTTTTGACCCCTTAAAGATCAAATCACTTCCTCCTTTCCCTCTAAGAGACTTCATCGACTGTTCTCCCAGAACAAATCTAATTGCTTCTACTACATTAGACTTACCAGAACCGTTTGGACCAACAATACATGTGACGCGACTTTGAAAAGAAAGATTTGATTTCTTTGCGAACGATTTGAATCCAGAAATTTCTATTTCTTTTAGTCTCATCATAATATTTTAATCTAACCAATTGTTTATTTTAAGAGCACTCTCTGCAGCTTTTTGTTCTGCCTCTTGTTTTGATTTTCCTTTACCTTGAGCAATAAGTTCTGCACCGAAATATACTCCAATAGTAAACTGCTTGTCATGATCTGGTCCGGTTTCAGAAATTACTTTATAAGAAGGAGTGTGCCCAACATATTCCTGAGCTTTTTCTTGGATCAAACTTTTTGCATCTCGCCAAAGTTTTTTTGTAATTATCTCATCAAGCAGAGGTAGGGCATTTTCACTTATAAACCTATCTGCGGTCTCATATCCTTGGTCCAAATAAATTGCTCCGATCACCGCTTCGTAAGTGTTAGCCAAAATATACATTCTAGCTTTTCCTGTATCTTTTGATTCTCCTTTTGAAAGAAGCAAATATTTATTCATATCAAGCTTTTCTGCAAGAGATGCAATCGTAACCGCATTAACAAGAGCTGCACGATAAGAAGTCATCGCTCCCTCAGGTTCGTTTGGATATTTTTTATAAAGATAATCTGTAACTGACAACTCCAAAACTGCGTCTCCGAGAAACTCGAGTCGTTCATTGTGAGAGAGCCCTGTATTACCATTCTCATTTATATAAGAACGGTGAATGAAGGCTTGTTTTAATAATTTTTTATCAGAAAAAACGATTCCTATCGCGTTTTCAAATTCATTAAAGTCCGGCATATTATTTAGAATCAAGTTCCAGATACCAGGCATCGCACTCTTGCAATACACGGTAACTGCTACCTGTCATTTTAACTTTTAATCTAGTCTTTGTTCAAAGACTCTTTTCTACTAATAATTTCAATTGAACGAGTAATCAATACAACAATATCGTCATACATTCGTAGTGGTGCAACTTCAGCAAAAGAAAACCACTTTGCATTATCAAGCCCTCCGCTTGATTCGAGTTTCAATTCTTGATATTCCGCTCGAACCAAGAAATAGTGAACATGCTTTCTTAGTTTTCCTTTTTCTGGATGAGAAGCAATATATTCGTTCTCTCCAAGCTTCTGCTCCACCTCCACATCAATTCCAATTTCTTCTTTTATCTCTCTCATCATTCCAGAGACTGGATCCTCTCCTGCCTCAATCTTTCCCTTTGAAAGAGTCCAGTATCCGAACACGTCATGCACCATGGCTAGATAAGCCTCACCTTTATAAATTGCATAAACAACAGCTCCTCCGAGTTGTTCTATTGGTAGTTTTGTTAGATCAATTGGCTCGTCAATTTTTTTCTTAGAAACCTGATCTTTTCCTGGTTCTCCAATTTCTTTATAAACCGCTCCCAAAACTCCATTTATAAATCGACTTGAATTCTCTCCTCCAAAAGCTTTTGCAAGTTCTATCGCTTCATTGATTGCAACTTTTGGTGGAACGTTTTCTCTGTCTCCAAAAAGAAGTTCAGCAAGACCTAAACGAAGAATATTTCTATCTATTCCATTTATTTTTTCAATTGGCCATTCTGGCGCAGCCTTCTCAATTATCTCATCGAGAATAGTTCTTTTTTCTTTTACTGTATTAACTAATTCATTCAGAAAAACATCAGTCTCCATTCCGGGACCAAACTCATCAACATTCTTTTGGAGGATGTCTTTTACTTCCTCGTCTTTGTAACCATTAAAATCCCACTCAAAGAGGGTTTGTAACGCTATTGATCTTGAAAGATGTCTTGAAGCCATAAAGAACAAAAAAACCCACTCCTATTTAGAGCGAGCCTTCTTTTTTGCCTGCTTTTTTTCGACTTTTTTAACAGTGTCTACAACGTTTCTACCCTTGTATGTTCCGCATTTAGCGCAGGCAACATGAGGAAGAACCTTGTTTCCGCAGTTTTTGCAGACATTCAACTTCTTGTCTATTAATGCGTGATGAGAGCGTCTATTTGCTGTGTGCGCTCTCGTATGTCTCATTCGTACAACCATATGAAAAAAGAATATCACGAAAGGGTAAAAAAGCAAAGCCCAGGCAAGCCCCCGCACCTTTCTTTGAAAGGTGCGGGGGCAAACAAAAAACCCACACACCAAAACATTGATGTGCGGGCATGCCCCACCTTTCGCGCGGGGCTTCAAAATAATATTCAATTTTTTACTACAACATTGCTGGTGGGTTCTTCTTATCCCAGTAAGGATAGGGATTGAAGCAATAAGAATCATATAAAAAACTGAATTTTTTATCTTCCACACACTTAAGATATCCAGCGGTTCTCAAGGCACTTTGATGAGGAGGGAACAGTACTGTTGAGGCATTTTCTTTGGTTTGATCCTTCAATGCCTGATCAAATTTCAAACCCAAAGAAAAAGCAATTTCCTTGTCAGCAGACCTAAATCCTTCTAATAATTTAAAATTTTTCATCAAAACTAATTCCCCATTCTTTTCACAATAAAGCTCCTTAACCCAAAAAAAGAAACGGTGCCAGTTTTTTATTTTTTGGTATTGGTACCAACATAACTCCAAACCAACCGGGTAACAGCCAAGCTCCTCGATAAATTCTAGAACAAGATTTCTCTTGCTTATCTTATTCTTGTCCCTAATATTATCGCGACGTTGTTCCAAGCTGATAATTTCTAAAATAACTGACTCAGAGTAAACTTTTCCAGTCTCTTTTCCCTCTTCATTAAATATTTTACAGCCTTCTAAAGCACTCCTTACAGCTGCAAGATACGAGTTGTCATGAAATATTACCTCCTGAGTCATCCCTCCAGGCAACTTTGGGTTTCTCATTCCATTACCAACCTTGTCCATCACCGTTGGAATGGAGTAGTCTTCGCCAATAAATATACCGGCGGTAAAAAATCTGCCTTTCAACTCCAATTCATTTGGAACCGGAGAAAAGGCCCAATTACTGTCATTGTTTAAACTGCTAGAATTTTCTATAAAAAACTCTTTAGTTTCTTCTTCAACAGAATTGAGAATCTTTTTTACTCTAAAATTCTTCATTTAGTTATCAATTTTTTTTCCACAAACATATGTGGTCTGAACTGATTATACTACAAAATAACCTATAAGTCAAATGACGTTAGAAAGCTCTTTCTGTGTATGGGAGAGGCGCCAAAAAGCCTTATATTTTCAGCGTGTTTTCTGGTTCCATAGCCCATATGACTATCGAAGCCATATTTGGGGTATTTTTTGGCAAAAGAGAGCATTTTACGGTCCCGTTCAGTCTTTGCCATTATTGAAGCTAGCGATATAACAGGTATTTTCTCGTCCCCTTTTATGACTGTCTCTTGAAAAAGAAAGGTTTTATCAAGCCGAAGTCCCCCGTCTAAAAATATTTTATCCTTCTTTCCAATTTTCAGTTTTTTAATTCCCTTTTCAATTCCAAATTTTATAGAATTGTGAATTCTGTTTTTATCTATATGTTTTTCTGAAACAAGAACAACACTAAAATCGGCAATTCCCTCTTTCTTCATTTTCTTTATTTTTTCTCGCCACTCTTCCCTCTTTTTTTTAGATAATTTTTTAGAATCTTTTAGTCCAGTTAAATCTAACTTTTTTAGTTTATTTTCGGCAATTACAAAAACCCCAACCGCAACCGGTCCAGCAAGAGGCCCTCTGCCCGCTTCATCAATTCCTACAATATATTTCACTTATCTATTATAAAACAAAAAAACCGCATTAAAGCGGGATTATTTCATAGTTGTTCTGTTAAATTTTGTTTTACTTACTACATTAGACCTTTTTTCGAATCTATAGTTTTTTTGTTTTATTTTTACCACCGAACTTGGTGGCAAAATAGAGCTCTGTCTTAGCGGCTCAAAAGCTAACATTAGACCCAAGAAAAACGCGTTTATTTTAGCTCTCATAAAATAACATTTTGCAAACTATAATTGAAAAATTATATTTTGTCAAAGCTTCAATTTGCCTGTTATAATCAATTCATCTTATGAGCTTTATTCACCTCCATACTCACTCACACTATTCACTTCTCGACGGGATGAGTAAAATTCCTGACCTTGTTAAAAAGGCAAAATCTTACGGTGCCACAGCTCTCGCTCTTACCGACCACGGAAATATGTATGGAGCTATCGAGTTTTATAAAGAGTGTGAGAAAAATGGAATCAAGCCAATAATCGGATGTGAGATTTATATGGCTGAAAGGACACGCAAAGATATGGAGTCCGGCACTGACAACAAAAGCTATCACCTAACACTTCTAGCAAAAAACGAAACTGGTTACAAAAATCTAATGAGGATTGTTTCTCGGGCATACTTGGAGGGATTTTATTACAAACCTCGAGCCGACCACGAGCTACTCCGCGAACACGGCGAGGGAATTATTTGTCTATCTGGCTGCCCAGGAAGTAAATTCATTTCACTGCTTCGTCAGGGAGCTGAGGAAGAAGCAAAAAAACTTCTACAATTCTATATTTCTGTTTTCGGAAAAGAAAATGTTTTTGTTGAAATAATGAATCACAAAGAAGTTGATTGGTATCTTCCACTTATTCCAAAAATAAAAGCCCTCGCAGAGAGCCTTTCTCTTCCCCTTGTTGCAACTTGGGATTCTCATTATCTAAACGAAGACGACAAAGAAGCCCACAACACCCTTCTTGCGATAAACACCAACAATAATAATTTCAAAATGGATGGAGACTATTCTTTTATCTCTCCAAAAGAAATAGACCAGATTTTCAAAGATTATCCCGAAGCTGTAAAAAATACAGAAAAAGTTGCCGAATCAATTGATCTGAAATTAAATCTAGGTTCTTGGTATTTCCCTAACTTCGAAATCGAAGGTGGACAAGGAGCTGATGAACATCTAAAACAACTAGCTTATGCTGGTTTTGAAAAAAGAGGTTTGCCTCAAACAAAAGAATACACTGATAGACTGGAATACGAACTTGAAATTATTAAGAACAAAGGATTTTCGAAATACATTTTGATTGTGGCTGACTTGCTTCACTATGCTGAAAATAATGACATCTATACAAACATCAGAGGATCAGTTGCTGGAAGCTTAACAACGTTCTTAACAGGAGTTACAAAGGTTGATCCGATTGATTACAAACTTCCATTCGAGAGATTCCTAAACCCAGAGCGTCCTTCTGCTCCAGATATCGATATGGACTACGCCGACGACAAACGAGACATGATGCTTGATTATGTTCGAGCAAAATACGGAGAAGACAAGGTGGCACAGATTGGAACATTCGGAACAATGATGGCCAGAGGAGCTGTCCGCGATGTGGCGCGAGCACTTGGATATCCATATTCTGTTGGAGATAAAATTTCAAAAATGATTCCAATGGGAAGCCAAGGATTTCCAATGACAATAAAACACGCACTTGAACTTGTCCCCGATTTAGATGACGCTTACAAAAATGACCGGAACACAAAATTTATTCTAGACATGGCAATGAAGATTGAAGGCTGTGCCCGACACATTTCTGTCCACGCGGCCGGAGTTGTTATCTCCCCTACTCCACTAACAGACTTCACTCCAATCCAGCTTGATCCAAAGGGTGGAAAAGTTATCAGTCAGTACGACATGTATACGATTGAAGAGGCCGGACTTATTAAGTTTGATTTCTTGGGACTCCGAAACCTTTCAATTCTTCATGATGCAATTGCTATTGTGAAAAAACTATATGACATAGAAGTCGACATAGAAAAAATTCCCCTTGATGACAAAAAAACTTTCGAGCTTCTAGCCAGCGGACAAACAGAAGCTTTGTTCCAACTTAACGGATCTGGAATGACAAGATTTCTAAAAGAACTAAAGCCATCTAGTATTCACGATATAAACGCGATGGTGGCGCTATACCGTCCGGGACCAATGCAATTCATCCCTGACTATATCGCCCGAAAACACAACCCTTCTTTGGTTAAATATTTCGATCCACTACTCAAACCGATTCTTGAACGAAGTTATGGAATTCTTGTTTATCAAGATGACCTTCTTTTTATCGCAAAAGACATCGCCGGATATTCTTGGGGAGAGGTGGATAAATTCCGAAAAGCCGTTGGAAAAAAGATTCCAGAAGAGATGGATGCTCAGCACGACAAATTTACAAAAGGTTGTATTGAAAAATCAGGATTTAGTAAAGAAAAAGCAGAAGAGCTTTGGAGTTGGATTGTTCCGTTTGCCGCTTACGGATTTAACAAAGCTCACGCCGCCAGCTACGGACGAGTGGCTTATCAGACAGCTTATATGAAAGCGAACTTCCCTGTTGAATATATGTCAGCGGCACTTTCTGCAGAATCCGGAGATATTGAAACTGTTACAACTTACATAAAAGAATGTGAGCGAATGGGAATTCCTGTTTTACCACCTGATGTAAATGAATCACTTTATCCTTTCACTGCAATAATGGGCTCTGAAGGTAAGAGTGAAAAAATCCGCTTTGGACTAAGCTCAATAAAAAACCTCGGACACGATATCGCTGAAGCCGTTATTGAAGAGAGAAAAGCTGGCGGAAGATACACCTCAATCGAAAACTTTTTAGACAGAGTTCACCATAAAAATCTAAACAAAAAATCTCTCGAAGCTATGATTATGAGCGGATCGATGGATGCCTTTGGAGAAAGAGGTCAGTTGGTTGCAAACTTTGAAAAACTTCTGGAATACAACCGTGGAGTAATTGCCGGCAAGGCACAGGAAAGCCTGTTTGGTGACATGCAAGTTGGAACTGGATTAAAACTTGATGACGCTCCTCCTGCCACAAAATCTCAAAAACTTCTCTGGGAAAAAGAACTTATTGGTCTTTATATTTCTGGACACCCTCTTGAAGAAAAAGCAGACTTGATAGAAAAAACCGGAATGACAATAAGCAAGGTGATAGAAATTGCAAAACACGGATATCCAATCACTTTGATTGCCCATGTTGATGAAGTGAAAACAATCATTACAAAAAAACAAACTAGAATGGCTTTTGTTAAAATCTCTGACCTAACTGGAAATATTGAGTGTGTAATTTTCTCAGATACATTCCAAAAGAGTGGTGCTGATCTAGAAGAAGGAGTTCTGGTCGCAATTGAAGGTAAAATTGCAATTCGTGAAGGAGAAAAAAGTATCCAGGTTGATAAAATAAGAAAGATATAAAAAATCTCGCGCATAAAGCTAACGGGTATTTTGTGTGACAATGATTATAGTCACAACGACAGCAACGAGGGCGGCTCCGGCAGTTGCCCAACCCAGATCGTTCAGAGTTTGTTGCTCGGACTTCCTCTCAATAATTTCATACCTTACCTTCCCGGTCTTTTTTTCCAAATATACTTTTTCTATATTTGTTTTTTTAACTCGGATAAATAAAGATATGTTTTCATAATAAGGTTCACCAATTGTATCTCCATAGACAATTTTGTCTCCCAGAAATATTTTCTTCACGGCCTCTTCCTCCACATTGTCTCCGGAGTAAGTCTTGAGAACTTTCATATTAAGTGAATCGTTTATCGGATACGATCTTTCGCAAACATAATAAACAAATTCCATATTTTCGAAAGTCTTCACCACAACAAGGTCTGAGTCGTTGAGGTTGCTGTTTTGGGAAAAAACAATGCTCGGCAAAAGCCAGAGAAAAAACATTAATTTTTTCATATTAACAATTTTGAGCAATTTATAATAAAAAGAGAACAATGTCAATCCAAAGACGAAAACAAAAAATATGTTAATATAGCCTTATGACAGAACAAAAACTAGAACACATCCGCCACACTCTCGCCCACCTTCTAGGGGCATCTGTGATGGACCTTTATCCAGGAAGTAAGCTTACTCTCGGTCCTGCAATCGACAACGGCTTTTATTACGACATAGATGTCGAGGGTAAAATAACAGACGCCGATCTAGAAAAAATAGAGGAGACGATGAGAAAACTTCTAAAAGATTGGAATAAATTCTCTCATAAAGAGCAGGCAAAGGAAGAAGCTCTAGAATACTACAGCGAAAACGAATACAAAAAAGAACTGATCGAAGAGATTTCTGAAAGAGGAGAGAAAATAACTTTTTATACAGTTGGAGACTTTACAGATCTTTGTCGTGGAGGCCACACTGAAAATCCAAAAGAAGAAATTGCAACAGACTCTTTCAAACTAGACCGAGTCGCAGGTGCATATTGGAGAGGAGACGAAAAAAACAAAATGCTAACTCGTATCTATGGACTGGCTTTTGAATCAAAAGAAGCTCTGGATGAATACCTGAAAAATCGTGAAGAAGCTCAGGCTCGAGATCACAAGAAGTTAGGAAAAGAACTTGATCTATTCGTTTTCTCCCCTGTTGTTGGAAAAGGTCTACCACTCTGGACTCCGAAGGGATCAACTATTCGTCGAGAACTAGAAAGATTTATTGTCGACGAAGAAATCCGCCGAGGATATCTTCATGTTTACACTCCAGACATTGCAAAGCTCGATCTATACAAAAAAAGCGGACACTATCCTTATTACAAAGAATCAATGTATGCGCCTATTGTGATTGATGACGAAGAATTTATGCTTCGCCCAATGACTTGTCCTCACCACTTCGAACTTTATTCTTCAAAACCTCACAGTTATAGAGATCTGCCAATGAGAATTGCAGAGCTTGCTCAATTATATCGATACGAACAATCAGGAGAACTTTCTGGCCTTCAGAGAGTGAGAACTTTCTGCCTTGCTGACGCCCATATTATTTGTGCCGACGAGAATCAAGCAGTTTCCGAAATTGCCGGAGCTTTAGACTTGATTGAGTTTATTACAGAAAAACTCGGACTAAAAAAAGGAGAAAACTACTGGTATAGATTATCCCTTGGAGACCGAGAAGATCAAGAAAAATACTACAAGGATGATGAAGCTTGGGAAAAGGGAGAATCTCTTATGCGTGAACTCCTAGAAAAAAGAGGTGGTAAATTTGTTGAAGCTAAAGGTGAAGCGGCTTTCTATGGGCCAAAGATTGATATCCAAATGAAAAACGTGAATGGAAAAGAAGATACAGCCTTTACTGTTCAATACGACTTCTGTATGCCAACAAGGTTTGATCTTACATACAAGGCAAGCGACGGAACAGACAAGAGACCTTTTGTGGTTCACCGCTCTTCAATCGGAGCAATCGAGAGAATTATGGCATTCCTAATTGAATACTACTCTGGAAACTTCCCTACTTGGCTCTCTCCTACTCAAATCGCCATAATCCCAGTTAAGGAGCAACACCAAGATTACGCAAACGCGCTGGCTGAAAAATTAAAAAATATAAATGCTAGAGTTGTTGTATACGGAGACAATGGAAATCTTGGAACAAGAATCCATGAAGCTAAGAAAGAAAGAACTCCTTACATTCTCGTAGTTGGAGACAAAGAAATAGAAAATAATGCTCTGTCTGTAGAAAAACGAGATGGAACAAAAGAGATAATTGAAACTGACCAATTCCTCGCAGTCATCGATCACGAAATAAAAAATAGAATCTAACAAAAAAACCTCACAATTGTGAGGTTTTTTTGTTGTTTGACAAGTATATTAAATTGCTTTATATTATTAAAAACAATATAAATGAGTACTTTAAAAAATCCACTAATAAGTAGACTTCATCAAGAAACGAATTCTGCTAAGAAAAAAGCCCGTGAGGAAGAAGAGACAAGAAGGTCTGAAGAAAAAAATAGAGAAATTCAAAATCTTCAAATTCAGGCAAAGGAGCTTTTTGATTCTGAGGTAACAGAGGAGAAACTTTTTAAATTTGCACAAGCAGGGGAAAATAAGTATCCGATCCTTTTTTTGGAAAGTAAAAGACGCCACATAGTAAAAAATAAAAAAACTGGTTATAAATACAATACTGGAAGTAAATTAGGGGAATTACTTTGTGGTGTACTGGAGGAAAATAATTTTAATCCGGAAATAGTAGAGATATGTGACTACCACATAGAAGGACTTAAAAAACTAATACCTGACATAAAAGAAGGTATTTACATAGGAATAAAGTGGTAACAAAAAATATGCGCAAATCGCGCATTTTTTATTTTCTTAATTTCTATGACCTAACAGCTAACAGCTACAACCTTCTTTATATATCTATCTCCGCGTATTTTGCGTTTGTTTGAATGAAATTCTTTCGTGGACCAACTTCTTTACCCATCAACATATCAAACACTTGATCAGCTAGTTCAGCGTCTTCAATGTTTACTTGCTTCAACACTCTTCTAGCTGGATCCATTGTTGTCTCCCATAACTCTTCTGCGTTCATTTCTCCCAAACCTTTATATCTTTGAATATTCCATTTTGTAGACTTTGGTTTTGAAGATTTTGTCTTTGTTTCTTCCTCTTCATTTTCTTCTTCACCTTCTTCCATATCTTCTTCAGCTTTTTCTAACAGCTCTTCAAGTTCAGGAGCGTCTTTACCTATGATTGCAAACTTTTCTTCATCAGAATAAACATAATGAAGTTCTTTTCCTCTTTTTATTTTATAAAGTGGTGGTTGAGCAATGTAGATATGTCCCGCATCAATAAGCGGTCGGAAATATCTAAATAGTAGTGTCAGAATAAGAGTTGTAATGTGAGAACCGTCCACGTCCGCATCTGTTGCGATAATTATTTTGTGATATCGAAGCTTGCTAATATCGAACACATCTCCAATGGCTGTTCCAAAAGCAACAATCAAGTTTCTCACCTGTTCTGATTCCATCATCACATCTAGTCTTGCTCTTTCTGTATTCAAAATTTTTCCTCGAAGTGGAAGGATTGCTTGCGTTCTTCTGTCTCGCCCCATTTTTGCTGTTCCTCCAGCAGAGTCTCCCTCCACAATAAACAACTCAGCTTCTTCTGAAGATTTCACCTGACAGTCAGCGAGTTTTCCTGGAAGAGTCATTCCGTCTAGTGCCCCTTTTCGGAGGATTGAATCCTTGGCTGCTTTGGCAGCTTTTCGAGCTCTAACCGCCAAAATAACCTTGTTTATAATTGCCTTAGCTTGGTCTGGGTTTTCTTCTAGGAAGCTCTCAAACGCCTCTCCAAAGGCCGTAGCTGTCGCTCCTTGCGCCTCGGGAGACCCAAGCTTCGCCTTTGTCTGTCCTTCAAATTGAATCTCTGGCAACTTAACAGAAATAACCGCAGTAAGTCCCTCAAGAACATCGTCTCCTGTGAAAGCCCCGTCCGCTTCTTTTATTAAATTATTTTTCTTGGCATAAGAGTTAAGAAGACGAGTTAGTGCCATCTTAAATCCTGTAACCTGTGTTCCTCCTTCTGAGTTGTAAATGTTGTTTGCAAAAGCAACGATCTTCGCAGAAATATCATCTACATATTGGAGAGCTACCTCAACACCGACTCCGTCAACTTCTTTTTCAAAATAAAAAATACTTTCTTGAACGGCTTTTTCGTTTCGGTTATAAAAACGAATAAGAGAAGCCAGTCCTCCTTCAAAGTAAAATGAGTAGCTTGGATTATTTTTTAGAATATCCTTTGCCCAGAATGTATCATCAAGATTTATTTTTTCGGTAGATTCTCGTGCGTCTACGATATTAACCCGAAGACCCTTCACGAGATATGCTTGCTGACGAAATCTGTTAACAATAGTGTTCCATTCAAATTTTATTTCTTTAAAAATTTCTGGATCTGGCTCGAAGCTAATTATTGTTCCTCGGAGTTTTGAAGGACCAACTTTTTTCACAAGAGCTTTTCTTTTTCCTTGAGAATATTCTTGAACAAACTTCCCTCCTTCTCTGTGAACTTCTGCTTTTGTGTAAATTGAAAGTGCGTTAACCACAGAAGCTCCCACTCCGTGAAGACCTCCAGAAACTCGGTATCCATCTCCACCGAACTTTCCTCCGGCGTGCAAAACAGTCATAACTGTTTCAAGTGCAGAAACTTTTGTTTTTGGGTGAATTCCAGTTGGAATTCCTCTACCGTTATCTACGATTCTTATTCTGTTGTTTGGAAGTAGTGCAATTTCGATTAGGTTTGCGTGGCCCGCCATCGCCTCATCGCGACAGTTGTCGAAAATTTCCCAAATCAAATGATGAAGACCCTCTATACCGGTGCCTCCTATGTACATTCCTGGACGACGCCTTACCGGCTCAAGCCCTTCTAGAACTGAAATATCTTCTGCTCCATATTCCTTTTTTGACATAAGAATATTATACCAAAAACCAGGCTTTCCGCCTAGTCTTTCTGCCTTGCAAAACAAGGATTTTATGTTGATTTTGGGCTATAAATTCTAGTGAGTTTTAGGGCCTTTGTCCTGCCCCTCGCGCTATCTAATCTCAGCGTTGAAAACCTTGGCTGTCTCGTTCTCTAACTGCTTGTGTAGGGCATTAACCTCGTCGTCTGTGAGGGTCTTCTCTAGTGATCTATAAGTTACACGATAAGCGTAGCTCTTATTCCCTGCCCCAAACTTTTCATCATTTTCGTATTCATCAAGAAGTGCCATTTCTTCTGCCAAATCTCCAATCACATCACGAGCAAGATCAAAATAATCGTTTGGAGTAAATTCACTTTTGTTAACAATAAAAGAAATATCTCTTTTTATCGGAGGATATTTGCTAACCTCTTTGTATGTTTGACCCAAGACGAGTTGTTTTTTTACTCGTTCGTCGTTTGACCAAAGAAGACGAATGTCTGGCAAGTTTAGAGATAATATTGCAAGTCTTTCAATTCCAAAACCGAAAGCCCATCCGTTGTATCCTTCGATTCCCATTTTAGACAAAACTGAAGATTTAATCATCCCCGCTCCAAGAATTTCAACCCACTCACCATTTACCTTCACTTCAATCTGAGTTGATGGATCAGTGTAAGGAAATGTGTCGTCCAAGAATCTATATTCTGTTTCTTTACCAAAAACAGTTTCTACAACTTCAGAAAGAACTCGCTTTAGCTCATCTAGTGGCATCATTCCTTCTTCGTTTGGAATTACTTTCCATCCATCTATCTGATGAAAGACATTCATGTGTCTGCGGTCTATCTCATCCTTACGATAAACTTTTCCAAAACATAAAGCACCCAAGTGTTCTTTGTTTTTTACTCGCTCTTTTATTTCTTCATTATTAAAATAGTAATACCAAGAAACGGTATTGTGTGTTCGCAAAATATTATTTTCATCAACATAGTATGTATCTGATTTACTTCGCGCTACGTGATTTGCAGGAAAATCAAAAAGATCAAAAGTAATATCACAAGGGACAATTTCTGGAATATTGATAACATCCAGTCCGTGAAGTGCCTCTACTTCTCGCACCCTTTTTACTATTTCGTGCAGTGGGCTTCCTTCTGTTTTAGACAAATCCGGCATAGACAGATAATTCCTAATACGATTAGCTTCCGCATCTGTTCGTAGGTTGAGGACTTCAATCAATTCTTTTTCTTTATTTTTATCTATATTTATTTCCATAAATTTATTTTATCACGAATAATCTGAAAAAAATTTGAGCGGATTGATTTACCACTTCTCGTTCTGTGGCAACCTTTTGGACACATTGGTTTTCCATCTTTTTTATTTAAACAGTCATCACAAACAAGAATATGGTTATGACACATATTGTCTGCACAGTTTTTGTAACGATCACATGGCGTCTCACAAAAATCACATCGTCCGATTATTTCGTGTCTTGGATCATCAGTATAAAAACCAACAACAATTCTTCCGTCAAAAACATAAAGCTTTCCTTTGAAATCTTCGTTTGGATATTTCTCCATATAAGAAACTATTCCTCCATCGAGTTGGTATACATCTTTAAATCCTTGAGTTATGAGGTATCCAGATGCTTTTTCGCACCTTACTCCTCCGGTGCAAACCGTTAAAACTGTTTTGTCTTTCAAGTGAGATATTTGTTTTAGAAGTTTTGGAAGATCTCTAAAGTTATTCATTGGAGGACAAATAGATCCTTCGAAGTGCCCTACTTTGTGTTCATAAGCATTTCGCATATCAACAATATAAAATTCTTTTCCGTTTTTTATCCATTCATGAAGCTCTTCTGGTTTTAGATGAATTCCAGTTGTTTCGTTTGGATCTACATCACAAGTTCCAAGATGCAGAGACACAATCTCAGGTCTAACTTTTACTGAAAGACGAGGGAAAGCATTCCCTGTTCCAACACTTTTTTTCCAATGAATATTTTGAAAACGCGGGTCTTTCTCCACTTCACGAATATATTCTTCGGTCTTATCTTTTTCTCCTTCAAGAGTTATATTAACCCCCTCTTTAGCTATTATGGTTCGCCCTTTGAATCCAAATTTAGACTGAAGCTCTCTCTGCCAAACCGCTACCGCCTCCGGATCCTCGATGTGGACATATTTATAGAATAAAAGTATTTGATACATAGTTGTATTTAGATACTATCACTTTTACAGATTATTTGAAGTAGTTTATTATTTTCTTGACCAAAAGTCTCTTTGGTGTTATTGTGGTTGAAACCAAAAAAAAGAATATGAATAATCCAATAGACATCACCTCTGTTATTCCGATAGGTATGAACAGAGAGCAGGCCGAGAAGCTGGCTCAAAATATAGCAAATACAATGAGAAAAATGTGGGAAGAAAATAAAGAAAAAGGAAAATTACATCCCAAAAATTTTTTAACAAATTCACTCAGTTATTGTAAAACACTTGAAAGCCAAAAGTTCCTTGCTGAAAGAATTAATAAAATCTTCTCAGAAAACGTGATTGAAAAAATCATCCAATCAAAAAACGATTTCGTTACCTTCACTTTCAAAGACGAACAGGTAACAGTAAACGCGAAAGCTCCTCAACCCGCATAAAATGCAAATAAACCCCCAAATCGAAACCCTTGGTTTGTGGGTTTTTTATTTATATTCAAAAAGTATATCTTCGAAGTTTTTTATTTTCCCAGTTTTTGGATCAACCTCAATTCCCTCTTTTTTATATAAAGCCATTCTTTCTTTCTTGATCCTGTCATCCCTGCCCGACTGAACGAGATCAGTCGTTCGGGCGGGAATCCAAACTTTTCCACCAGAATAAACTATTCTGTGCCATGGTATACGCTTTTCACCCGCTTCATATGCCTTACCAAGTATTGTCGTAATGCTCTGACTCGCCATAGGCCCCGCACCGCACGCACGTGTAATAGCACCATAAGTTGTGACTTTACCTTTTGGAATAGCGAGTGCAGCTTTTAGGACCCTATCAGAGAAAGTATGTTTATTTTTAAGATTTTTCTTATTTAACATTGCCTAAATATATCAAATATACCAAGGACTCCCTTCCTTGACTATATCTATATTATATGATATAATATACACAAACAAACGTATTGAACTATGAAAAAATTATTATTGGTTGTATTTAGCTTGGTTATGGTACTTACTGCTTGTGAAAAAAGTGAAAGTAATAATCAGGGTGCTCGGGGGCGAGCACACAAAACTCCCGCACAAGATTCTTTGGACATGCAGGCGTTCAGAGAGTATGTTTCGATAAAATTCCCGGAAACACTTAATGAGTCAATCAATTTTTTAATTGATGACTTAAAAAGCAAAGTGTCTGGAGACACTGCAAAAGATCTTCAAAATACTATTGTGTGGAATCACCAAAAAAACTTTGGTGGTGTAATATACATTGAAGCTGATGGAAAACCCCTCAGTATTAGTATTACCGACTACACCGGAAAAGGGTATAGGTGGTTGATGGACATGGGGGCGGATGGACTCCAGCCAGATGATCCAGATGAGATGTTTTATAGTGACGCTATAGGGGGTGACATCAATAAATCTATCTATCCCGAGGAGTTAAACAAATTGAACATACAGTACAAAGAAATGATTGTTAATGTTTACTCCGAGTTTAACTACCCGGAAAAGTAAGTTCTTTTAACTTAAGAAAGCCGTGCAAAATCTGCATGGCTTTTATTTTTATTTATTTGACAAAAAGTTTATTAAGAGTATTCTGAAAGAAAATTGAAAATTATGAAAAATATATCAATTATACTTTTAAAGACTGTAGTAACAATTTCCTTAATTTTATTGGCCACTGGATTTACTGTGATTGGATTTCTCTTATCATCAACCTTGGTTATAAAATATTTTGTACTTGGAATGTTATCCATGTTTATTGCCGGATTTCTGGGAATGCTTGTAGTCTACACCTGGAAAGGAAAAGAGGCCTGGATTGCTTCTTTAAAAGAATTTGGTAAAGCTCCTAACTAAAACCGGAATAATTTCCGGTTTTTTATTTATTTGACAAAATACTTATTAAGAGTATTATGAAAGAAAATAGAACTTATGAAAAAATTAATATTATTTTTTGCTATAGAAGATATTTATTTTAACATATACATATTTATTAAGTCAGGATTACCAATTTTGTCTCCCATCCTTTCAATCTGTGGTGCAATTATTCTTATAATTACGACTTTGGAAATAAAAGAGGGGCTAATTGGTAAGAGGTATAAAACTCTCAATATTGTTGCATGCTCAATGTTTGCAGTATCAATAATTATTAAAACATTTTTCTGGTAATTTAAAACTAAAAACTAGGACTCCAAAGGTAATTTAATTACCTTTTTTATTTTCTCCTTACTCTAGTATTTTGCAAAAAACTAGAATAACGCATATGTAAAAATTATTTTTCTACTACCTGTTTACTATTCTCTCTTTTTATAAATCTCTCTTGCCAACTTGCAATGCTCACATTCGTCTCCCCCGCCGTATTGTTTTGCATTACAAGGTCGCTCTGTCCACTCACCGCTTTTTAGAAGCTTGTCATAGTCTGCGATATCCCGAACAAGTAGATCAATCTGCTCCTCTCCCACTCGTGTCGCATAAATCATATTCTTGTCTCCCTCTTTTGATTCCAAGAAATATAGCTTCGAAGATATTACTTCTTTTTTGTCAGAACCTTGAACTAGATACGAATACATAGCGAGCTGTCGCATATATGAAGACAATCTATTTTCATCATCTAGTTTTTCTATAACACCAGAAGTTTTAGATGAGCCAGTTTTGAAATCGGTCACAGCAACTTCTCCTCCTGGGAATCTCTCTGTGAGGTCGATCTTTCCATAAAAATTTAGATGCGGGAATCGAGGATCCTTAAAAGAAACAGATCTTTCACTTTCTCTGTTTGGTGCAATATCTTTGAAAGATACTTCGATCCACTTTGAGACGATCTCTACAGCGTCTGCTGTCATCTTTTTCAAAGTTCTCTCGTCGTTTACCCCTTCTTTTTTGAAACTATCCTCAACGCAGTCTCGGATCATTTTTTCTGTTGGGATTTTTTCAGATTTCAAAACAAACTCTATAGCCGAGTGCACAGCGGAACCAAGGGCAAGTGAGTCAGATTTTATTTCTGGAAGCTTCAAGAAATTTCGGAAATACCATTTCCAAGGACACTCAAAAAAGTTATTTAGAAGAGAAACAGAAACTCGTGTCTCATCATACTCGTCCGCTACGAGAGTTTTCATTTTTTCAAAATCTTCTCCTTCTGGTGCTTCAAAATTCTTCACGTAAACTTCAGGTCCATATGAGAGAAGTTCTTCTTCTGTCTCATCAGCAGACTTACTTACAAAGTGAACTTCTGGAAGTTCTCTGATAACCTGGGCTAAGTTTAGTTCCGCTCCCTTAACATCACCTCTCGCATATGAGATAGTACAGAACTTCTTTGCTCGGGTTATCGCAACATAGACTTCCCTCTTCGCTACAGCAAGACTCTTCTCCTCGATCTTCTCTTTTACAATTTCCGGCAAAGTGAATCCTCCCTTCTTCTCGGCCATCAATGTCTCCTCGTTCATGTGAGCAATCCAGACTGCCTCGAATTCAAGCCCCTTTGATTTGTGTAGGGTCATTACAGAAACACCTTTGTGCTCACCGAATGTCGCAAGTGGGATGTGCATATTGTAACCCTCAAGCCTACCAATATATTCCAGAAAATCTTTAAGAGTTTGGTGAGGGTTATTTTGAATTTGCATTTCTGCAAGATGAAAAAATGTTCTAAGTGCCTCTGCATTCTCTAGAAGTTTTTCGTGCCCATCTGCATTTTTTATAAGTAATTCATTCCCAGCAAAACTAAGTATTTGAAGTAAACCAACTGAACTAGACTCATCTATGAAAGAAATAAGTTTCTTCCCCCAAACAGATATAGGATTTTGTCCCTCGAAAAGCCCATTCCCTTCTCCATAACGAACCAAGTCTTCAATAGAAAGATCGTTCAATTTTTTATCTCGCAAAAATTTGTGGGCTTCGATTGCAGGAACTCCGGATATACTATCTACCAAAGTATTGGAAAGAGAGACAATATCGTTTGGATTACTGATTACTTTCAAAACTTTTCTAAAACTTGCCACTGCTCGTGAGTCGAAAAAAGACTGACTGTCTCCACCAGAAACTGGAACACCAGCGCGTCGCAAAATATTCATCGCATTTCGAACATGGTAATTTTTTGGAACAAGAAGAGCACACTCTTTTGGGTTCAGCCCTTCTTCGATAAGTTTCTTGAAATATATTCCGCTCGCGATTATCTCGTCCCTCGGATATGAATATTCTGACAGATAAATATCATGCGAATCAGGTCGATTACTTTTTAGTTTTTCTTTTGTTAGATCACTAGAGAGTAGTGTGTCTGCGAGAGAGAGTATCGGAGCAGTGGAACGATAGTTCTCAACAAGAGTTATGAGCTTTGCTTTTCCAAAAGCGGTTTTGAATTCTTCAAAATATGAGAGCGACGCTCCCCCGAAACCATAAATAAGCTGACGATCGTCTCCCACGACGAAAATATTTGGTTTTTCTGTTTCTCCCCAAACAGCCTTTAGGAAATTATTTTGCACCCCAGAAGAATCCTGATGTTCGTCGACAAGGATATACTGTGAATCTTCTCTTATGTCGGCACAGATATCTTCAGATCCTTCGACGAGCTCCACGGCGTATTCGAGAACATCATCATAATCCATGAGAAGTTGTTTTTGCTTTTCTTCTTCATAGGCTTCATAAAAATCCACAATCTCCCTTGTTCTCTCTAGTGCTTCTATCTTTTTTATAATTTCTTTTTTCAACTCCCCCTTTGATGCACCACGGGAAGAAACACTTTCTGGATCACTTTCTAGACTTTTTATTTCCTTTTCAATTTCTTTTTGAAAATCACTCGGAGACATTCGTTCTCGTTTCAAAAGTGAGATAAGAGATTTTATATCAGAAAAATAAGTCGCAGGATTGCCTCTCGGACGGAGATGTTTCCATTCACGAACATAGAGTAACTTGTCTACCAGAAAAACAGCCTCCCTCTCGTCCAAAAGTTTTGGAATATTTATAAAACCGAGACTTAAGTGATGTTTTTCTATTAGCGATATTGCATAGCTGTGAAATGTTGATATTTTTACATTGTTTGCCTCTGCTCCAATATATTTTTCCAGTCTCTTTTTCATAGCAGTTACTCCAGAACGAGTGAACGTTAGACAAAGAACACCAGATCCTCCTATGTCTGTTTTCTTGAGAATATTCCCGATACGGAGAGCAAGAACCTGAGTTTTCCCAGTCCCAGGACCGGCAATAACCATAACAGGGCCTTCGATAGAGTCGACAGCATCCTTCTGCTCTTTGTTTAGTTTTTTGTATTCGTCCTCGAAGATATTCATGATTCTTTAATTATATCAAAAGAATCACAAACTTGACTACTCAATATAATCAGTGTATAAATTCATAAAACTGTAAAAATGATATTAAAAACCGCATACTTGGAAATTAAAGAGCCTACTAAAGACTGCCCTTTTCTCCATGGGGAAATCCATTTTTCAAACGACACAAAGTGTCCTGTTTATTCAAAAAGTGACGGAGAATTCGTTATACAAAGAGCAAAAGAGCTCTCTCTTATTGATGACGTTGAACTAATGATTTTAGAGGGTGATATCAAAAAGTCTGACCTGATACCTGAAATGCATTTCACTGTCATTGAAAAAAACAAGCGGACAGATCTAGGGGTACCGTTTGGTATCATGATAATCGGATTGCTTGAGGAAATTTTGACAAAGGCAAAAAATGGAGAAATCCTG
Organism: Minisyncoccota bacterium; assembly: GCA_018061865.1. Taxonomy (GTDB): domain Bacteria; phylum Patescibacteriota; class Minisyncoccia; order Phycocordibacterales; family UBA9973; genus JAGOTH01. The sequence continues at coordinate 34,929 of JAGOTH010000005.1, forward strand.
GAAATAGACTTGAACAGTCATGTCCAAAAAAAATTCAAAGACCTAACGAGCGAAGAAGGTGGAAATGAAAATTATGTAGTCTATAATGCCTAACAAAAAACCCGCAAACGCGGGATTTTTTATTTTGAAAATTTAATTATTTTCCTTCGTGTCCTGTGCAACCATTCTTACACATTTCACATCCGTCACACTTCATCCCTTCTCCTCCTTTGCAGTGCATACAAGCTGAACCTTTGCACATCATACAGTTTCCACCACAGCTACACTTTGAGTGCATTGAGTATTTTCCAGCTCCTGCAAGTGCTACTCCTAGTGCTGTAAGCATAACCATTAGTTCGAATTCAAAAGCAAAGAATCCTGCTCCTGATTTAACTAGAACAATTGAGAAGAACATTATGATTGCAAGCGCTATTCCTGCAACAAAAGTAAATGCTCCGAAAAGCATTGCTACTCCACCTAGAGTTTCTACAACCGCAACCACCCAAGCCATAAATGCAGGCAAACCTAGACTTGAGAAAAATCCTATAGTCATATCCATATCCATCAACTTGCTAATTCCGTGAAATAGGAATACCGCAGCCAGTCCAACTCTAATTAGGAGAAGTCCCCAATTTTTACAATTACAATTTTTTAACATCTTAAATTATTTCGAAACTTATAATACCTATATTTTACCACAATCTACCTCTCTTCTTGCAAAATGTACTTGTCTTCAGTCATATCTGGAGATATTCGAAGTGTAGCCGGAACCAAGAATCCACCGTTGTCTAAAGCACTGTAGGAGAAATTATCAAATTCCTCAGCCTTTGGGTCAAACACAATCTGCTCACCAACCCTTGTCCAAGAGCCACTTTTTATATATGGACCTCCCTCTTCTCCAAGGTATAACTCACTATAAGTAAACTCTCCGTTGTCATTTTCAAAATTAAAATCAGACAGAACAAGAGATACCAAAATCCCCTCACAGTCTACGCAAGGCAGAACCCCGCTCCAGACTCGCTCATTATCCTTTAGAACCTCACGAATTTGGTATTCATTTTCTAGATCCACAGAAGAATCTTTTTTTGTAAAAAAGAAATATCCACCCAAAGCCACCGTCAATATTAAAATAATCACCACCTTTTTCATTGTCATATTTTACACCAAAAAACAAAAAATCCGGTAGTGAACCGGATTTATAAAAAAATAACTTACACCTGATCAATGGGCTTGTTTTTTTCAGTATTAAAATTATTTTTAACAAAAATAATTACTATTGCCTGAATAAAGAAAACTGATAAGGCTAAAATTAAACATATCACTAACGCACCCATCGTAAATTCCCCAAAATAGTCAAAAGACACTTGTAAGATTATCATTCCTGAGGCATACCCCCAGCAAAAACAAAAAAGTATTGTAAATAAACTATATTTGGTTTTAAAACGACTTTTTGCCAAGAGGGCTCCCGACACCCAAAAAAGTATGGTGGCAAGGATTGCCGCATAAAAATATATTCGGGTATTCAAGTTGTTAGAGATTCCCTGATCGATGGCATCACAAATCAGTTTGATTTGATCCATTGTATTCATAGTTTTCAATTTTTCTTATTATACAAACAAAAAAGAGCCTTGTCAACGCAAGGCTCTTTTTCTAGCTAAATTATTTAATTACTGCCAAGATCCCAAAATAAAACCAAAAACCACAAAAAGAACTAATTGGTAACCAGCTGAAATAAGAAACACCTTCCAAGCATCCTTTCTTGGACGACTGCTCCACATAGAACTTCCCGCCACTGTTGGCATTATGAATCCAAGCCAGATCCATAGAGCATTAGTAACACCACTCGCCTCTTCCCATCCAGCTATATACTGAGCAAGAATAAATGCTTGCAAAAGAGCAAGCAAGAACTGAGTTAGATACAATTGCCACATTTTTTTCTGAATCACGGCCATTTTCTCTGGAGTCATTCCAATGTCCATTCCAGAAGCCTTTATGAAGCAATCTCCAAACAAAAGCTTTGAGTGCCACAAGAATCCTATGAACATAGCTGCCACTCCACAAACCAACACTGCAAGATAATTTATTTCCATAATTTAAATTAAAAAATATTAATACTTACAAACTAATTATAACCAAAAAACTAAATGGCGAAATCAAGGGTGATTGTTTGTTCTTTCTGAATGAATATTGCTTCTGCTTTTTCTCTTTCCATTCCTGGCTCAACCATTATGTAATAAGCCCCTTCTGCAATATACATTTCGAAAGTTCCGTCTGGATTTATTTCCACTCTTTCTTTTTCATCCCATTTCTCATAACTATAAGCAACTACTTCCGCCTTTCCATTCAAAACAACGTATGAAGCAACCTTTCCCTTTATTATCCCGTCCGCCATTTCTTTACCACCGACTGGAGCACCTTCAATCTGAGAACCATCAATAAACTGAATCGGGTTCGTAAAGTGCTTGCCATCTGGTGTATTACATTGCTCCGGATAACTCTCCATCACAGGATAAAGCGCCGCACATTCCTCAAAGCTATTAACAACAGGTACCGGCTTCTCTAAGGTGCCATTTTTCATGGCATTAAATCTCCCCCAAAAAGCAAGGATAATAAGCCCAATAACTATTACAACAGAAGCTTTCATAGATAATTTGTTTTCCATTCTTTTATTTTACCCCAAATAAAAATCCGCGTAAAACCACATTATCTTTCCCTACTACCTATCCAGACTTTTACTGGTGACCAACAACTATACGATCGTATAGTTGTTGGTCACCTCAATTTTTAATCTTTAAATCAGTATTTAATTATTATTCCAAAACATATTTCTTCGTTTCTCCGTTGGAAGTTTTATATTCCAGAGTTTCATCATCCAGCCATTTTGGATAATGCCACCAGGTTGTATCTGTAGTTTTTTCCAAATCAATCTTTTGTTTTGAAAAAATATTGTATATGGAGAAAGTAACAAAATCGCCGGCTTCCTCCCACTCTTGTTGATACTCTTCTTCAAACTCTCTAACCCCTGTCCACGGAGGTCCATCGTCATAAGTAACCCAGCCGGTGTTCACATTGAAAGCATCTTGATTCATTGTTCCAACAGGAGCTTCAAAAACACCGAAGTCACCATTTTCCATGTTTACCCTCACATAAGCCAAAACATTTGCCTGGTCAAAAAGGCTAAACCAGAAATATTTTTCGTCTTCGCTCCAACCACGAAATTCCACATCTCCGGCAATATTCGGATATTTTATAAATAAATCACTCGTTAAGTTCACCTCAACAATATTTTCTTTTGTTTCAATGTCTTTTATGTGGAGGGCATAATCCTCAGATCCAACATAACCTTGAACTAGAGAGATATATTTTTCGGAATTGGAAACGTCGAATTTATATTGATATAAGATATTTGTTTTACCACCTTGTTTATTGGCCAGATTAACTAATAAGTACGGTTCTTTTAAAAAATGGTACACCCAAATTGAATAATCAAAATCATCTAAAGATTTGTAGCTTTTATAATCAAAACCTTTATATTTAATAACATAAAGAGCGCATTCTTTTAATTTATATACGGATGACTGATTTGGTGGAATATTATCAATAACCTGGGTATTGTTATTAATAATCAAGTCTAAAGTAGCAGGAGTTGTTTCCTTATGTAAAACAACTGTCTTTTCTATACCAAAACAGCTGGTTTTATCAGAAAAAACATCCTCATCTTTTCTAAATATAAAAACTATAGATATACTTGAAATTATTATAGTTAATATTATTATTTTTTTAATGTGTGACTGTAATTGAATCATTTTGTATGTTTATATCCATTGGCACAACCCCCGCCAAGATTGTTTTAACCGGCAATAGGCCAGGTAGAGTGTCCCAAATCGTTGTGGTTGTTTTCTGTAATTTATAATTTGCAGTACTGTATGTTCCATCATTAATATCAACTATCTGTTTATACATCTTTATTGTACCATCTGGTTTTGTTGTCCAAGTATAATAAAGGCTTCCATTCAAAGCACTGGGTATACCACCATAGGAAATATTAGAAATTAGTAAATTTATAGGCTGAACTGCGGGGATGTAATCACCTGTCAAATCAAAAGAGGTTGTATCTCCCTCTCCATCTGTCAGCTGGTAACCTGTTGGTGTCTGCTCTACCAAAACTCCAATGTCTGCGCTAGAAACAACTAACGATTTCGACGAGGTACTAAAAGATATTTTTGCAGATGGATATGTTGGGATGGGATCTGGAGCAGGAACCTCCAAAGAAGCTTCTGTTATTCCACCTTCATTACTATAAGTAGCCTCATAATTAATAACTTCATTTTCTTCAATCACACCACTTTCACTATCAGAGGAAAATCCACCACCCCCGTTACCTGACACGCCAACCGTATAAGAACCAGACCCTGTTCCTAAAACATACATTTTATATTCATCTTCTGAGGCATCTGGAATATAAGCAATCTTCCATTCATGTTCAGATGGAACACCTTCTGGGTCATCATACATTTCACTAACATAAGATGAGTTTGGTATTTCGTTATAAGAAGTATTAGAAATTGGATCATAACCCAACCGACGACCGAGAGAGTCTTCTATAACCAAGTGAGCAGGAGACGCTACATTGGCACTAAAATATGACTGAGCCAATCCTTCACCTGGTTTAAATAATCTCAGTCCATCAAAACCATTTTCATAAGCCCTAACTTTTCCAACAGTAGAAGGCTCGTTTAATGTTTTAGTGTCATACCAAGCAGGATCTCTAACTTCATATGTATCCGCTAGCTTATTTGAAATAACAATGAAATGACTTCTCGGGGAACCACCTCTTCCCTTTGCTATTTTTGCAATTGCAGGTCTTTCTAAGTTTAAAAATTCATCAAGTAATGGGTAGTTATTAAAACCATCGCCAGACCTTCCGTCATAAGCCAATTGGTTATCGGTATACTCAACAACCTTTAACCAGTTTATTGCTCCTCCCGGATAATATCCATTATTATTCTGGAGCCAAGCATTCACCGTTCCTGGAGTAACATCTCCTCCTCCAACTTCTGTTATCCCATAATATCTGGCAACCATAACTCCAGAAGTCATGGCGCAACCACAGGCGGCGATTGTCGCCCCACATCCTGTGTTTGCTGGACCAAAGGCATAATCTTGAATAGCCCAAGCAAGAGTTGCTGCCTCATCCGGATACGGCGATTGATTTTGCGTATAATGTGGAACTTGATGAACAACAAAATCAATATTTCCGTCTGTCCCATATTCAACCCAATCAGATTCATTTCCAAACTCATCCACAATTCTAGCTCTCCAGTGGTAACTGCCATCGATCAAACCAGAGACACCTTTTTCTACGGCAATACCGTCAGAAGCAAACTCTGTTTCCTGGCTAACGATTCCATCAAATGGAACATCGAAACTTTTTATTTCTAACTGCATTTTTGCCTGACCAAATGGAGAGGTTAATGTTCCCTTAAAAGTAACGCTGTCACTCATGTTTGTTCCTGTTTCAGCAATTGAGGCGACTCCGTCATATTTGAATTGACCAAGACTGCCAATCTCGACTTCTGTTGCTTCGAATGGATTAGCTAGTAACCAAGGGTCAAAATCTTCATCTGCCGTTTCAAGAATGTCCCCTTCGCCAGATGTATTATAAAAATAATGATATGGACCAGTTGGACTTCCCCACCAATTGTTTTCAAAATTTAAAGTAGGCTCCTCTTCATCACTATTTGTCCAGGCTGCAGCAGAGTTACCATAAATCGCATTATTATTAATATTTCCATAAGAATTTCTTTCCAAAATTAAACCATAATTATTATTTGTAATTAAAGAATTAGACAAATAAATTTCTTCATCTTCAGATTCGGGCAAACGACCAATTGGTTCAATAAAAATATTTTTAATCCCCGCCCCAGAAAAGTTTTGGAAAGTGCTGTTCGTTATATTTACATCAGTTTCTCCTGTAAAAGCAAAACCTATATCTCCATCAGAAAAAAATAAACCCTCGGCGGTTATGTTTGCGTTTCCTGTTCCGTATAGAGCCTTGTCACTAGTGTTTTCGACGGAAACATTGTTTAGTAAATGATCTCCTTGATAAAAATCAATTCCATTTTGGCAAGAAGAAATTTCTGAATTAGATAGATCCAATGAAACACCTTCTGAACTTAAGCAAGTGCTACCATATTTAATTTTTATATTATTCAAAATAGAACCAGAACTTGTACTCCAAAAATCTAAACCAGTCCAATCCCCCTCTAAGGCAGAACTGGAAGCACCGTCAGCATTTGTGTCTCCACCGATAGAGTCATCTTTTATGGAGGTGAAGCTTATAGGATTTTCGGTTGTACCATTTGCAACCAAAGCACCTTTAATTTTTATTGATTTACCCGACTTAGCCTTTACCACAACCCCTGGCTCTATGGTTAGAGTTACCCCAGAATTTACACTTGGGCTTATTTCTAAAATATAAGGACTACCGACGAGAGTCCACGTTGTGTCAGTTGTTACACTAGAAGAAATATTTGTAGAAGCCAAAACATTATTATTAAAAAGAAAAACCGAAGCTAAAAATACAAGTAAAAATATTTTTAATCTCATATACTTAAAATTATAATTCTTTTTAAAAGGGTGGTTACCCTCTTTAAAAAACCTTGTGGAAAACTGAATTCTAAAGTTTGAAATGCTTCCTTATCCTCTTGTCTCCAGAAATTTTCTCCGCCAGGATATACTGCATATTTTTCCCAAAATTGTGCTCCACCCTTAGAATTTCAATGTACTTCTCACAAGGATACGGAGACACCCAGACACTCCTCTGCATCTGAATAAATCCAAGACTCTTTAGCTCATCCCGAAAAATATCCCTCTTATTCCTTTGGTTCTCTCTGACATCAAAAGAAACAATCCTCCACTTCCCATCCCATTTGGGTCTTTTTATTAAAGTAGGATTTACCTTCATCAAAACAATTTCGCCCTTTGGAGTCAATTCAAACTTAGCTCCTTTATTTTTTATGTATCCGGCGTCCACTAAAGATTTAAACTTTTTATTTACCTTATATCTAGATTCTTTTTTATTTAAAACTTTTTTAATAAACGGGATTACCTGAACAATATTCGGAGCAGCTGAAATAACAAAGATTCCACCTGTTATCGCAACAAGAATTAAAATATTTTTTGTTAATACCCCCAGTCGAATATTTTTCATATAACTCCCCTTTACCGCGGTGACCAACAACTATACGATCGTATAGTTGTTGGTCACCAAGAATTTCTATATTTATAATACTAATAAATATTGTATCTTAAATAATCTCTCTTTGTAATTTCAAACTCGCCGAATTGGTGCAAAATCTTTTTCCTGTTCCCTGTTTTCCATTTTCCATTGTTCCAGTTGGGCCGTCGTCGAAAACATGACCGAGGTGTGCCCCGCAGTTTGCGCACACCACTTCTGTTCTAACCATTCCATGACTTTCGTCAGTTATATTTTTTGTTGATCCGGGAATTGCATCAGAGAAACTTGGCCAACCAGTCCCTGAATCAAACTTGGTATCTGAGGAAAAGAGCGGAACATCACAAACTTTGCAATGATACATTCCATTATCATGAACATTCCAGTATTCATTTTGGAAAGGAGCTTCTGTCCCCTTCTCTTGAGTTACTTTGTATTCTTCTTCTGTGAGTTTTTGTTTTAGTTCATCTTTATTCATAAAAATATTATACCCCAAAACAAAACAACCCCGACTTTCGTCGGAGTTGTTTTAGATAGATTATCTTCGGTCTTCCATTGGGCGGGCGATGTTCACGTTAAGTGTTCGTCCGTCAAAATCTTTACCATTCATTCCATCAATCGCTTTGTTTGCTTCTTCTTCTGAAGACATTTCAACAAAACCGAAACCTCGTGGTCGGCCTGTCATTTTGTCTGTGATGATCTTTGCAGATGCAACACTTCCAAAAGCTGAAAAAGCGTTTGTTAGAGAAGACTCGTCTGTTTTGTAAGAAAGATTTCCTACGTATAGTTTTACTGCCATTTGAAACAAGTGAGCTAACTAATAATTGTAATCACCTCACATGTTCCCCGACAAAGAGACCGCCTTGACTAAGAAACTAGAACTGTGACTAACAGAAGCATTATAGCACGAATAGATTAGAAAGTATAGGCTAGGCAAACACCTTGTCGAATAAAGGCTTTCTGCGGAGGATGAGGGATTCGCCTCTCGTCGTTGCTACGACTCGAAACCTTCGTCAGCCAAGCTGACTGCGGCCCGCGGTTCGAATCTTCTTTTTCTTTCAATATTTTTAAAAATCAAATAACGAAAGTTATCAATTTTGGCGGTATTCATTGTACAAAATTCGAACTTATTTTGAAAGTAATCCTGATGATACCGAATACTAGCGTTCCCCGCGCGCTACGCGCCTCTGTGCGAAGCACAGAGCTTCTGCAAAGCAGAAGTGCGGGAAAACGCTAAATGCAAATGCGGACTCGGTTTTGCGAAGCAATTTTGCGGGAGGAGGATTCGCAAAAACGAGACTAAGTTTTTTGAAATTCGGCGGGATTGGGTTTCTGCCCCGCAGGAGGGTGCGGGAGGAATGCGGGGCGGGCATTTCGGAATTTTGGCGGGCGGGCTTAAAAAGAAAAACTTTTGAATCAGGTTATTTTGTTTCTTTCAGGAAAAGTGAGAACGAAGTAAAAATGTCTAGCATATTATCATAAAGTTTTTTCTTTTTCGAAAAATCCATTTTTTGTCTTTTTGTAAAGACGGAATCATTATGTCCAAAATCAAGACGAGCAACCCCATCCTCAAATTGGGTAACTTGAAGCAATAGTGACTTTCTTTGTTTATTAAACCTAGATAATAGAGATTGTATTAAAATAAATTTCTTTTGATTGGCTTTCCTCCAATTTTTGTATTGTAAAGTCTCACCATTTTTTATTGACTCATTTATATAATCTATATATTCATTATTATTCATTTTACTAACAGATTTTTTACCAATTTTAGCCAAGTATGTTTTAAGAAATTTATTTTCATTCAAAAATCTTGATTTGGGTCTTTTACCTAATTCAAAAATAACACATGGAACAATCAGACTTTCTTTATCTATAATTCCACCTGAAACCTGCACGTCTAATTTCAAATTTTCTAAAAATAAGGCAGTGTTTAGAAGTCCAGCATGTTTGACTTTAAATTTTTTCTCTAATTGTTTAATTTTTAAATTTACTTTCATAGTTTTTTAAAATATTCGCAAATTATTCTGGCAATTTAACAATGCCATCAGTAGAGATGGTTGAGTATGCTAGAGTCTTTTCAATACTTACTCCTTCATTTTTGTATACGCTTCTATCGATAGAAATTATTGGAAGATCAGCAAACCCCTTAATGGCAGCATTTTCATCACTATGCCCATGTGTAACAATGTTAATTCCTGAATCTTTTAAAAACTTTTTTAAATTATCTTTTTCTTCACTAGAAATAGAATTTGATTCAGAGAAATTTTCTCTTGAATATGAGGATGTGGAAATAAACTCATCGCGTAAAACATTAAAATATTTTTTTTCTTGATCAGTTAATTTATTTTGAGGGTCGTCATTTTCTAAGTATACACGTAAGACTTTTTGATAAAACATATTTATCTTATCTATGCCTTCTTTTATTGAAGAATCTTTAGAAAAATCTTTAATAATTCCCACCATTCGTGGAGTTAGATTTGTATGTGTGTATAAACTATCATCATGAAGTGTAATTAATTTTTGATTAACAAAAGCATCTTTAAACAAAGCATATTCTTGTTTGTTGTTTATACTTTCCTTAATTACACTTCTATTTGCAATAATAGTACTTCCAATTTGGTTTTGATATTTTTTATCGAGAGTGTCTATAAAAGTAAACAATGTTTTTCCTGCTTCTTCGTAGCTGTTATTTTCAAGTAAAGCGCAAAATTTTTCTAAGCTAATTTGCTTATCCAGCATATCTTGATAACCTCTTTCGTATGCCTCAATCACATTTGGAGGATAATCAGGGTTATTTCTAATTCTGTCTAAAGTAGCTTTCTTTTTTTGAACATTTTTTTGAAAATCTTGTCCAAAGACTTCATCTTTATTTTTTTTAATATTTTCGTACAAATCTCTTGTACTTTCAAGGGGTAAAAATTTTAGAAGTTCAAGATTCCCAGTATAACCTGACAACCTATATGCCATATCTTCTTCTACTGGCTTACCTTGTTCTGTACTAAAACCACACAGTACGGCATTGAACATATTTTCATGATTCCCTGAAATCCAATCTATATTACCACCTTGTATTTTTGCTTGATTCTGTAATTCTTGTAGTTTTTCATATACGTCCATTCCTTCCGGTGACCTATCTCCTAAAATGTCTCCGATAAAAACAACATTTTCATTGCCTCCACTCCAAACAATATTTCCGTTTTGGTCACTTGAAATAAGATTTTTATATTTTAGGTGTTCTATAAAACTTTTATAGGAACCATTCAGGTCGCCAATTGCAGTAATATTTGTAGATCGCTCCATCGTTGGCAATGTAATTTCTTTTTCTAGAATAACTTCAGGGGACGCAAGAGTCTCAGTGGGAACCGCCGCCTCAATACGTTCCTTATTTTCTGAAACTTTACTTTTTTTAGCATACTCTTGCGCATATGCGATTCCGCGCACTTTCCATGCTTTGAGCTTCTCGTACTGCTTTTCATCAACAGGAATTGCAAATGTCCACATCTCTTCAAGAAGTTCAGGTTCATTTATTAGTGACGACCATTTTGATGGAATCATCGGCATATCAGAAAGGTCAATAGATTTCTCATTTTTAGGCAAACCTAAATTTTCACGGATTTCTTCAATCTTCTTTTCATCTTCTGTTTCTCTATTCTCTTTGACCTGTTCTGCAAGTCTTTTTTCAACATTAGATTTAAATGATTCTGGCAAATCTTGAAAAATGGAATCTTTAGATTCTCCGCTTTTTATACGATTTACATATTCTTCAATTTTCTTCTCTCCGCCAGTAAGAGGTTTGTTGTTATCTAAAGATTCCATAAAGTATTCATACTTTATCATTTTTAGAGTATTTTTTCCAGTAGCCCGCCCGCCAAAATTCCGAAATGCCCGCCCCGCATTCCTCCCGCACCCTCCTGCGGGGCAGAAACCCAATCCCGCCGAATTTCAAAAAACTTAGTCTCGTTTTTGCGAATCCTCCTCCCGCAAAATTGCTTCGCAAAACCGAGTCCGCATTTGCATTTAGCGTTTTCCCGCACTTCTGCTTTGCAGAAGCTCTGTGCTTCGCACAGAGGCGCGTAGCGCGCGGGGAACGCTAGTATTCGGTATCATCAGGATTACTTTCAAAATAAGTTCGAATTTTGTACAATGAATACCGCAAATTTTCGAAAAGGGTTTCAGAACCAAAAATATGGTCGGCGCGAAGCGCCGTCTGTTCTGCATTCCCCCCACAAAATCCTGATTCTGCAAGGATTCGCC
>JAGOTH010000006.1 GCA_018061865.1 Minisyncoccota bacterium
CCTTTACCAAAGGCGAAATAATAATGATGAGCCTTGGTATCGATGTATCTAAGGAAGTAGAAGGAATCGCCCTCCTTACAATTTCTTGGCCGAACGACTTCGATGAAATCGAGAAGAGAACTTTTCTCGAAATCAACTCAGCCAAATCAGGGATTTGGAGAGGAAAAAATTATTATGTTATAGAACTGTTTTTAATAGAAAGAATAACTTTCCTGAAACTCGGTGCCCGTAAATAAGAGGGCATGCCCACACATCAATGTTTTGGTGTGTGGGCTTTTTTATTTTGCCAAAATCCCAAAAAGTTGTTATATTTCTTCTGTCTTTTCGCCAACTGGCTCCATCGTCTAACGGTTAGGACACCGCCTTCTCAAGGCGGGAATCGGGGTTCGATTCCCCGTGGAGTCACAACACAAAAATCTCTTAGATTCGTCTAGGAGATTTTTGTGTCTAGTGACTCGAGAAAAAGCAAACTGCTTTGCTTTTGTGGGAATCGAACCGGCGGAGGTATATTCCGAACGAAGTGAGAAAAACCGAGCCGCGTCCAGTAGTACTTTGTATTTTAGTCGCAAAATGACTAAAATACTTAGTAACTACGGGATCATTCCCCGTGGAACTACGAACCGAATTAATTATAATTCAATTTATAAAACCAAATAAAATATTATGTTTTTTAATAACAAAAAGAAAGAGATAGACCTTTATGTAAACACTTTGATTTTTCGAGCTGAGAAAATACAAAATAAAGAAATGAGAACCTTTCTTTATGCAACATTGGCGGTAGTTGAACAAGTGTTAAAAATGCTAATTGTAGAAAAATATAATCTAGCGGAAGAATACTTACACGAAAGTAAATCAATTCAACCTTTACGAGATTTCAAAAACCAACTAGACCAACAGAAAATAAATAAAATTGGAAATTATATTTTTTTGACACTGATTTCCATCTTAGAAAATAAAATAGATTCTGTCCTTTTATTTAATAAGCTAAATTTTGATAGAAAAAATTTTAATAAAGAAATTAGCTTGTTTCTTGAGTTAGACAATGAAGAAAAAAATGTTTTTAATACAATAGAACAAAAAGCTGGGGTAGTGAATACGGATAAATTTATGAGTTTTTACCGATGGTTATCTGAATTAATTTTAACAGAGTCGATACGAAATCCCGAAGATGTTGCCTCTAATGCCGCAGGGGTTTTATGTGAAATTATAGATACCAACTTAAATAGATTAAGAGTTTTAATTTTAAAATAAAAAAATATTTTTTATTTATCAAATAAACCTGTAAAATAAACACTAATGACTAAAACTATACTAATCTATGGAGACTCATATACTCACGGAAAAGTTCCGGGGGCGCCAAAGCGATATTCTCGTGAAGAGAACTTTGTTGGAGTTTTAGAGAAAGAACTTGGGGATGGTTTTCGGATAATTGATGAAGGTCTCCGAGCTAGAACTCTGTCGGGAGAGAATATTTTTTTCCCAGAAAGAGATGGATTGGCTCAGTTCGGACCAATACTAGGAAGCCATCTTCCCCTTGATTTAATCTGTATTTTTCTTGGGACAAATGACTGCAATAAAACAGGAACTAAATCCGATGAAGAAATTTATCAGACTCTTTTAGAATACAAAAACAAAATTGAAGAGTGGTGTAAAAATTTAATAATAGAAAAAATTCCAAAAGTTATGATAATCGCTCCACCAATAATCAGAGGCGATCAAGTTATTCTAGACAAAGTGATAAGTGGAATATTTGACGTAGATTCTGAAGAAAAATCAAAAAGGCTAGCTCCGATTTATGAAAAATTCTGTATAGAAAACGATTGTGAGTTTTTTAACTCAGCAAAATACGCAAAAACTTCAGACGGAGAGGGGATTCACCTTGATTTGGAAAACAATACTTCTCTTGGGAAAGCGTTAGCTGAAAAAATTAAAAGTATTGACTAGAACATTCAAATGTTGTATTATAAATAAAATTCAAAATAATGATAACAGTCGAGGAAAAACAAGTTTCTATTGATGTGAAAACATTAAAAAATATAATTGCAGGCAGTAAAAGCTCCCCATTTATTTTTTTGGAAAATATTAAATTTTCCAAAAAAAGCCAGAAAATCATACTAACTTTTTCCGATAATTTAATGGAAAAAGGCTACGGACCAAAGCAAGTTGAGTTTTTTTCCAAAGAGCTGAAAGACCTTGATTTAAGTATGGTGGCTTTTAATAAACTAAAAGCTTTTGGAATAAAAAAAGTAAAAGACATTATTACCAACGCTGGGGAAATAAAAGAACTCCCTCTTAGTAAGTTTGGTAGAAGAAGTAGAGAAGAATTGAAAAATTTATTTAAAGAACACAAGCTTACCATTGATTTATAAACCCCGCCATTCGGGGATTTTTTATTTTTTGACAAAATCAATATATTCTTGTATATTATAATTAAATCTGTAACTTATGAACAAATTTTTTGAAAAGTCATGTTCAAAAGAAGAACGCAAAAGAAGAAAGGTGCTAAAAAATAAACACAAAAAAGAGAACCAAAAAATAACCCCAAAGCTAGTAGGTATTAGAAAAGATGAAAGGATCTACGTAGACCCTTATGGCCGTTTCCAAATGACGACATATTAAACCACAAAATAATATTTTTATCCCGGCAGAAGTCGGGATTTTTTATTTTATGATAAAATATTTTTTATGAATCACTTCGGAGAACACATAACAATCGACGGGTACAAAGGAAATGAAGAACTACTAAATAACAAAGAAGTGGTTCTCGATTCCTTGAACAATCTTCCTTCACTTCTTGCCATGCACAAGTTATCAGAACCAGAAGTTTACTTTGCACCAGGAAATAATGAGAAAGATCCCGGTGGATGGAGCGGGTTTGTTGTTATAGAAGAAAGCCATATAAGCATCCACACCTTTCCAAAAAGAGGTTTCGTAAGTATAGATGTTTACACCTGCCAGAATGGACTCGACAGAGCATTTATCGAAAGCTATTTTAAAGAAAAATTTGAACTAAAGGATCTAGAAACTAATTTTATAATTCGAGGAACTAAATATCCAGAGAATAATATTTACTAATTTTTAGTCTTCTCCTTTTTCCAAAAAGATTGGCTCGATTTCATTCGATACTCCAGAAATACGGAGAACATCTTTGTCTACCTTCTTAAGTTCTTTTCCAGAAGAGTTGTAATGATTTAGAACAGTTCCAAGAGAGCTACCGAGCTTGTTGTGATACTCCTCATAGCTCTTCAGATGCTTCCCAAGCTCACCAACTCTTTTAACTATATCTTTGGCGCTCTCTTCTATCTGCATAGCTTTTAGACCTTGAAGAACTGTCTGTAGATAAGCGAGGAATGAAGTAGGGGAGACAATGATAACTTTATACTTGCTAGCTGCTCGCTGGATCAGATTCTCTGTGTCTTCAGTAACTGCTCCAATTTTGTTTACAATCAAATCGTAATAAATAGCTTCGTGTGGAATAAACATAAAAGCGAATTCCATTGTATTTTTTTCAGGTTGAATATACTTTGAAGTTTCAACAATTCTATTTTTCAAATCATTTAAGAAAACTTTTTCCAAACGATCTTTTTCTGCGGGGTCACTTGTTTCGCTTATTCGATTGTAATTTTCAAGAGAGAACTTGGAATCAATCGGAATTATTTTGTCTTTTACAAAAACAACCGCATCCACTATAGTTCCATCTGGAAACGGATATTGCATCTGATAACTTCCAGGAGGCATAACATTCTTCAGAAGTGTTTCGAGATAATATTCACCAAGAATTCCTCTTTGTTTTGGATTTTTTAGAATATCTTGAAGACTCTTCAGTTGATCAGTGAAAGAAACAACCTGTTTGTTGGTCTCATCAAGACGAGTGAGGCGTTCTGTGATATCACGAATAATATCTTGAGACTCTTTTCCTTGATAACGAACTGTTTCTGTTAGTTGTTTCTGAGATTCACCGAGTTTGGCGTCCACAGTTCTAGTGAATTCATTCATTTGAGATAGGAGAAGATTCAAACTTTCGCCATTTACAGGAGAAGAATCTGATTTTTTATTTCTAACCAAAAGGAAAACTACAGCTCCCGCCAAAAAACCTATAACAATCCAAAGTATTTGTTGCATAAGAATTATTATAACAAAAAAAAGCCCCGAGGGGCTCATTTAATAACTCTGTAATAGTTTTTTGTGTTTTTCAACATCTCGTGTGCTTTTTTCAATATATCAGAAGCAATATCAGCCGACATGTGCGCTGGATCAACTCCAAATGTTGAAGTGAAAAACTTAATCTCATACCGGATCTTTTCTCCAGAGGAAATCTGTTCTTCTGTAAGCGGAATACTTCTTGCTACCAACATAAATTGTTCTTCACAGTAAGCAAACTTGTCTTTTCCTTCGTCTTTATACCAAAAAGAAAATATAACCCGGTCTTCTTTTATGGATAATCCGATCATGGGCTTATTTTTTGCTCGGGGAATCGATATCTCCGCCGTTTCAAATTCCAAAAATTCCTGTCCGAATTGTCGGAATCTTAAAACTTCTGTCTTCTTGTTTTTTCCACTTTTGTTGAAAATTTCCTCAAATAACTCCTTGGGAATATCGAGGTATGTTCTTTTTTTATTTGTGTACATCTTTCTCAGTTTTTTATGATATTACTGAAAAAAGAGCGGATTGTCAAACTCTATTTTCCCAAGAAACTCTTCAGTGTATGAACCCAATCCTCGTCTCCAATTTGAGGATTTTTTAGTTTTTCATTTAGAAGCCACTCGAGATAGCCTTTATCTTCTTTAGCGACGTCTTCAATATTCTTTCCTTTATGTTTTCCGAATGGAATAATTTTTATTATTGAAGGAGCTTTTGAAATAGTTATCATTTTAAGTGCAGCGTCTTCTTCACTCAAGGATTCAGCTTTCATGAGTCTTTCTAGCTGGTGCTTAAAAAGAACTTTCAAAACTTTTATATCGTCAGATGCTTGGTGAGCAAACGCATCAACGTTAAAATCATAGAAATATCGCAAGTATTGTAGGCTGTATCTTGGGATTGTTCCATCTTTATCAAGATATTTTTCAATTTTCATTGTGCAGATATAGTCATCAATCTCTATATCCTCTTTCTTAAGCATTGTGATATCGAATATCGCATTGTGAGCGACAAAAACAGACTCAGTTAGATCACTTGTTAGTTTTTCCGCAAAATCAGAACCACGAAAAGGGGGTTTATCAGCAACCATCCTGTTTGTTATGTGACAGACGGAGCTAGATTCCACAGAAATAGGAATTTCGGGTTTAAATAATTCTTCTCTGATTTCTTCATCATCTACTTGATAAGCAACTTGGCACAAAAAATCTGCCTCAGTGTTTCCAGTTGTTTCTGTATCTAAAAATAAAAGTTTCTTCTTCATTGTTAAAATAATACAGGAGTTTGCTATAATATGGAATATGCTACACGACCAAATAAAAGAAAAAATAAAAGAATCAATGCTCGCAAGAGACCAAGTAATGCTTGCTTCTTATAGAGCAATCCTCGCTGGAATTGGAACTGAAGTTACCGGCCGAGGAATGAAGCCAAGTGAAATGTTGGATGACGAAGGAGTTATATCTGTTATTACAAAATTAGTTAAACAAAGAAAAGATGCAATCTCTCAATTCCGAGCAGCGGGAAGAAACGACCTTGCTGACGAAGATCAAACTCAGCTAGATCTTTTCGAAACATTTCTTCCAAAGATGATGAGTGAAGAAGAAATCGAAACTTTCGCTAAGGCAAAAATAGCCGAAATGGGTGAGATTGATAAATCAAAATCTGGAATGATCCTCGGCGCGTTAATGAAAGATTTGAAAGGAAAAGCGGACGGAGCAGATGTAAAAAAAGTTGTCGAAAAATTATTAAATTAACTTAAAGCTACATTTATGAAGATTTTAATTCATTGGTTAGTTCTCGCCCTTGCAGTTCTAGCGGTTCCTTATGTAATAGACGGAATACAAGTAGAAGGAGTTCTAACTGCAATAATAGTTGCAGCGATTCTTGGCTTTATAAATACAATAATAAAGCCAGTGATTGGAATTCTTACTCTACCGATAAATATCTTAACCTTGGGAATATTTTCCCTTGCCCTAAACGCTGTTTTCTTCTGGTTTGTTGCTGGGTTCATTGATGGATTCGATGTTTCCGGTTTTACTGCAGCCTTCTGGGGAGCTTTGATAGTTTCAGCTATAAACTGGATTGGAACTAAGGTTATAGGAGAATAATTTGTGTTTAATTTTTTAAAGAAAAGAAAAGTAGTTGTAACTCATGACGGAAGTTTCCACACTGACGATGTTTTCGCCGTTGCAACTCTATCCATCTATTACAAAAATAGGATAAAAATAATAAGAACTCGTGACGAAAAGATCATGGGAAAAGCCGACATCGTTCTAGATGTTGGAGAAATTTACGACCCAAGCACAAATAGATTTGATCATCACCAAAAGGAAGGCGCAGGAACAAGAGACGGTGGTGTACCGTACGCTTCTTTTGGACTGATTTGGAAACACTTTGGGCTAGAAATCTGTGGAGAAGATGAAGAAGTCTTTCGATATATAGATGAGAGAGTTTGCGCAGGAGTAGATGCAGCAGACAATGGATTTGATATACAAAAAGACTCTTCAGAAAGAAGGGTATACGAAATAGGTGCAATTCTCGGAGCTTTTAATCCTAATTGGGAAGAAGGAGAAGATGAGTATCCATATTTTATAAAAGCAGTCGCTTTTGCAAAAGGAATTCTTGAGCGAGAAATAAAAAGCGCAAAGGCTCAAATAAAAGGACGAAGGATTATTGAACAGGCTTACAAAAATTCTCCCGACAAAAGAATAATAGAAATAGACCAAACAATTCCAAGATATATATTCCAATCAGTTTTGTCAGAAACACAAGAAGCACTTTTTCTAATAGAGCCAAGTCGAGGAGGATGGAAAGCTGAATGTATAAGAAGAAGTCCAAACACTTATGAATCAAGGAATCCATTCAAAAAAGAATGGGGGGCATTAAGAGAGGAAGAATTGAGAAAAGTAACGGGAGTTCCGGATGCAACTTTTTGTCACAGAGGGAATTTTCTTTGTATTGCGAAATCTAAAGAGGGGGTATTGAAACTTGTTAGAGAAAGTTTGATATAATATTAGAATATGAACAAAGGGATTGAAGGATTTGCAAACACCTCTTTTGAAAATGAAGAGGAGTATCTGGATTTTAATTTTCCAGAACTGTATGTTGATACGATAAAAATTCCAAAAAAAGAAGAGAACGGGAAAATAAACTGGGAAGGAACAGAGGGAAACAATCTAATCTCTTTCCAAAAAGAATTTTTTTCTGAACACAAAAAACTATATGAACTAGCAAAAAATCACGCAGATCTACTGGCAAAGGGTATAGAGGAAAACTACAAACAAGAATACCCCGAAATCAGCGTCTCTGTCCTTTCTGACGATAATGTGTTAAAAGATACAAAGTTTTATATAAACATAAAATTCGGGGAAAAGCAGGTATACCCAATAATAACTAAATCCGCAAAGAGCATTGCTGCATAAAAATGGCATTTATAGATGAAATAAAATTTAACGTTGAAGCTGGCCGTGGAGGAGACGGGGTTGTTCGATGGCGTCAGGAGAAGTTCGTTCCAAAAGGTGGACCTTCTGGAGGAGACGGGGGAAACGGAGGAGACGTGTATGCTGTTGCTACTCGTGAGCTATACCACCTCGAACACTATCGTGAAAAAAGAAACCTAAGAGCTGGAGATGGAGAACCGGGAGGAAGCAAATCCCTAACTGGAGCAAATGGAGATGATTTAACTTTGAAATTCCCAGTCGGGACTGTTTTGACTGATCTTGAGAGAGACATCTCTTATGACTTGATGGACGAGAAACCTATTCTTATTTTGAAAGGGGGACGAGGAGGAATTGGAAATGAAAGATTCAAAAGCTCTATAAACCAAACTCCAATGGAAAGCACAAAGGGATATGAAGGAGAAGGTGCAGACTTTCACGCTGAACTTCGTCTAATTGCCGATGTGGGACTTGTTGGTTATCCAAACGCCGGAAAATCAAGCCTTCTAAATTCTTTAACTAATGCTGGAGCAAAAATCGGAGACTATCCATTCACAACACTAGATCCGAACCTCGGAAGCATGTACGGAATAATCATCGCCGATATTCCAGGACTTATCGAAGGAGCAGCCGAAGGAAAGGGGCTCGGACACAAATTCCTCCGTCACATCAGACGAACAAAACTTCTACTTCACCTAGTTTCTTTTGAAAATCCAAATATGATGAAAGCCTATGATTCAATCCGAACAGAACTTGGAGACTTTGATCCAACACTTCTTGAAAAAGACGAATTAATTGTTTTATCAAAAACTGACATGACAGAACCAGAAAAAGTTGAAAAAGAATTGGAAAAATTTTCAAAACTAGGAAAGACTGTGATTGCCATAACTCTATTTGAAGAAGAAAGCGTTAAAAAGCTGAAAAAGATAATAGAAGAAAAGGTTAAAGGATAATTTTAAACAAAAAGAAAACGCATCACTAGGATGCGTTTTTTTTGTTTCTTTGTTTTGGTTTAAAAAATGTCGCCACTTAAGGCGTTTGAGAGAACCTTCATCGGCTTTACAAGCCGGAGCTCGAGGAAAATAATTCTTTCAATTTGGCTCATGAAGTCAGAACCAGGTTCTTTCTTTACCGCTGTGATAGTGTGGGAAAATTTATTCACGGCTTCAATGTCAATCTGATATGAAGTCAAAAGCACTACTTTGCCAAAGTTCGACAAAAGAATGTTTTTGTTTTCAATCAATTCCTTCAATGAAGGGAACTCATTCACCAATACAATGTCAAACTTCTCATCTGACTCGATGTCGTCGGATGATTTAAGAACATGGTCTTCAATATAAACACCTGTCCTTTTGGATACGGCATTCACAGAAATGGCAATCAACTGGCAAATACCAGAGTCTTTACCTAAAACAAGCGCTTTAACGTGTTTCTTCATAAAAATAACAATTTTCATAAGAATAGCACATATATACAAAAAGTCAATTAAACTTTAAAAAATAAGCCAAATCAGCTATAATTCATAAATATAAATATGAGTGCCAAATATTATTCAACAATCGGGTTAGAGATACACGCCGAGCTAAAGACTAACAGTAAAATGTTTTGTTCTTGCCGAAATAATCCCGACGAAACAAATCCAAATACCAACATTTGTCCTGTCTGTATGGCACACCCAGGAGCTCTTCCTGTGCCAAACATGGAAGCAATCAAAAGTGTTATAAAAGTTGGACTTTCAATAAACGGGAATATTGCTAACTTCACAGAATTCGATAGAAAAAACTATTTCTATCCTGACATTCCAAAAGGTTACCAGATCAGCCAATATAAATATCCAATTGTCTCAGGTGGACGCCTTGGTGACTTTGATGTAACCAGAATCCACCTTGAAGAAGATACGGCTAACTCAAAACACGACCGAGGAGACTTCACTCTCGTTGATTTCAATCGAGCAGGAGTTCCACTTATGGAGCTTGTAACAGAGCCTCACACATTCGAAACACCAGAAGAAGCCGGTCGTGCCGCTTCAAAGTTCGCAAAAGAACTTCAACTTCTTCTTTGGTATCTGGGAGTGTCAGACGCAAATATGGAAAAGGGAGAAATGCGAGTGGAAGCGAATATTTCTCTTTCGTCTGACAAAGACAATTTTGGGACAAAGGTGGAGGTAAAAAACCTAAACTCTTTCCGAAGTGCAGAGCGAGCGATCCTTTTCGAGCTCGAGAGAATGAAGAAACTATATGAATCAGGAAAAGAATCAGAAATAGTTCAAGAAACTCGTGGATGGGACGAAATCAAACAAACAACTTTTTCCCAAAGATCAAAAGAGAACGCGCAAGATTATAGATATTTCCCAGAACCAGATATTCCGAAGTTTTATCTTAAGGAAATCTTCGGTGAAAATTACGAAAAAATCGGAGAGCTTCCAGAAACTCCAGAGAAAAGACGAACACGATTTAAAGAATCTTTTGGAATAAAAGACGAAGACATAGAAACTTATGTAAACGACCCAGAGCTTGGGGCGTGGTTTGAGGAAGTGGCAAAAATACTAAATGATAAAGAAAAAATAAAAACAGCTTCAAACTACACAACATCGGACCTTCTTGGAATTAAGAAAAATGATCCAGATGCAAAAAATCCAAAAGCTTCTAGCTTTGCTGAGCTAGTAGAGATTTTCGTAAAAAATGAAATATCTTCTCGCGGAGCAAAAGACATTCTAGCTGTTTTAACAAAAGAAGATATTTCTCCAAAAGAATATGCTGAAAAAAATAATCTAATCCAAAAAAATGACGAAGGGGCGATAAAAGAAATTGTTCAGAAAGTCATAGATGCCAACGCTTCAGTCGTTGCAGAATACAAAGCCGGAAAAGAAGCTTCAATCCAGTTCCTAGTAGGACAAGTAATGAAAGAATCGAAGGGGAGCGCAAACCCTGGAATGGCTATGAAAATATTAAAAGAACTTTTGGGTTAATATTCTAGAAAATGATAAAGAAAACCAAACTATTTAAAGCCTTAAATACTTATAAAATTCTGATAATCATATTGGCTGTGATTCTTTTTTATGTTGGACTCAGATATGTCCTTGCTCCATATTCTGATTTGGACAAATTTCTAAATGATTTTATGGCCGGATTTTTTCTTATATTTAGTGTTCTACAAATCAACACTCTAAATTCAACAAAAGAGGCTCTAAGAAAATATGATCCAATTGCAAAAAAGTTTCCTTGGTATGCTGAAGTGTATCCATTCGTTTTTCTTTTCTTTGGAGTCGCACTTCACACAAACTCAATTCCGATAATTGTTTCTGTTTTTACAATCCTAATGCTTGGAATTCAAACCTACGGAATAATCAAAACTCTTAAAAAGGGAACCCGCGTGCTGTGTGCTTGCGCGGGAACAAAGTTCTCGATACCTCTTTCATATGTGGCAGTTACGCAGAACGGAATTATGATAACAATGGCGGTGCTTATTATTTTATTAAATTTAATTTAAATTATGAAAAAATCTTTACTTATAATTTTGGCAGTAATACTTTTTGGTTTCGGGCTTTATTTCTGGCAGAAAAATGATACAAACGCCCCAAAAAAGACAATTGAAGAAATGACAAGTAGGGAAGTGGCCCTCGCTTGTACAACTGACATGGCGACAGAATTCCACATTCACCCTGAGCTTAGAATCTTCATAAAAGGAGAAGAAGTTCTCATCCCGTTCGACACAGGAATAAAAAATGGATGTATGAACGCGATACACACTCATTCAGATAGACCTATTCTGCACGTAGAAGCCCCAGTTCAGAAAGACTTTACCCTTGGAGACTTCTTCGCTGTTTGGGACAAACCATTTAACAGTATGCAAATACTTGATTTTGTCGCCACAGAAGAAGGGCAGATCCGAGTAACAGTAAACGGGCAAACAAGTGACAGTTATGAGAATATAATTTTACGAGACAGAGATAAGATTGTGATTGAAGTGAAATAAAGAAAATCCCAGTTTTGGCTGGGATTTTTTGTTTGGTATACTTACAAACATATGGAAAACAGAAAAATTCGCGTTGCAATAAATGGTTTCGGTCGTATCGGAAGAGCTTTTTTGAAAATCGCTTGGGAAAATCCTGAGATAGAAGTAGTAGCAGTTAACGACCTCGGAACAATAGAGTCCCTCTCTTATCTCCTTCAATACGATACCGTATACAGAAAATGGAAAGAGCCAGTCCGACATGAAGACGGAAATATAATTATAGGAGGAAAGCCTGTTCGGTTTGTTTCTGAGAAAGATACAACAAAACTTCCTTGGGGAGATTTCGACATTGATGTAGTTGTAGAATCTACTGGACTTTTTACTGCATACGACAAGGCAAAATTCCATCTGGACTGCGGAGCAAAGAAAGTTGTTATCTCGGCGCCAGCAAAAGCAGGTGAAGATGCGGGAGTTCATGGAGAGACAATCCTACTTGGTGTAAACGAAGAAAAATTTGGGACTTGCGACATAACAAGTAACGCTTCTTGTACAACTAACGCAGCTTCACCTCTGATTTCAATTCTTCATGACGCCATCGGAATAGAGAAAGCAATCCTCAACACCGTTCACGGTTACACTGCCTCTCAAGCTCTGGTTGATGGTCCAAGTAAAAAAGATCTTCGAGAAGGCCGAGCGGCAGCGCAGAACATTGTTCCTTCTTCAACAGGGGCAGCAATCGCCGTGACGAAAGCTTTCCCTGTTCTTGAAAATAAGTTTGATGGAATTTCAGTTCGCGTACCAGTTCCAGCTGGATCTATTGTGGACATTACTTTTATTTCAAAAAGAGAAACGTCTCGTGAAGAAGTAAATGAAATCTTAACTCACGCATCGAACGACCCTCACTGGAAAAAGATTTTTTCCGTGACGGACGAACCACTTGTTTCAAGTGATATTCTCGGCCGTTCACATGCTTGTATCGCAGACCTCGAAATGACTCGGGTTGTAGATGGAAACTTGGTGAAAGTTATGGGTTGGTATGATAACGAAATGGGATACACTTATACACTCGTGGATCATGTAATTAAGACAGGGAGAACAATTTAACTTTATGTTTGGAGGACTATTTGGATCAAAAAATGAATACGAAAATATCTTGCCACCAATTCCTGAAGAAGGAGATATTGTTGAAACTAGGGACTGTTTTAAAAACGGAGTATCCTACACAATGGATTTCATTGCAGACGGAAAAGGTGGAACTAAAAAATTGGTAAAAAATACCAACCTAGGCCCAGCTGAACAATTAGAATTTTCAAGACAAGCTGATTTGGATAACAAAATTTACGAAATTAAAAAAGAAGAAATAAACTAATTATGAAAATATACCTAGGAACAGACCACGCCGGATTCGAGCTTAAAGAAAAGCTTAAACCTTTTTTATCAGAACTTGGACACGAAGTTGAAGATCTTGGTGCTTTTGCGTTTGACGAGAATGATGATTATCCAGATTTTATTACTCCTGTAGCAAAGGCAGTTTCAGATTCGCCAGACTCATTTGGAATAATATTTGGCAAAAGCGGACAAGGGGAAGCTATGGTTGCAAATAGACACGCGGGTATACGAGCAGGGGTTTTTTATGGAGGAAATATTGAATTAGTAAAACTTCTTCGTGAACACAACAATTCAAATATTTTATCTCTCGGTGCAGGATTTATTTCTGAAGACGAAGCAAAAGAGGCTCTAAAAATCTGGCTTGAGACTTCTTTTTCTGGAGACGAACGACACACTAGAAGAATCGCTAAATTTTAAATGAAAACAATCCCCGGAGTTTTGGAAAAAACAAAACTGGCAATACAAACAAAAGTGGCAAAGTTATACGAGATGGGCATTCAAAATGTTCAGCTCGATATTTGTGATGGATTTTATACAAAAGAACCAACTTGGCCTTATTCAACAGAAAGTGGAGAAGAAGACGTCATTCAGATTGCAGAAGGAGAAGACGGACTTCCTTATTGGCAAGATATAAGCTATGAACTCGATCTTATGGTTCGTGATGCGAGTAAGAACTTTGCATTATTCACATCTCTCGGTGCAGGAAGACTTACCTTTCACCTCGACGCAGAACTCGGCGAAGAAGAATCTGATTTTGCTGATTTTCTTGCAGGAATAGATAGAGATACGAAAGAAAATATTGAAATAGGACTAGCTATTTTACCAACCACCGAAATAAAAGACTTGGAAAAGTTTATGTCCAACATAGATTATGTTCAATGCATGGGAATTGATGAAGTTGGTTCACAAGGAATTCCTTTTGACGCGAAGGTAGTCGAGAAGGTTAAAGAATTACGAGAGGCTTATCCTGATCTAGAAATTCAGGTTGACGGGGGAGTGAATCTTGAAAATGCAAAGTCTCTTAAAGAAGCCGGTGCCGATAGAATAATTGTGGGTAGCGCAATCTGGAAATCTCAAAATATAATTGAAACAATAGAAAACTTTGAGAATATCTAAATTGTTTTTGTATTCTAAAGAGTTATAATTAAACTAATGGAATATTTGAGTGAAAAAAAGATTTCTCTAATTGAAGAGAAAGCAAATAATATACGCACTTCTATTATAGAAATGCTTCTTGAAGCAGGAAGCGGACACACAGCAGGACCACTTGGAATGAGCGATATTTTTGCAACATTGTTTTTTCATTCACTAAAACACAACCCAGAAAATCCAACATGGGAAGAGCGCGACCGACTGATACTTTCAAACGGACACATCTGCCCAGTTTACTACGCAACAATGGCCCACGCAGGATACATGCCTGTTGAAGAATTAAAAACTCTACGCAAATTCGGTTCTCGTCTACAAGGGCATCCTCATCGAGAATTTATGCCTTGGCTTGAGACGTCTTCCGGTCCTCTTGGATCAGGACTATCTCAAGCAGTTGGAATGGCTCTGGCTGACAGAATAGATAATGGCGTCCAGAGTGAAAAAACTATTTACTGTCTTCTTGGAGACGGGGAACTGAACGAAGGAAATAACTGGGAAGCAATAATGCTTGCCGGAAAAGAAAAATTAAATAACCTCCTGGCGATCGTTGACCGAAACAATATTCAAATAGACGGTTACACTGAAGACATAATGCCCCTAGATTCTCTCAGAGCAAAATGGGAAGCATTTAATTGGAGTGTTATTGAGATTGATGGACACAACATAGAAGAAATTTCTAATGCAATAAATAAAGCAAAAGCGATATTCGAAAAACCAACAGTTATCATCGCTCACACAATTCCAGGAAAAGGCGTCAAAGAATTCGAGCGCGATTACAAGTGGCACGGAATGCCTCCGAATAAAGAGCAGGCGGATATGGCACTGAAAGAACTTCGAACTTTAGGAGGAAAGATTAAGAGTGAGCATCAATAAAAAATGTTAAATCCTAAATTAAAACTAAATACAAAACTCTTCAACGATGACGTTGAGCAAATTCCAATCCGAAAAGGTTTCGGAGAAGGTTTGGTTTTGGCGGGAGATCAGAATGAGAATGTTGTTGCTCTTTGTGCGGACCTTACCGAATCAACTCAAATGTTGAAGTTCAAAGAAAAGTATCCAAAGAGATTTATCGAAATAGGGGTTGCCGAACAAAACTTGGTGACAGTGGCGAGTGGGATGTCTGCAATGGGAAAGATTCCATTCTGTTCTAGTTACGCAATGTTCTCTCCTGGACGAAACTGGGAACAAATTCGAACCACAATTGCATACAATGACAGACCAGTGATTGTCGTCGGGAGCCACGCTGGAATTTCAGTGGGACCAGACGGTGGAACTCATCAGGCTATCGAGGACATCGCCATAATGAGAGTGATGCCAAACATGATGATAATCTCACCCTGTGACGCTATAGAAGCCCGCAAGGCAACACTTTTACTAGCGAAACTAGGTAAGCCCGCATATCTTCGTTTAGCTCGAGAAAAGACCCCTATAATGACAACTGAAGAGACACCTTTTGAGATAGGGAAAGCACAAGTTTTCTATGAATCAGACGGAATTCCAAATATTGGGATTGTTGCAACTGGGGCACTCGTCCATAAGGCAATAAAAGCAGCTAGAGAATTAGAAAAAAACGGAATAAAGAGTAAGGTTCTTAACATGGCAACAATCAAACCTCTTGATAAAGAAGCTGTTCTAAAATTAGCCAAAGAAACAAAAAGAATCGTAACAGTCGAAGAGCATCAGAGAATTGGAGGACTTGGAAGTGCTGTTTCAGAATTTCTCAGTGAAAACTTTCCTGTTAAAATAAAAATGGTTGGAATCGATGATAAGTTTGGCCAATCAGGAAAGCCCGAAGAATTAATCGAGCATTATGGTCTCGGGGTCGAAGGAATTAAAAGCGCAGTTAAAGAAGTTTTAGGATAACTAAATATGATTAAGAATATAATTTTTGTACTACTAGTTATTATTTTTGTTTTTTACGTAAATATTGTTCCTATTCAAGGAGGAGGTAAAATTACAATCAAACAATCAGTAAAGGAATACGGACTGATTGAAACATTCGATGTTATATTCAGCGCGATAGGGCAGAAAATAACAGGGCTAACAAACTAAGCAAACAAAATCCCGCCAAATGTGCGGGATTTTAGTTTTCTTGTGATTGTTTTTCTAAGAATTTTGAAAATTGCATCTTGGCGCCATAAACAATCGTTTCAAGTTTATCCAAAAAAGCAAAATCTTCTGGAGAAAGATCTTTTGGCTCTTTTTCTAAAATATCTTTAAAATCTTTTTTTATAGACTCATTACTAGAAAAGAGAACTTCGATACCTGTGTTATTTTCTCGATAATGATGAGCAGCTTGAATAGACAAGTTTGTGTCACAATCTGAGAGTAAATTAAACACTGTTTCTCCAATTCCTTTTATTCTGTCTTTAGGATAGTTTTCAGTTTTGATTGCAGTTACAAAATCATATAATTCACCATAAAGAGATGTCAGAAATTGTTTTTGTTTCTCACTATAGTCATTCAACATGATAACCTCTCCTTCGTTTATGTTTTTTGAAATAGGCGTTTTTTCAATCAAGGATTTTTTCCCTTTAATTAAATTATGAGCCTCGATTGATTCTTCCAAGTCATCGTCTCGATTGGTCAATTCTAAACCTGGCTTTTTTTCAAAAACTTTTTCTATTTCTTCTCTACCGAAATTATTAAATTTTTCTGACATTCCAGGCATATTTTGAATTAAGTTGTATTTTTAAATTAAATTAGAGTTGTGGGCTTATAGTCTTCCGGAGCTTTCTGTAAAAATTCATTTATCTTGTCTTCAGTTAAAAGTCCCTTTTGTGCTCCCACGTATTGTACCACAGACATTGAATTTATTGGAGCCCACATAAGAGACTCTTCCAGTGTTTTTCCTTTTGCAAGACAAGCCGTAATAGTAGAAGAGAAGGAGTCTCCAGCTCCAGTTCTTTCATAAGGGGTATGCGGATAAACTGGCATAAACAAATAGTTTTGTCCGTCATATGTATAAGCTCCTTTTATACCGTCTGTTATAACTACATTCTTTGGACCTAACTCTCTCATTTTTCTTAAAAGAATTTTTAGATTTTTTTCTTCTTCTCCCAAAATTCTCTGAGCTTCTTCTACATTACAAAACAAGAATTCTGTTCTTTTGTATAAGTCTGCCAATTTTTCTTTACCAAGCTTCATCTGAAATGTTCCAGGTTGAAAAGCCAGCTTGGTCTCTGGATTTCTTTCAAGGAAAAGCATTATTTGTTTATGATATTGTTCTGAATTTGAAGCAAGAGAGCTTAAATAAAGCCATTTTGTTTTTGGAAGATCGAGAGGGAATTGATAAGGAAATTCTGTGTGTCTAACGAGAATTGTTCTTTCAACGTCATACCATAGAACATAGTGGTAGTTTGAAGGAAGACCGAGATGAGTATGAATATAATCTGTTATTACATTATTTAGCTTTAATTCTTCAATGTTTCCTTTTCCAATTTCATCGTCTCCGATATCAGAAATAAGGGCTGATTTTAACCCCAATCTTGAAGCACAAACGGCTGCATTTGCCGAATTTCCTACAGCCCTTAGTACCTCTGCGGACTCATAAGGCACCTTGTCTCCGAAACGAACACAGAGCTCACAGGCACTCTGGTCAACTTTACAGTGGGTAGCGGCGTCCTTTAGACGAATAAAAGGCTCAGTCACAACATCTCCTACAGCAACAAAATCTAGTTCTTTTTCCATAGGAAAATAATATCACACCTTGAAAAAAAGATAAGAGTATAGTATCGTTGACGATTAGAAAAGTTATTACACAATAAAATACTAAAATTATGAGTAGAAAAAAGCTAAAAGAATTTGAGAAAATCAGAACGATCCTTCTACTTTCTAAAATTGTTAAAAAAATAGATTTAGAAAAACTTAATCTGGTGGTCATGGACATAAAGGACGACAAGGATACGCTTGTCAAAACAAACCTCGAATTAAAATCGATTTTGGGAATAGACATGAAGAAAGCCCAGTTCTTAAAAGGACAAAAGTTACCGACTGACATTCTGCCGGAACTACTAAAGTTTCTGCCTGCATTTGAAAATTTAAGGAGCATTCTTTCTGCTGTATTTTTTTACAATCCAGAAGAAATGACCCAACCAAAACTAAAAGAACTCGAAAGACAGATAAAGACCTCTTTGTCTGCCTTTATAAAAAATGTAGAAGAAGCTAAAAAATGCATACACGAATTACGCCCCAATTAAGGGGCTTTTTTATTTTTTGGTATAATAAAAACATATGAAAACTATAAAAGAAGCTTTGGCTTGGGCAGAAGAAAATCAAGTCGCACTTGGTCACTTTAATTTTTCAAGTCTAGATGGACTTAGGGCAATTGCAAATGCGGCCAAGGATCTTGGTGTTCCAGTATTGGTTGGAGTTTCGGAAGGAGAAGAAGAATTCGTTGGACTTCAAAATGCAGTAGATACTGTTAGAAACTTTCGAGAAGAGCTCGGTGTGCCAATTTTCCTAAATGCCGATCACCATTACAGTTTTGAAAAAGTAAAAGAAGCAATTGATAACGGATACGACATGGTTATAGTTGACGGAGCAAACCTTCCTTTTGAAGAGAATGTTGCTCTTACAAAAAAGGTAGTTGAGTATGCAAAAGAAAAAGGAGGAAAAACTCTAGTAGAAGGAGAGATCGGATTTATTGGAAAATCTTCAAAAATTATTGATGCAATTCCAGAAGGAGTCTCGAGTGCCACCATGACCAGTCCGGACGAGGCAAAAAATTTCATAGCCGAAACAGGTATTGACCTACTTGCTCCGTCAGTTGGAAATATCCACGGAATGATAAAGGGGGGAAATCCAGCTCTGGACATAGAAAGAATTACAAGCTTAAACGAAGCATCAAGTGTTCCACTTGTTCTTCATGGAGGATCTGGAATTAGCGACGAAGATTTTCGCTCTGCAATAAAAGCAGGGATCCGAGTAATTCACATAAACACAGAACTCCGAGTAGCTTACACTCAAGCCATAAAACTTTTCCTCGCCGAAAATCCAGACGAGACAACTCCTTACAAAATACTAAAACAGGGAGAGACTGGAATGCAAAAAGTTGTAACAGAGAGACTAAAACTTTTTTCTCTAAAATAAATGTTTACAGAAGAATTAAAAAAAGTAATAAGAGGGGATATAGACACAACAGAAGAATCTCTTTTTCGATATAGCCACGACGCCAGTATTTTTGAAGTAAGACCAAAAGCAGTAGTTTATCCAAAAGATGAATCTGATATAAAAAGCATTGT
Source organism: Minisyncoccota bacterium (assembly GCA_018061865.1). Classification (GTDB taxonomy): domain Bacteria; phylum Patescibacteriota; class Minisyncoccia; order Phycocordibacterales; family UBA9973; genus JAGOTH01. The sequence goes on from JAGOTH010000006.1 coordinate 19,307, forward strand.
CAGATGGGTAAAAGATAACAAAGAAAGATTTCCAGAATTATCTATCACGGCTCGTGCAGCGGGAACCTGTATGTCTGGCGGACCACTAGGAGAATCCATTATTTTGGATACGACTAGATACATGAATCAAATTCTAGAAATAAAAGAAGTTGCCCCTTATCAAAAAAAGATAAGGGTCGGTAGAAACGAAAAAGAAATTGAGATATCAGGGACCGCAAGAGTTATGCCCGGCTGTTTTTATAGAGATCTGGAGAAAGAAGCTTTTGAAAAAAAGCTACTTCTGCCTTCTTACACTGCATCTAAATCAATAAACGCCGTCGGAGGAATGGTAGGAAATAACTCAGGAGGAGAACTGAGTCTACGATTCGGAAAAACAGAGAACTATGTTAGAAGTATCCGAATTGTTCTATCTGATGGAGAAATTTATGAAATTGGAAAGATAAATAGAAATGACTACTATAACGAAATTGCAAAACCAGGAAAACTAGGGGAGCTTTATAAAACTCTTTTTGAGATATGGAGAGATAACAAAGTTTTGATAGAAAGAAACACTCCGATTGTTTCAAAAAATTCTTCTGGATATAAAATCTGGGATTTAGTAAAAGAAGAAGGAGACTTTTTTGAATTTAATTTTGCCAATCTTATAATTGGGTCCCAAGGAACACTCGGAATTATTACGGAAATAGAATTTGAATTAATTAGACCAAATCCATATTCCAAATTGTGTGTCATTTTCTTGAAAGACCTAACAAATCTTGGAGATATAGTAAAAACAATAAACTCTACAAACCCTCTAACTCTAGAGTCTTACGACGACACAACATTTAACTTGGCAATAAAATTTTTCGGCGACTTCCTAAAGCAAAAAGGGTTCTTCGGAACCATAATGTTTGGACTTTCTTTCATCCCAGAATTCTTTATGGCTCTCCGTGGTGGAGTTCCGAAACTAATACTTCTCGCAGAATATGATGGCAAGAACGAATTGGAAGTTAATAGGCTATGTCTCGATTTGAAAGAAAAAACAAAAAACTTTGATCTTAATTTTCGAATAACAAAAAGCAAGAGGGAGGCAAAAAAATATTGGACTATGCGACGAGACAGCTTTGCGTTACTCCGAAAACATTCTGGCGACAGAAGAACAGCCCCATTCATCGACGACTTCGTTATACCAGTTGAGAGCATGCCTTTGTTTTTGCCTAAAATAAATGAAATTCTAAAAAAATATGACAAACTGCTATATACAATCGCAGGTCACGCCGGAAATGGAAACTTTCACATAATTCCGCTTATGAATTTCAATGACCCAGAAACAAAAAAGGTCATAATGACTCTTTCAAAAGAGGTTTATGCCTTGGTAAAGGAATATCATGGCTCAATCACAGGGGAACACGGAGACGGAATCATAAGAACCCCGTTTATGTCTTATATGTTTGAAGAAGAAATGATTAAAATTTTCCAGACAATAAAAACAGTCTGTGACCCTCAAAATATCTTCAACCCAAACAAGAAAGTTGGAACAACCTTTGAATATTTAGAGAGTCACATAATAGAACCGAAGATTGGGACCTCTCATTCTTCCTAAAAAGAGCTTTTTTGTCACAAAAATTGACTTTCAGCGTTATTTTACATATACTTTACCAATGAATAAACTTCAAGCAAAAATCAGAAATGTTAAGGATTCCCTTCAAGAAGTAAGAAAAAACGGACTTATTCCGGCTGTTTTATTTGGAAAAGGAGTCGAATCAACACCTTTATCAGTAGAAAAAGTGGCTTTTCAAAAAACATGGAAAGAGGTAGGTGAGTCAGGAACTATCAGCATTGAAACAGAGAATGGATCTTCTCCAGCTCTAATCAGCGAGGTTCAATACGACCCAATTAAAAATACCCCAATCCATATAGACTTCAGAATAGTGGATATGAACAAACCAGTAGAAGTAGACATTCCTGTGTCTCTTATTGGAGAAAGTCCTGCTGTAAAAAGCGGAACTGGTGTTCTAGTTAAAGCCCTACATGAAGTAAAAGTTTCTGCTCTCCCTGGAGACCTTCCACACGAAATTGAAGTGGACATATCAGGACTTCAAAATATCGACGATAAAATATCTATAAGTGAAATCAAAGTTCCAAAAGGAGTTACTATCCTTGATGAAGCTGAGGAAACTGTAGTTATGATCGCAGCTATCAAAGAAGAAGTTGAAGAAACAACTCCAATCGACCTAACAAAGATAGAAGTAGAAGAAAAGGGAAAGAAGAAAGAGGAAGAAGCGCCATCTGAAGAATAAAAATTTAAATGAAAAAAAGAGTTCAAAAATATTTTGTAGCTCTACTTGGAATAATAATGGTAGTAGGATTTTCGTTTTTTATGAGCGAAAGGGTTTTTGTGCGAGCAGAAACAACCATATCTAGCGTTGACGCCCAGAAAGCGGCCCTTGAAGCTGAGCTTGCAAAGCTTGAGGCTGAAATCGCTGAAAAAGAGAGAGTTCTAGCCGGACAAAAAGGAGAAACCGCTAGTATCTCAAGAGACATTAAGGTTCTAACAACTCAAATCGAAAAAACAAAATTGGACATAAGATCCAAGAATTTGACGATCTCAAAACTTCAAGACGAAATAAAACAAAAAAATTCCCACATAGGAGAGTTGGATCAAACCATAAACAAAACAAAAGACTCTCTTGCACAGTTGATTCGAAAAACAAATGAGATAGACCAAACACCAGTTGTTCATCTTGTCCTCTCTAACTCAACTCTCTCAGAATTTTATCGAGACATTGATTCTTTTGAGGCAATAAAAAAATCTGTAAAAGCAAACATTGAAGAAATCCGCGGAACAAGAATTGAAACAGAAAAACAAAGAGAACAACTCAAAACAAAAGAAGAATTAGAGATGGACGCGAAGCAGGCACTAGAGTCTGCAAAACGAAAAGTTGAGTTAACAGAAGATGAAAAACAAAAGCTTCTCTCTGTAAGCAAAAGCAAGGAAAAAACTTATGAACAACTTCTTGCAGAAAGAAAAGCAAAAGCCGCTCAAATAAGAAGTGCTCTATTTTCTCTAAGAGATAGCTCTGCGATTCCGTTCGGAGACGCCTTGGCTTACGCGGAAGCAGCTAGTGCAAAGACAGGAGTGCGCCCAGCTTTCCTTTTGGCAATACTAACCCAAGAGACAAACCTCGGTAAAAATCTAGGATCTTGTTATCTAAAAGATCCGATTACTGGAAGTGGGGTAGGAATAACTTCTGGTTCTACAATCGCAAATGTGATGAAACCAACTCGTGATGTTGGACCATTTTTAACTATTACAAAGGAACTTGGACGAGACCCGTATGCAACCAGAGTTTCTTGTCCAATCGCAGGACTTGGGTATGGTGGAGCAATGGGCCCTTCTCAGTTCATACCGTCAACATGGGCAATAATAAAGACAAGAACAGCAAGTGCTGTTGGGGTAAAAATGGCTGATCCCTGGAACCCAGAACATGCTTTTATGGCATCAGCAATCTACCTCTCTGACCTAGGAGCTGGAGCGGCCACCTACACAGCAGAGAAGAACGCAGCCTGCCGATACTACTCTGGACGAGTATGTGACACCAAATCACCCCCAAATACCTTCTACGGTAACTCCGTTATGGCCAAGGCCACCTCAATACAAGAGACCATGATTGACCCATTGCAAGGCCTATAAACCTGTGCTATATTATTTATCTAATGAATCCCGTTAGAGGTCAAAAGCTTCTTTCGGGAAAATTGGATAAATTTCAGACTTATAAGTAAAAACTGAGATTAACAAAATTTTAATTTACGGAAACCATCGGTTTCCTACCTCTAACGGGATGAAAGCAGACATACACCCAACATATTACGAAAAAGCCAAAGTTTCTTGCTCTTGCGGAGCGGGTTTTACTGTCGGTTCAACAAAAGAAGACATTAAAAACGAAGTTTGTAGTAATTGTCACCCATTCTTTACAGGAAAAGAAAAGACACTAGATACAGCAGGAAGAGTAGACCGATTCAAGAAGCGACAAGCAGCATCAAAAAAGAGTTAACTAATGAAAGCGAAAAAGCGCCAAGTAAAGGCGTTTTTTCATTTCCTAATTTAAATTTATGGAAGAACTAAACATAAAAGAATTAAAAGAGAATCCAAAAACTTTCTACTTAGCGAGCGAGCTTGAGAAGATTATAAAAAATATAGAAGAAACTAAAGCTTTATCTGAAACAGATGCTGAAATGGCGGAAATGGCCAAAGAAGAACTTACCACTCTAGAAAATACTAAAACAATAATCGGAGACCAAATAAAAGCAATTCTTGAAAGTGAAAAAGCAGAAGAAGAATTTCCAAACGAAATACTTCTGGAAGTTAGAGCTGGAGCTGGAGGAGACGAAGCTTCGCTTTTTGCTGCAGAACTCGCGGGAATGTATATCGGATATGCAAACCAAATGGGTTGGGGAGTGAAGAGACTTTCTGAGTCTGAAAGTGATGTTGGAGGATACAAAGAAGCTGTTTTTGAAATAAAAGGAATCGATGTATACAAACGACTAAGATACGAAACAGGGGTTCATCGAGTTCAGAGAGTTCCAGACACCGAAAAAAATGGCAGAATACATACTTCAACAGCCTCTGTTGCTGTTCTTCCAATTCGTAAAAAAGTAAAGATGGAAATAAACCCAGCCGACATTGAGATGGAATATTCTCGTTCTGGAGGAGCAGGGGGACAAAATGTTAACAAGGTTGAAACAGCGGTAAGACTGATACACAAACCAACAGGAATTGATGTTCGCTGTACATCTGAAAGAACTCAGCTCGGAAACAGAGAGCGCGCAATGCAGATACTGCAAGCAAAACTTCAACAAATGAAAGAAGAGGAAGAGGCAAAGAAGTTCTCTGATGAAAGAAAAAACCAAATCGGAACAGGGGACCGAAGTGAAAAAATAAGAACTTACAACTTTCCACAAGACAGAATTACCGATCACAGAATAAAACAATCCTGGTCCAACATCCCTGGAATTATGCTTGGAAATATAACAAAAATACTAGACGCCATCGAACGAGGAGAAGTAGGGGATAGCGACGAAGAATAACCTAGAATCTGCTTTGACAAAAGCTGAATATTTGGTATAGTCATAAAAATTGTTTTTTATGAGCACAATAGCAACCCTTAGCCCAAGCGACTGGCGGACAACTAAATCCGGCCGAAGAGCAGTGGAGGTGCTTACACAGCACTTTCTTCTAATAAATAATTCATTAACCAAAACAACAAGAATTAACTTGGTCATGGAGACAAACCCTGACCCAAAAGAAAAGGATCTGAAGCTAGTAATTTCAAACCCAGCACAAAACATACTCGCCCCAATAAAAGATTGGCCACGAGTAACAGCGCTACTTACAGCTAGTGAGAAAGGAATAAATTTATCAATTTGCCCACTTGGCAAAGACGATAAAATAGCTTTATTGGCTGATAATATTGGCCACGGCTGGTATCCACCAGTGGTGGTAAATGTTAACGAAAATAAGACAAAAATATTTTCATTGTGCCAAAACGGCAAAGTTTGGTACAAAGAAAATAAATTGGAAGAGATTCACTCTCCGATAATTAAAAAAATTACAGAAGATATTTTATTTAAAATAGCCGGATTTTAATCCGGCTTTTTATTTACCCCCACGCCTACTTTATTGGTGTTAGGGTTAACGCAATAAACCCTTGAAAAAACCTTATTCTTCTGGTATATTCTATGGACTTGGGTGACTAGTTCAGTGGTAGAACGCTGTCCTGATAAGACAGAGGTCATAGGTCCGATTCCTATGTCACCCACAAAATGCAGACCTCTAGAAAACTGTATATTATCGCCACTCCAATTGGAAATCTTGAAGACATAACGCTTCGAGCTATTCGTATATTGAAAGAAGTAGATTGTGTTTATTGTGAAGACACCAGAACTTCCGGAATTCTTCTCAAACATTACGAAATAGACACCCCAAGAAAAAGTTACCATACTCACAGTGGAGAAAACAAAGAGAATGAAATATTATCTCGACTAGAAAAAGGGGAGAGTCTTGCGCTAATTACAGACGCGGGAACTCCTGGTATTTCTGATCCTGGAGTAATGCTTATAAAAAAGGTGATTGAAGAATTCGGTCACGAAACTGTTTCTCCAATTCCCGGAGCTTCTGCTTTGGTAAGCGCACTCTCAGCCTCCGGAGTTGATACAAGCGAATTTGTATTCTTAGGGTTCATGCCTCATAAAAAAGGCCGGAAGACGAAAACTGAAGAAGCCTTAAGCATGGATAGAACTGTAATATTTTATGAATCAACTCATAGAATAGAAAAACTTTTGGAAGAAATAAAGTCTGTAAATAATACTAAAAAAATAATACTAGCCCGAGAGCTTACAAAACACTTCGAAGAATTTCTAGAAGGGACAGCTGAAGAGATCTTAGAGATTTTCAAAAACACTCCAGAAAAAATGAAGGGTGAATTCGTTGTAATAATCGAAAAGCAATAAATTTTGAAAAAAATATCATGAGGGTTATAATAGACCTATGAAAAAGCCAAGATTATTTTTTCTTCTAGGAATATTTTTAGTTATATTGCCGATACTCGGTTTTCCTTCTTCTTGGAAAAATCTTTTTATCGTAATCATTGGGGCATTCCTCATTTTCAATTCATATATGATGAGAAGAAATTACAAGAAAAATACCTGGCATGTCTTTGGAAAAAATAAAGAAGATAACATATAGCTTTCTAAACAGAAAGAGCGGTAGTACTGTTATAATTTTTTCTATAATTGTTTCTTTGTTGATAGCTATTTTTGCTTATTTTTATATTCCTAAAATGGCCGCTGAATCCTATACTCAAGGCGACGAGATAAAGGAGAAGGGAATAGAGGAGATCGTGATTCCAGAAGAAAAAATTGTTGTATCTCACATAGAAACACCTGAAGCCGTCAAAGCGGTCTATATGTCTAGCTGGGTTGCTGGAACAAAAAGCATTCGAGACAAAATAATACTTCTAGCAGAAGAGACTGAGGTAAACGCTATTGTAATCGATGTAAAAGACTATACAGGTAAGATATCTTTCACTCCAAAAAACGGAACGCTTCTCGCTTACGGATCAAGCGAAAGAAGAATAGCAGACATCGATGAACTGATTGAAGAACTTCATAGTAAAAATATTTATGTAATTGGACGGGTGGCTGTATTTCAAGATCCTCACATGACAAAAACACATCCGGAATATGCAGTTAAAACCGCAAGTAATAAGGATCTTGTTTGGAAAGACGACAAAGGAATAAGTTGGCTGGACGCTGGAGCTGAAGAAGTCTGGGAATATTCAGCCCTTATCGGAGAAGAGGCTTACGCTAGAGGATTTGATGAAATAAACTACGACTATATTCGTTTTCCTTCTGACGGAAACATGCGCGACATTTATTTCCCTTATAGTGAAGGAAAGGTGAAGAGTGAAGTTATGCGTGGATATTTTGAATTTTTAAAAATGAGATTTGCATTACAAGAAATTCCGACATCAGCAGACTTATTTGGAATGGTTACAACAAACAAAGATGATCTTGGAATTGGACAACTTCTAGAGCACGGACTCGCAAACTTCAACTTCGTCGGACCAATGGTTTATCCTTCACACTACCCAGATGGATGGAATAATTTTTCAAATCCAGCAGATCATCCCTATGATGTAATAAAACTATCCATGGGACCGGCAATAACTAGAGCTGAGGCAATGGGGCTAACCCGAGACAGTCTTCGTCCTTGGATACAAGATTTCAACCTAGGAGCCACTTATACAGCGGAGATGGTAAGAGCCCAGATAACAGCCCTCGATGACCTAGGAATAGACAGCTGGATGATTTGGGACCCTTCTAACACTTATACAGAAGGCGCCTTAAAGAAAGAAACTGAATGATATAATTAAAAAATAAAATGAATATAACTCCAGAAAAAAATAATAAAAGTTTAGTAATTCCCGCCGTTATATTTGGGTTTGTTTTGTTTTCAGTTGGATTTTTAACAGGAAATACCAAGGAGCTTGGAGCAGCTGAAAGTAACAGACCCAACATAGATAGCTTTTGGGAGGTTTGGGATTTGATTGATCAGAAATATCCAGACAGTGCAGACTATACAACAGAAGAGAGACTTTGGGGTGCAATCGAGGGTCTTGTTGCTGGAAGCGGAGATCCTTACTCAAGCTTTTACCCACCAAAAGAATCAAGTGATTTTGAAGAATTGATTGGCGGAACCTTCAGTGGAATAGGGGCAGAGATAGACAAGGTTAACGACGTTCTAACTGTTGTCTCTCCTCTAAAAGAGTCTCCTGCGGAAAAAGCCGGACTAAAATCTGGCGATAGAATTTTGGAAATAAATGGAGAATCTACAGAAAAACTAAATGTTGAAGAAGCAATAGACAGAATAAGAGGAGAGAAGGGGACTGAGGTAACTCTTACAATAAATCCAAAAGATTCTTTTGAATTTTATGAAGTTAAAATAAAAAGAGACACTATAAATATCCCGACAATAGAAACAGAGGTTCGTAATGGTGATACTTTTATAATTTCTCTTTACAACTTTAATGCTAGAAGCGCGGGGGAATTTGAAAGAGAAATAAAGAACTTCGCAAAAAATTCTGAGTATAAAAACTTGATACTAGACTTGAGAGGAAATCCTGGAGGATATCTCGACTCATCAGTTTCAATTGCCAGCTATTTTATTCCAAAAGGAGAAGTCGTTGTTAGTGAAAAATACGGACCACAACATGAAGAAAAGTTTTATAGAAGCAGAGGCTACGGTGACTTGGCCGGGAAAGAGTTCCAAATGGTAGTACTTGTAGACGAAGGAAGTGCCTCTGCTTCAGAGATTCTAGCTGGAGCACTTAAGGATTACGACCGGGCAACTATTATCGGAAAGACAACATTTGGTAAAGGGTCTGTCCAAGAGCTAATCGATGTATCCACAGAAACATCTGTAAAAATAACTGTTGCAAAATGGTATACACCGAACGGAACATCTTTCAGTGAAGCAGGACTTGAACCAGACGTAATATCCGAGTATATAAAAGACAACGGCGAAATAGACAGCCAACTGGAAGACGCCCTGAAGTTTTTAAAAGATAATTAATACAACAACATGCGGGTAATATTACTGAAAGACATACAAAAAATCGGAAGAAAGGGAGAAACAAAAGAAGTTGGAGATGGGTACGCTCTGAATTTTCTAATTCCCAAGAAATTAGCGGCCAAAGAAGGTAGCTCTGATGCAAATAGAATCAAGAAAGAGCTAGAGGAAAAAGCACAGCATAAATTTATAACAGGAAAGCTGGAAGAAGATACAATAAAAAGTCTGGCTGGTAAAAAAATAATAATAAATTCTAAATCAAATAAAGAGGGCCATCTTTTTGCTCAAGTTAGAAAAGAAAATATTATAGAAGGAATAAAGTCAGCCTATGGAATCGAACTACACGAAGAGAATGTATTACTCGATGAACACCTTAAGACAAAAGGAGAACACGAAATAAAAATTTCTGGAAAAGCAAAAGGCTTCCAAGTAAAAATGATCGTAGAGATCGTAGACTAAAAAAACCAACCAAACAAAAAACCCCGACTTTTGATCGGGGGTTTTTGTTAATTAGAGAACATTAACTTTTTTCTTTACAGAAGTTGTTCCGTCAAAGTTTATCTTTCGCGCATTTGTGAATTTAACCTTTCCATCAACAACCGCGTATACAGTGTGATCCTTTCCAAGACGAACACCCTTACCCGCTAGGTATCTAGATCCTCTTTGTCTTATTATAATGTTCCCAGCTATTACAGCTTCTCCGTCATATTTCTTAACTCCAAGATACTTTGGGTTTGAATCTTTAAGGTTTGAAGCTGTTCCACCGGCTTTTCTATGTGCCATACAAAAATGATATAATTAATTTAAGTCCTAGTAATATACAGGAAAATCCCTTGTTTTGCAAGGGGTAAAAAATAGGAAATTCTAGATATATGGAAAAAGCCTTAAAAACAAACAAAAAGCTTGTATCTGGGCTATTTATAGGCCTAGGCATTGGCCTTCTAGCCTCTTATTTTGCCCTAAAAAGGCCTCAAAACACTCCAGAGGTCCTAATCACTGGAAATATAATTCCCCTCGAATCAATCCAAAATAACGACCTTACAATCGACGGAAAAACCCTCGGTAGATACCTAGCCAGCCGAAGTGGCACAAAGTACTATCCCGTTGGATGCAAATCGGCAGACCGAATAAAAGAAGAAAACAGAATATGGTTTTCAGATATAGAAAGCGCTGAAAATGCAGGCTACGGCCCAGCATCAAATTGTAATTTTTAAACTATGCACCATGTTGCAATAATGAAAAAATCTTGGGGATTAATTCCTAAGATTTTAACAGGAGAAAAAACCATTGAATCAAGATGGTATAGGTCAAAAATAGCTCCTTGGAATAAGGTGGCACTTAAAGATGTGATCTACTTCAAAAACTCCGGTGGATTAATCGAATTAAAGGCTACAGTATCTGAAGTTCTACAATTTGAATTCAAAAATATTTCTGAAATAAAAAATGTAATAAAAAAATATGGAAAAGATATTTGCTTAATTGAGCCAAATCCAAAGAAATGGGGGAGAGTGCCTCGATATGGAATTTTGATTAAACTAATAAATCCAGAAAAGGTGTCCAAGCCATTCAAAATAAACAAAAGTGGGTTCGGTAATAGATCAGCGTGGATTGTTGTAAAAGATATGAAAAAGATAAAGATATAACTGAGCTAAATTATATTGAGGGAATAGAAGGTTATATTTTATATAAGAGTCGCACAATATACCTTTTGCGACATACTTATAGCTATAAAGCTGGGCAAACAAAAACCGCCCATTTAGGTGCGGTCTATTATATCTTCAATTAAAACCTTTAAGGATATTTAATGTTTATCTCAAACAAATTTAATTTATTTCCCAATCCTTTTTCGTATCGGTATGAATCTCCGGCTTTTATTAAAATCACATCGTCATATTTTACTTCAAAATATATTTCATTTTCGACAATAGAATTTTCTTGAATGTAGAAAGCTCCATAACCGTCCAAAACTCTGTATATCCTTATTCCCTCTTCCACCTTTTTTAATGGATGAATTGTCTTTGCGTTAACTTCGATTAAGTTAAAGTTCAGGTTTGGATCATCTATCAATTTGTAACCACCAAATCCTTCCCGTGAAAAAGCCATTTCTTCTGTTTTTTCTATTTTCCCTGATTTAATTAATTCCAGAAATTTTTTTGGAAATTTAGAAAAATATTCTTCCACGCTTGGCCCACCTAATTCCATTTTGTCGATTTCTTCAACTGACTGTTGAAGTTCTTCTTTTGTCACCATGTTAAAAAATTCCTCTTGATCTTTGATGAAATCTTGGACATTGGGTCCAACTCCGGCATATTTATCAACAATTTCTTTAAATTCTGCCAACTTTTCTTCCGGCATATTTTTGAAATAATTTTGAATTTTTGAAACCGCATCGAATTCATTTGGCAGATTGAATCCCTGACTTCTTAGATAATCAGTAATAAACATTGCGTTTACTGACTGATAGTGGTTTCTTCCATTAAGAAGAAAAACGTTTCCGCTAGTAAGGATATGGAGCGTTCGGTTATTTTTTAATTCTATTCTTACAACAAATCCTCCTGTATTGAAGGAGGTTTCGTCACATCTAAAAGACACAAACTTCTCTCCGAGAAAAAGATCCGCAATCTTTCTGGCCTGATCTTCCGTTAACTCATTTAATTCTTTTTTCATAAAACAAAATTTTCATTATTAAAACACAAAAAAGACCCAAAAGTCAATGGGTCTTTTTTGATGTGCTTTTTAATAGTACTTGTAACTCACTCCAGCCTTGAACATACTTGGAGTTGCTTTTGGCATGTAAAGTAATGGATCTAGATAGGCATTTGTAGCAGCTCTTGGTTGGCTTATTATCTTCCCTTTACAGCTCAAACTCTCTTTAGGTGAGACATCCACAGCGTCTGCCGGATAAAGGCTTATGTGCAGGTGTGGGCCCGTAGAATGCCCTGTATTACCACTGTAACCTACCAACTCTCCCCTTTTGACTCTTTGTCCGGGTGTAGCTTTTATAAGTGAAAGATGTCCGTATGTGCTGGCTAGATTATTGTCATATTTTATAAGAATCCATTTACCAAAAGAAGCTCCTCGGCAAGCAAGGTCGGTATCTCCCGTACCCCCAATAACTCCGTCTGCCATGGCATAAACAGGAGTTCCGACACTTCCACCAATATCCACTCCACTGTGGCTTCCTGAGGCATATAAACGGCCAGAATCAGCAGTTTTACCGAAAGCCTGAGTGATTATTATGTTAGACATTGGCCAAGAAAGTGGAGCGGATCCGGGAGTTGGAATACTACTTGGATTTAAGACATAACTTAGTTGCGATTCATATTGACGAATTTCTGCTTCAAAGGCAGCTTTTAGTGCCTGCTTATCTGCCAGTGCTTTTTTATAAAGAGACTCTTGGTTCTTTGTTGAAGTGAGCAATCTACTTTTTTCAGCAGCATTACCATCAAGAATTTTCTTTTGATCTTGAAGTTCTGATTTCAAAGAAATTAATTCACTTTTTAATTTTTCTTCAGAAGTTTTTGTCTCTTTCAAATCTTCTCTGACGCTGAACACTTCTGTTGCGTTATCTTTCAGAGAAGCTTGCAGGCTTTTCAATGAATCTATCTGGCCGAGAGCCTCAGAAATTTTTTCTTCTCCAAGCAAAAGATGAACAATGGGCTGTTGCTCAATTCTATCAATCTTGGCAATACTTTTTGCAAAAGCTTTTTTATTTTGATCAAGTAAAACATCCTTAGTTGAAATTTCTCCAGAAAGAGAAGAGATCTTGTTATTTTTTTCAGTTATTTTCTTTTCAGTTAGAGATATTTCAGCAGACAATTTTTTCCGACTCAAATCTAGTTCTTTGACCGCGTTAGACAGCGTATGTGCCTGTCCAGACACTGTGGTTAGCTGTTCTTGATAAGCCTTGATTTCAGCTTCAATCTTAGAAATCTCATTTGTGTTATTTTCAATCTTACTCTGAATAACTTCTACAACAGACTCCCCTCTTGCAAAGTTTTTTCCAACAAAGAATACTGATAAAGCAATTATAGAAATAAGTAAAAATTTATTTTTGAATTTATTTTTCATGGCTTTCTGCAATGTGAATTATTTCTCTCGCAATCAACTCACTTGCTCCCGGCTTTAGGAAAGCCTTGGCTTTTTCACTCATCTCTTGTGCTTTGGCTGGATTTTTTATTACTTCAAAAACGGCTTGCAGAAAAACTGACTTTGTCAGATTTCCCTCTTCCACCACTATCCCCGCCCCTGCTCGTGCGTAACTATATGCATTTTTTCTTGAGTGGTCATTGTTAGATACCGCGAAAGGAACAACAACAGCTGGGATTCCCCAACCTGCAATTTCAAAAAGTGTGGACCCTGCACGAGTAACAACTAGATTGGCACCTCCAGCTGACATTCGGAGACCCACTGGATTTAGAAAGGCAAAAGATCTGTAACGAGAAGCAAAAGGATTTCCACTTAGCGCCATATTGGCTCTACCTTTTACATCTTCATAATGTTTTTCTCCTGTCTGGTGAATTATCTGAACTTCTGGAAGTAAGTCTAAAAGACAATCAAGCACGACATTGTTTATCATATCGGCACCCTGAGAACCACCAAGAATTAAAATTGTTGGAACTGATTCATCAAACCCGAGATAGTTCATAGAATCTTTTCTGTCAGCTTTTTGAATTGAGCTTCTTACCGGTTGACCAGTCCAAGCGACATGATCTTTCTTTTCGAAATAATCAATGGCTTCTGGATACGAAATAGCTATTCTGTCTGCAAACTTTCCAGCCCAAAGGTTAACTCTTCCTGGAGCAGCGTCTGATTCGTGGATTACGATTGGTATTCCGAAAACCCTAGCAGCAAAAAGTGCCGGGTAGCTAGCATATCCGCCTTTGGCAAAAACAACATCGGGAAAAATAAAAAACATCTTCACGATTCCAATCAAAACTCCAATTCCCATTTTAAAAATATCAAAAAAGTTTTTTACAGATGAATACATTCTTTTCTTTCCAGCTGGAACAGAGACAAAATTAATACCTTGCTCAAAAAGAGCTCTTTTGTCATATTCAGTTGTCGACATATAGTAAATCTTCAAATCAAAGATTTTATCTTTTTCAGCTATTTCGTTTATTTTTTCAGCAACGGCCACAAGAGGATAAAAATGTCCTCCTGTTCCACCGCCAGTAATTAAAATTTTCATATTTTATCTGTTTGGTATCTTGAAATCTGCAGAATTAGTCCCACTGACATAAGAGCAACGAGCAGAGAGGTTCCTCCGTGACTAATAAAAACTAATGGAACCCCAGTTAGTGGGAAAAGTCCGATCGAAGAAGAAATATTCAGAAAAGATTGGACTGTAAACAGTATAACAAGTCCAAAGACTAACAGTCTAGCGAATGAATCCGGCGAACGATACGCAATTCTTAATCCTCTTAGAGAGAACATCAGGTAAAGAGTAATTAAAACGAAGGTTCCAACAAATCCCATTTCTTCTCCAATAACAGCAAAGATAGAATCTCCGTGTGGCTCCGGCAAGTTAGTGAACTTCTGAACACTTTGGCCAAGACCTCGGCCAAAAATCCCACCAGAACCGACAGCAATAAGAGACTGATTTATTTGCCAAGAGCTTCCCTGGGGATCACTATTTGGATGAATGAAAGTTTCAATTCTGTCTCTAACGTAACTGGTCGAAAGACCAAAAATGATAAGCCCTACAGCCACAAAAGAAGTCATCGCTAAAACGACTCGAGTTGAAATACCAGATATAAACAACATTCCAAAAGCCGTGACAGAAATAAGAAGAAAACTTTTTGTATCAGGCTGAAGAAGCAGGACCGTCGCCACTACGCCAAGGAAAACAATTAACGGTAATATTCCAAATTTCCAATCATTAACTCTATGTTTTACCCAAGATAGCCAAGCGGCAAAGTAAACGACAAAAGAAAACTTCAAAAATTCTGCTGGTTGAATTGAAAGCCCAAAAATAGACAACCAACGCCTAGCTCCTCCATGCTCAAAACCAAGACCTGGAACAAAAACTAGAGCCGTTAATCCAAGAGAAGCTAAAAATAAAAGGAAAGCGTACTTTCTCCAGATTTTATAATTTAGTTTATAAGCAAAAAGTCCAGCTAAAATTCCCATTCCAATACCAAACACTATTTGGTTTACCAAGATTCCAGCAAACTTTGAGGCATCTTTGGCATAAACTCCAAGAGCAGCTGAAACAAAAGAAAAAACACCAAAAATAACAAGGATGACAACCAGAGTCAAAAATATTCTGTCTGGCTCTCTCTTTGTATTCATAAAACTAACTTAACAAACTAATAATAATAGCGGTGATTGAACAAACTATAGAGATAACCCAATATCTCATTGTTATTTTTGCTCGGCTCCAACCCAAAGCTTCAAAGTGATGATGAAGTGGCGCAACCAAGAAAACTTTTTTCTTAAAATATTTTTTAGAAATTATTTGAACTGTCGAAGAAACAGAGGTTGCAACAAGAGGAAGACCAGCGATCAAAATAATAAACACATTATCAGTCATAAAAAGTATAGTAGTAAGCGCGGTGGTCAGAGCAAGCATTCCTGTTTCTCCTAAATAAAATCTTGCAGGTGGAATATTAAACCAAAGAAAAGCCAAAATTCCTCCGAGAACTACTGTACAGAAAGCAGCAATATCTATCTGATTTTGGAAAAAAGCAATCGCTCCAAAAGAAGCAAAGACACTAGCCATAACTCCCCCAGCAAGACCGTCGATTCCATCAATTACACCAGAAGTAAATATTGCGTAGTGAGTAAAAATAAAAAATGGAATAAAAAATATACCCAAACTTATAGCTTCAGAAACAAACGGAACAGAAATAGAATTCATTCCAAGTTTGTAATAAAACCAGAAAGCTCCAATTGCTCCAATCAGGAGAACTATTAGTGTCATTGTTTTTCTTGGAAAACCATCAATGTATTTACCTGGCTTGGCAAAAATAACCAAAAGATCATCCGCAAGTCCAACCATTGCCCCAAGTAACAATCCAAAGAATGGAATATATGTCTGACTTCTGCTGACAAAATCAAACTTTACAATTTCTTCCAAACCAAAACCTCTAGCAAGAATCCAAAGAGAGGCAGTCGTTATGAAAACCGATGCCCAAATTATTATTCCACCAACTCTCGGAGTTTTGACCTCTTCTTCGGTATTATTTATTTTTGAAAAAGCCATGCTCATCTCAGCTTGATCTTTCCTAGCTCTCCCCTTCCAGAGCTTCTTCTTATACATGAAAGCAGTTAGTCTTGGTGTAATCAATATACCAATAAAGAAAGATACGGCGGCTGGAACAAATAGTTTTGCGATACTAAAAATCATATTTTGATTATAGCAGAGAGCTCTTTATTTCTACTGTTTAAAAACTCCTTCAACCCTTCTGAAAGAATGACCAAATCATCAAACCTCTCCATGTATCCACTTCCAAGCACGACAATCGCATATCTCTCCCCCGCCTCTTCAACCAAAACAGCCACTCCTCCACCAGAAGAATCTGTGTAGCCAGTTTTTGAAACCAAAACTTTAAAACCAATCTTATCTAATGCTTTGTTGGTGTTTAGGACAACTTCATCAGGACCAAAAAATGGGATTCTTTCGTAAGAACTCAAGAAAAAAACATCTGGATAAGTTTCGTTTATTATTTTCAACATTTTGGCAATGTCCCTAGGGCTACCAACTCCGCCAGGAAAACCTCCGTCAGTTGGTAAACCAGTCGGCGTATTAAAATAAATACTTTCAAGTTGATTATTTGAAGCAAATGAATTCATATCCAAAACAATGTTTCTGCCAATTGTCTCTCCATAGGAGCGAGCAAGAGCCGAAGTGGCATCATTCGAAGAAACAATCAAAGACATCTGAAGTAAATCTAAAGCTTTGAAATTTTCTCCTGGAGAAATAACTCCAGCTCCATACATTCTAGTGTCTGCTTCAGAAACTTTTATATCCATAGAAAGGGGTAAGTTTGAGACAAAAACAAAATCATTAAAAAGTTTGGTTATAGAAGCAAGCTCCATTGGCTTATCTGAATTTTTCTCATAAAGAACGAAATCATCAGACAAACGAACAACGATTGCTCCTCGTGCCAAGATATCTGTATTTTCGAAAACACTTTTGGCATTTTTCTCTTCTGTCCTTCTTGTCTCTTTTTCAAAATTTGATTTGTAATTGTAATCAAAGAAAAAAGCTCCTAGTACAAGCACTAGAAAAATAAATTTTCCAATATTTAAAAATAGTTCTTTATTAATTATTTTCCGCATCATCCTTTACAACCTTTTCAGAAATTTCTTCCAAAGATTTTATTATTTCAGAATATTCAGGCAAATCTTCTTTCTTCGTAATACCTAAGAATGCAAACAGATCATGAGTTGGTAGGTATCTAGCCTTTCGGTTGTCTGTATCATCATTTACTCTCTCAATCATTCCTCTCAAAACCAAAGATCTGAGAGTGTAAGTTGAATTTACCCCTCTTATGAAATCAATGTCACTTCTAGTTGCTCCATTCTTGTATAGAATAATTGCCAAAACTTCCTGTGCAGAACGAGACAAATCTCCCGCCACTTCTTCATCAGAAATCTTTTCAATAATGCTAGAGAAATCACTTTTCGTTCTAAGAGAAACAGATTCTCCTGCCTCGAGTAGAGCAAGCCCACTTCCAGCTTCAAGTCTTTCAGATAGAATTCTAATTCCTTCGTTTATTTCTTCTGTGGAAACTTCTAACATCTTTGCTAGTTTGTTTTTTGAAACTGGTTCTGATGTAAAGAAAAGGATTGCTTCAATTTTTTTATCTATATCATTCATATTTTTAATTATTATTATTTTCTTCTATTTCTAAAACTCTAACTTTGGTAATGGTCATATCGCTAAACGTGTCATTCTGAGTAATATCGAGAATTCCTTGTCTCATCAGCTCAAGCACGGCGAGGAAAGAAACAATGGAATAAACTCTCGCGTCTCTTTCGTCCTCAGGGTTTGGATGACGAGACAATTCGCTGAAACTGTGACTGACAGCCTCTTCTATTCTCTCAACAATACTCGCAAACATTTCTTCGATACTTATTATTTTGCGAACGGTAACTTCTGGCAACTTTTCAACTTTTGGAACTCTTATTAGAACCGATTTAACTGATTCCAAAATTACAGACAAAGTTAATCTTTCATCTGGAATAAATCTAGCTTCTCGATCTGGCGCTTTCTTCTGAGCAAAAAGATTTTTCCCGGGTTTTATTTTTTTGGATGTTTTTATAAAAATATTATAAAGAGCGATTCTTTTTTCTAGATCTTTGATATCTTTTTCTTCTTCATTGGTTAATTTGAGCCCTGGGAGAAGTGAGCGGGACTTGATGAGAATAAGAGTACTGATTATAAAAATAAATTCAGAAGAAATCTGAAATCCTCTATCCCCTTTTTCTCGAACATAGTTTATAAAGTCTTCAGTGACAGCCCCAAGAGATAATTCATTGATAAAAAGCTTCCTTTTTTCAATAAGCTCCAAAAGGACCCCAATCGGCCCCTCAAATATGTCTGATTTTATATGATATGAATCCTCTCCTTCCATTAAATAGTATTATAACAAAAACCCCCGCTTTCGCGGAGGTTTTTAAACTTTTAATAGGGACTGGTCTGTCTACACTTCTGATAAAATAATATCCTATTAGGCAACGCTATCCTAAAATAAAAATCACTACTGCAATAGCAAGACCAGTAAGTACAATGAGAGCCGGGACAACATTAACACTCCTTTCTTTTTCTAGATTAGTATTATCACTTATACTCTTACCACAATCAGTGCAAAATTTTTCATCTTCCTCTATTTTATTTTTACAATTAGTGCAAAACATATTATTTTTTAAGTTTATAAGCTTTAATCAACCCTATAATCAAATATATAAGCACCAGTAATTGAACAACAGTAGGACTCACAAAGAAAATCGTTAAGCATAAGCCAATAAGAATCCATATGTTCCGAATAATATTTTTAAATTCAGATATTTTTTTCCCCAATTTAATAAACACAATACCAACTAGAATATTAATTATTAATCCAAATATACCACCCTTAGGTAAACCAGCGTCACTAAAATTAGGGTCTAAAATACCCCACACAAAAATCAAAACACCAAGAAAAATACAAAGCACCCATCCAATAGCTTTAGAAAATCGTCCCAATTTATTAATCTCTTTCTCTAGTTTGGTTTTATCTATAGATTGATTTAAATTGCTACTAATCTTTCTCGAATCTTTACCTAGTAATTGGTTCCCACAATTACCACAAAATCTTTTTTTATCTTTTATACTTTTCCCACATAATTGACAAAAACTTATTTTCTCAGCAACAGGTGTTTCATTTATTATTTCTGAGCCACACCACGCACAAAAATTTGATCCCTCAATATTTTCCCGATCACATTTAAGGCACTTTCTCATATAATATAGTTAGATATTTTATTATTAATAAAAAGATAAATTATTATAACATTCTTATCCTCCTTCGTGGGGATTTTTAAGTTTTAGTTTTTTTATCTGCAAAAATTTCTTCTATCTCAGTAATCCTTAAAGATCTCTGTTCTTCTACTGTTTTTGTTATAGGTTTAAATTTTTTATACAAATCTATAGTATTAACATATAAACTAAAGGCTTTATTTCTATTAATAACATATATATAAGCTTGATATTCCACAAATTGACAGAAAGACATTGCAATAGTTATTTGAATTATGTCTAATTTCGCAGTTCCTTTATTTAAAGCAGTCGCGATAACTTCAAGTTTATTTGAACAATTTATTGAGAATTTAAACAATTCTGGGTTTTTATCATAAAAAGTTTTCCAATTTAAAAACTTAACCTTATTTTTCTCTTCCTTAAGTTCCGAAAAAGAAAATCCCTCCATCTCAACTGGAAGTAAATCTAAACCTAAATCTTTATTATTATAATCTACCTTTTCTCTTAAATATTCATAACTTTCAAGAAATTCCTGAAACTTTCTTAACTCATATATAGCAACAGACTCTCTGCTAATTGAATTTTGCTCTCTGATTAATTTGATTTGCCGTAACGCAGCAAAGGCTGTATAAACGAAAATAAATGGTATAACTTTTTCAACAACAGCAGGAAAAAATTCTTCAAAAAAAATTGAGACAGGATAAAATAAAGTTTCCATTTATTATTATAAAACCCCCAAAAGGAGGTTTTAGATTGAAGTTATTTTTACCTTTAGGAATTCTTGTCGGTGACCGTTTTTCTTGTGGTATCGGCTCTTTGGTTTGTATCTTAGAACGATAACCTTTGCAGATCTTCCAAGTTCTACTGCTTCAGCCTCAACTTTTGCACCAGATACGAATGGAGCTCCAACTGATACATTGTCCCCTTCAGATTTTAGGAGAACTTTATCAAAAGATACCTTGTCTCCTTGTTTAACACCCTTGATTTTCTCAATAGTTATTGTCTGATCTGGAGTAACCTTATATTGCTTTCCGCCAGTTGCAATAACAGCGAAAGCTCCTTCTTTAGTTTTTGATACAGTCTTTTTTGCCATAAGTAAGTAAAAGATACACGAAAAGGCTTATTCTGTCAAACAAAAAAGGGACCAAACGATGGCCCCTTTGTCCTACCGGCTAAAACCGGTCAATTAGTTAGTTATTATCTTCTGATCACTGGAAAAAATATATACCGGCGGCGTGCCCATAACGTCATAGTTCATAAGGGCTTGTTCCTTAAGAACATAATAGGTAGAACCCTGTGGGTCATTATATGCCTGAAAACGAGCGAATTGGCTCTGTGGAACCCCTTTCATTATTTCCAAACAGGAGATAAAGGTGCCGGCATCCACTACAATTTTATGGGTTTCAATGCGCTTTCCATCTTCAATTGCATCTATTCCGATCTGATAGTTAAATCCATTCAGTCCGGTTTCAGTGGTTATAACTGTTGGGGTACTAATCGAAATTACATCCCCTTCGATAATTTCCGGTGTTTCTTCCGCATTGCTCTTGGAGCAAGAAGCGAAAGACATGGCAACCAGAAAAGCCATGCTCAAAATTTTGATGTTTTTGATCATAATATTCTTTTTTAAATCCGATGCAATAATATAACTTTTATTGAATTTGTCAA
>JAGOTH010000007.1 GCA_018061865.1 Minisyncoccota bacterium
TTGGCAAAAGACTCTTAGAACTTTTTGGCTCATATGAAAGTTTTGTAAAAGAATTTTCTTCTCTTGCTGTAACTCGTGGTATCGGCTGGGCAGTGCTCTGGTATGACAAAAATGAAGATAAGTTTCTGACAACCTGGATAGACGAACAACACCTAGGCCAACTCAACGGTTGTGAGATGATACTCGCACTCGATATGTGGGAACATTCATACGTCGCCGACTACCAGCCGAGTGGAAAGAAACAATACGTTGAAGATTTCTTCGAAAATCTCAATTGGTCAGTTGTAGAAAAGAATTTTAATTAATAAAAAAACCGCTCAACTGAGCGGTTTTTTTATTTTAACTATTCGTATTTATGAAACTTATCACTTGAGTTAAGTATCGTGATAGTAGTCCCCCAACATGGGCGAGGTCACTTGCGACATACACATCGCTCGCTACACCAACAGCGCCGAGTTTGGTATCAAGTGTGGTTGCTTGGATAGTCGGAACACTTCTGTCTTTGTCTCCGTGAAGTATTAGAAACGGTGAATCCCCTGCGTTTATGTATGTTTCAGGAGATAGTGCTTCATATGTAGATTCACATGCTGTACTTGGCACAGGAGAACATCCAGTTTCTGAACTTATGGCGTTTTGGATACCACTCGACATTGTGTCGACGATAGAAGCGACATAACTTCCAGAAATATTTATCACCCCTGCGATATTACTGTTGTAGCCAGTGTTGCCTCCGACTGTTCCCTCGAGTGCTGTGTTGCCTTCTGTTACACCCATGAGCGAGGCGAGTACTCCTCCGGCTGATTCACCGAGAGTAAATAGTGCGTCTGGATTTATATTGTATTCACTTGCATGTGCTTTTACATATCGAGCAACACCTTTCACGTCATGAAGTGGGGCTGGGAAAACTGCAGTACCTGAAAGTCTGTAATCTATGGCCACAGATGCTATACCGTGCTTGGCAAGCATAACAGAATCGTCTGCGACGCCGTTCTTGCTTCCACCATGGAATCCTCCACCGTGGATATATAAAACTGCAGGGGTTGCCCCAGTAACCCCAATTGGGGTGTATATATCAATCTTTAGACTCATTCCGTTTACCGTTGCATAAACGATATCCTTCTCTGTTGCAACGGTGTAATCCTCACCAAAAGAAACGGATCCCGACACTGTTTCTCCTGTTGTATCTCCAGAACTTGAACCGTTATTTTCTTCTGAAACGTTTCCTTCCGTTTGATTTACCTTTTCTTGTATTTTTTCTTCTCGCTTCTGTTCTTTGTAATTTTGAATTCTTTCCTCCTGTGAAGGAATGAAAAAGGCAGCTGCTACTCCAGCTACAATTAATAAAGCTATTACTAAAACTATAACTTTTATTTTATTTTTATTTGTTGGGGTGATTTGTTCCATATTAGAACTATACTACTTTGATATTTATTTTGCATCTATACAACAGGTCAATGTAAAAACCAGGATAAATGCTAAAATATAACAGTGGGCAAGAGAAAAATCTTGTAACACATTATCAATCAAATCGTCATTATAATAGAGCAGAGCAAATATTATGGATTACTTTACAAAAATGGACATTTTCTTCATGATCGCAAGCATCGGATTTGTTTTAATGACAATAGCGTTGGTTGTGCTCAGTATTGTCTTGTATAAATTAATTTCTCGATTTAGAGAAATTGCTGAAGATATAAAAGACATATCAGGAAATGCAAAGGACATTGCCGACGAAATACACGACGAAGTTGGCAAGGCTAGATTTGCTCTCTGGGAACTTTTTAAATTTTTCGGTCGGAAAAAGAAAAGAGTTACTCAAAAAAAATAATTTACAAATAATTAATTAATTTTATGAAAAATAAAAAAGCAAAGAAAATAGCAATGATGACAGGACTTGCAATTGCAGGGGCTGGAGCTGCGTATTTATACGGAACAAAAGATGGTAAAAAGAAAAGAGGAGAGATTAGTACTTGGGCAACAAAGGCAAAAAAGGAAGTTTTAAATAAAGCCAAAAAAGTAAACAATATAAAAGAGACAGCTTATAACGAAATTATTAAAAACGTTATGGACTCTTACTCTTCTATAAAGGATGTGAACAAAAAAGAAATTGATTCTCTAGCCAAAGAATTAAAATCTGGTTGGAAGCATTTAAAAACTGATGTAAAGGGCGTAGCCAAAAAACCAAAAGCTAAAGTACCTACATCTAAAATGAAACCGAAAGCAAAGGTAAAAGCAACAGTGAAAAAAGCAGTTGCTAAAGTAAAAAAATCTATAAAAAAATAATTTATTTATTTCAACAAAACACCCTTGGTCAGGGTGTTTTGTTTTTTATTTTTGAAAATTCTAAAAATAATAAACAGAACAACGAAGATTAGAACTGCATTAATAAGCAAGTTTGTTCTAATGCTGGCAAAACTAATGTTACCCAAAATATCCACGGTAATTAGGAGGTAAGAAAGTAGAATATTTGCAAAGAAGGCTGGAAGAAATCCAATTAATGGAAAAATTGAAAACAAAATAATAACTCCTCCCAAAAGCATGACTGCCGGCAGAATTGGAACAATTAGAATATTGGCCGGAAGAGAAATCACAGAAAATGTCCCTGTTTTTATTAAAAGGAGAGGAAGAACTGCAATCTGGGCCGAGATAGTTGCAAGAACGGTATCCCGAAGAAACTTTTTCTTTATCCATTTGAAATACCTCTCGAGTCTATCTGGAAAGATAATAAGACCCAAAGTTGCAAGGGCGGAAAGCTGAAAAGAAAGATCATAAATTAAAATCATTGGGTTAACTAAAACCATGATGAAAACGGCAACCGATAAGGCTCGTAGTGCGTCATAAGTTCTTCCTATTTTTCTCGCGATTAAAACAGTAAGCGCCATTATCGTCGCCCTCACAACTGACGCCCCACCTCCAACCATTGTCGCAAAGAGAATTGAAATAATAATTGCTGGCAAAAAAGAATAACGGAGACCAAAGGTCATCTCTCCAAACCTAAGAACCGAATCCAAAATAATTGAAACATTGTATCCAGAGAGAGCCATGATATGAATTGTTCCAGTTCTAATGAAAGAGTCTCTGATGTCTGCAGGTATTCCGTCGCGATCTCCAAGCAGTATCGCATTCAATAGTGAAGACTTTGGCTCAGGTAAAACTTCTGAAATCTGGCTTTTAAGATTTTCGGCAAATCTAAATAAAACTTTTCTAATCGGCGCACGAAATTCCCCCACTTTCTCATAGCTATCAACTTCCAAAATATATTTTATTCCATCCTTTTTTAAATAACCGATATAATCAAACTCTTTCCCCTGATCTGTCTCAAAATTTTTAGGCTCTTTTAGAATTCCTCTAACAAAAAGCTTATCTCCGAAATCGACTTCTACGTCCCTCTCGAAAACAAGTAACACGTCAGGCGCTCCGGCTTGATCAACACCACCCTTTGCTCGAAGAGAGAATTCTTTTCTAGCTGGATAATTTAATACTTCTACACTCATTTCCACCTCTTCTCCTTCAAGCGACGACAGTGGATCTTCATGAAATAACTCTGGTTTGAAAATAGAAGCCCGGAAAAAACCCACTAACAAAAACAATATTATAAAAACAAAAGACAGTCCGCTCTTTGTAATAAAAAGTTTTTTTGTAAAATAAAAAACTCCTATAGAAAAAACAACCGACAAAACTAAAATCCAAAAGAGACTGAGGGAGAGGTAAAATATCCCAACACCAAAAAGAAAACTAGAAAAAAGTATATACCACACTATTTATTCTGCCAGGTCTCCACAAGTTCTTTTTCTTCCGCTTCTGAAAACACTTTCTTGAAGAGTGCGCCAGCCTTACCTTGTACAAAATCCTTACACGAATCCCAATCAGAAAAAATTCTAGTTTCTCCGTTTACTCTTGCAACATATGAATAAGCCTTTCCTTTATTTTCTTTTTTCTGCTTAGATGCCGGGAGGTTCTTCAAGTAACCGAAAAGTTCTTCAAACTGCTCCATCTGTCCACGGAAAAGTATCGGCGGATTTCCCTTTGAATAAGTTTGCGCAATTTCATTAGCTCTTTCGTTCAGAAAATCACCGCTGTGTCCTTTAACTTTTTCATAGCTAACTTTTATATTTTTACTTGAAAGCTTCAAAGTCACTCCCATTAGTTCCTGCCAAATATCCTGATTGGAAACATCATTTCCCTCTTTTGTTTTCCAGCCATTCTTTGCCCAACCATAAACCCAACCAGTAGCTCCACCCAGAACATAGGTAGAATCGGTTGAAATAATAACCTCCTCAATTTTCGATTCTTTTTTTGAAAAGAATTTCAAGGTTTCTAAGACTGCCCGAAGCTCCATTCTATTGTTTGTTGTATGTTCCTCATATCCACCCAGCTCCTCGATTTTACCCTGAGGTAGCAGGATAACCGTTCCGTAGCCCCCAGGTCCAGGGTTACCGCTAGATGAGCCGTCCGTATAAACTAAGGCTTTATTGTCTGTTTCTTCCATATATCCTTATTCTATAACTATTTTTGCCTTTTTGTCACAAAGTCCCGAAATCACCGTCTATATTAATGTAAGCGAAAACGAGTATAATGCTTAGGTGTTCGCTTAATTATAAACTTAATTAATTTTAAAATATGAAAAAATTTGCAATTATTATCCCAGCACTAGCTCTTGCTCTTGCATCATTTGCACCGAGCGCTGAAGCTGCAACATTACCAGAAATCAAGGATCGTTTCGACGCAGTTGAAGTGAAGCTTGATCGAGTTATGGACAGATTCAGTGATGTAATAGAAAAAGCAGAAGCTCTTGGAAAAGACACTACAGAAGCAGAAGCTCTATACAACGATGCTGAGGCAAAAAGAGAAATAGCAAAAGCTGAAGTTGCAGAACTAAAAGTTATGCTTGATGAAACAGAAAAAATGACACCTGAAATAAAGGCTCAAGCAAAGGTAACAAAGGATTCTCTAAAGGCTTTCAAAGACACAATGGTAGAAATGCACAGCAAGCTAAAGGATCTTTTCTCAAAGAAGCCAGTAGCTGATGACGGAGAACCAGCAGATGTTGGAGACCCTGTAGAATAATAAGTGATATAATACTTATGCTAAAAAACACATATACAGTAAAATGTATATGTGTTTTAGTTTAAAAGCTAACTTAAAAAATTATGAAAAACAAAGGAAATATAGCGCTCTGGACACTTGTAGCCATAATAATTCTTGCTGCGATCTTAGTTCTAGGAAACGAGAGCAAGAAGAAAAATATGGAAATAGAAAGCAACGTTCAAACAGAAGAGAGCGCAACAACAGAATCAACAATGACTGAGGCAGAAATTTCAGCAGAACTTGATTCTATTGGAAACGATCTCGATTCTACAGACGTAGACTCTCTCGATCAAGGATTGTAATAAAAAACCAAAAATAAAAATCCCCTCCGCAAAAACAAGGGGGATTTTATTTTATTCAAAAAACAGTTTTAATTTTGGCCCGGAATTTACCGAACCCCATACACTGGCATACAGTAGAGCACGGAACTCCACGTAACTAAACCGAATTCAAGAATTCAAAAAAACTTTGAATTCTTGAAAATGGTGCCGAGGATTTTTCACCTCGGCGATTAGTGCAGAGAACTAAAGCGGACAAAACTGAAGCACAGTGGAGCCCACGATACTATATATTTTTATTTTAAGATTTTTAGTTGCCCCACAAAAGTGGGGCCCAAGGACAAGAATAGACCACCGGAGAACACTAAACCTAAGTCGAGAATACGCAACCGGACAGGAAAATCTTTACCAAACCACAAAAATAAATTTATGATCTGGATAAAAATGGGGAGGAATTCCTCCCCCGCAGACTAGGGCACCTTAGAGTGCAACACGTAAGCCCAGGGCACTGCAAAATTATTATTTTATTTTCTTCATCAACCTCAATGTATCTTCAATACACTCTTCAAAAGATAGTTTGTAAACATAAGCCGGCTTTAACCACTTAGGTAATCCTGCATATGTAAACTTTCGATATTGAGATGACATACAAAATGTCACACCCTTATCGTCTATACTTCGAATATTCCTACCTGAATTCTGAACAATACGGAGCATTTCTCTCCATATCCAGATTCCCCATGTTCCACCTTCCCCAAATCTTCTCTTTTCAAACTGAGCTTTAGGATCAGTTGGTGGAGGATATGATGGTCGTAAAGAAAATATTATTGGCGCAATACCGTTTGGTAAATCAATTCCCTCTCCATATTGAGCCATAGAACCCAAAAGCACCATTCCACTTCCTTCTTTAAAGAATCTGGCCGCTTCTTTTGCTTTGATCCCATTTCCATAGGTCACAACCGTCACCCCTTCTTCTTCTGCGACTTTCAGAAACTTTTGACGTTCCTCGTCGCTTACAACAAGAACTAAAGAGCGGAGATTGTTATTGGCAAAAATTCTACAAGCCTTTGCAATCTTACGGAGTGTTTTTGATTTGTCACCTTTTCTCTGATGACTAACAGATAAATCAGCCGCATCAGTTGGGATAAAAATCTTTCGATTTTGGATTGGAAAACTTGATTCAAATTGATAAAATGGCATTTTGTCTTCTTTCCAGCCCGTTTGAACTCGAAATGGATGTTCATTGCCGATTGTTCCTGAAAGAGCGACAACCAGTTTTGGCATTATTTTTGCGATAATAGGAGCCACGTAATAACACTTTATGTTAAGAGTGTATCGAATTAAATCGTCTTCCACCTCCTGCATTGTTCCGTAAACATAATTAAGCGGATAACGCTCATCTGATTCAAGGGCAAACTCAAAAGATTTAACATAACGTCTCAGGTCTCTAACGACCATCTCAAGCTTCTTTAGTAAATCAATTTCATCATCGCTACTTGGTTTCTTTGTTTTTATAACATCGGAAACTTTCTTTTGAATTTTATTGGCATCAATTTCAGAAATAATCTTTAACAATCTGCGCAACTGTTTATCATTAAGCAGAGTTTCAACATTCTTTCTTCTTTCTTCAAGAATTTCCATCATTGCATTGATAAATTTTCTGAAAACTTTATATTCTTCAATGCCATTTTCTTTAAGAAAAGATTCTATTTGCAATAAATGATAATCACTTATTTCATAAGAAAGCGCATTTCTAATAATCTCCGGCAATTGATGGGCCTCATCTACAACTACAGCTCTTACATCTTCCCACTCTCTTGAAAAAAGAGCCGTGAATAAATAAAAAGAAACTGTTGCAGAAATAAGATTACCTTGTTTTACTTTCCACTTTGTATCCAAATAAGGGCAACGATGTGCATCAACTTCATGTGTTTCGCCAGTTTGTTGATTTACACGATGAGGACAATCCTTAAGAAGAGAACAAGGGATTTCATCCGCCTTATAAGAATCTTCATAGTACAAACAATCATACTCACTTCTTCCATAAACTACTGAGAATTCTGGATAAAGTAATTTTGCCTGATCTACCTGAGCTTTATTTGGCGAAAGGAAAAAATATATCCCCTTATCATCGTTGGCTGTCCTGATTGCTTTTAAAATTGTATAGGCAAGAGCAGTTTTACCGTCTCCAGTTGGCGCTTCAAAGATTCCTCCTTTTTGCGTTTCCTGAAGAATTGATAGAATTGCACCCTGATTCGGACGCATAATTTCATGGACTTCCTTTGGGAAGTGCGACAAGAAGTCGATCTGAGACTTTGTTGTCTGATTAGTTTCTGTAGACATATTTTAGTATTTATTTTTCAATAAGAATTTTCTTTAAAATATCATTATATTTGAGATTTGTCAAATAAAAAACCCCGATAAAATCGGGGCCCGTAGACTAGAGGAGATTGCATTACTGGACAGCGCAATGGGTTACCTCACCACTCAGCAATTATATAGTTAAATAGTTTTGGTTTAGTTGTTCCAGCTTTTGATGGAACCCATAGATCAGAGAAGAAGACAACAGTAAACCATACTATGCTTCGCCATACTGAAAATATATTTAATTGAAAGAATTTTAGTTGTCCCGACATAAGTCGGGACCCGTGGCTCACAAGAGAAAACTGCAGGACGCAGAACTGCACATTGCGATACGATATCTACCAAACCACAAAAATAAATTTATGATCTGGATAAAAATGCCGAGGATTGGTTACCTCGGCCCACAGAATAGAGCGGTGCACAATAGAGTACTTAAGAGCACACCAGAATGCAATATCTACCAAACCACAAAAATAAATTTATGATCTGGATAAAAATGCCGAGGATTGGTTACCTCGGCCCGGAGAACAGAATGGAATTGAATTGACTGCAGAACCCCTCAGCACTCGACAGAAAAAATATATTTAATTAAAAGAATTTTAGTTGCCCCAACTTTCATTGGGGCCCGGACAAAAGGACAGAGTACCTGGCAAAGCGCTAGATCACCTGATTCTATTTCAAAGAATATCCACTTTTTAAATTTTAGATACTCTACAAAAATGGTGAGGACTAATCGCCTCACCAGTAAACCATCTTTTAATCTTTAGGCTGCAATATCAAATTTGGTCACTTCAAACATACCGAACGGTCCACCAGTTCCGGGACGAAAATCTCCCAGACCTTTATTTGTACCGGCAATGTCGAATAAATTACGAAGTGTTTTTTCATCAATCTTTTGTGGATCAAATTCAACTTCTACATCGATTTCCCAATTATCAAATCGTGGACGAATGATAGAAACTGCAACCTTTTTTGAGCCATTTTGCAATTGCCCACGGCGCATATCGAGCGCAGCATCTTCAGGTTTACAATTTGTAAATGGAAGAAATAAACCTTTTACTTTCAA
Organism: Minisyncoccota bacterium; assembly: GCA_018061865.1. Taxonomy (GTDB): domain Bacteria; phylum Patescibacteriota; class Minisyncoccia; order Phycocordibacterales; family UBA9973; genus JAGOTH01. The sequence continues at coordinate 8,797 of JAGOTH010000007.1, forward strand.
CATACCGTACATTGTGGTAGTAGTCGCGGTGGAGATTTTCTTACCAGCAACCTTTACTTCCTGACCAGCCTGTTTCAAGCAGGCGTTCATGTAAGTTACCGGAATTCCCACCTTTCCGTTTTCCAATGGGATTTTTTCTTTCATTCTGTCTTCGGCCGGTCTTTCTTTGTCCGCAGATGACGATTTTTTTCCTTTGACTCCCGCCAATTCAAGCAGAGTGTCCTGTGTCATAGGATTAAACAGGATGGGAGATATCCCCCGGATTGTTACCATAACAATCTTTCTTTTGTTGTCCATAGCTTATTTTTTTAATGTACACATCGTACAAATAGATATATAACATAACCTTGACTTATCGTCAAGTGTATTATTATTTTATTTCAACAAGTCTTAATCTGACTTCTTCGCGTCCCATAAAATATGAAATCTCTACGTTAGCAAGAATTGTTGGATTTTCTGTTTCAGGTAAAATTTTATCTTTAGCAAAAAATGAAATCATTTTTATTCTCTTTCCCTTGCCGTCCCCGAGTGTAAACATTAGGTGATCTCCAGTTTTTCCAAAGCTTTTTGTCTCGATAATTTTTGCATCAACAAGTTCAAATATCGGCTTAGGATTTCCAACACCAAAAGGGGCGAAAGCATTTATTCTTTTAGCAAAAGAAATATCTACCTCGCCAAGGGTAATACTTATGGGAGAGTCAGAAGCCAACTCTTCCCTCTCAGAATTATTTTCTAATTCAACAAGCTTCTCAACTAGCCGATCCTCCAGTGTAAAAATATTTTCTTCTAAAATTGAAAATCCTCCAGCTTGAGAGTGCCCCCCGAAACCATTGAACTCTTCCTTTGCCAGATTCATGAGATTGAAAACATTTATTCCCCCAAAGCTTCTAACAGATCCTTTTATCAAACCGTCACCATTACGTCCCCAAGTAAAAACAGGAATTTTGTATTCTTCTACAATCTTTGATGCCACCAGACCCAATACCCCAATTCTCCAATCAGGCTCCCCAATAACCAGAACACTTGGAACGTCTCTCTCCACCATTTTCTTTTTCACCTCTTTCATTATTTGAGCAACAGAAGTCTTTCTGGTTGTATTCATTCCCTCAAGCTTCTCCGCCAATTCTTCAGCCTCTTTGTCATTCTCAGAAACTAGTAAGTTATATGCCAGATACGGAGTGTCCATTCTACCCGCAGCATTAAGTCTCGGTGTTAACATAAAAGTTAAATCATCTTCGTTCAGTGTCGCTGGATCCATTTTTATTTTTTTGAAAAGTTTGGCAATTCCAGGACGACGATTCTTTCTCAAAACAGAAATTCCGTATTTTGCAATCAATCTATTTTCTCCAACAAGCGGAACCATATCTGACAATGTCGCAAATCCTGCCATATCAAGAAGCCATTCTTCCCATCTCTCTGGCACTCCAAAATATTCACGATACTTGGACAAGAAGGCAGAGACTAGTTTCCAAGCAACACCAGCGCCTGAAAGATGCGGGAAAGGATACTCGCCAACTTGTGGGTGAAGTATCGCAAAAGCGCTCGGCAACTCTTCTGGTAAGGTGTGATGATCGGTGACAATAACGTCTATTCCTTTCGACTGAGCTAGGAAAACAGCTTCGAGAGAAGATATTCCAACATCAACAGTAATAATTAATTTTGTTCCATTTTTTTCTGTTGATTCAACAACATGAGAGTGAAAACCGTATCCTTCTTCGTGACGGTCTGGAATATAAACACTGAAGTTCTTTGATCCAATTTTTCTCAAAAAATCAGACAAGATTACAGCTCCTGGAATACCATCACAGTCGTAATCTGAATAAATAACAATCCTCTCTCCTCCTGTTATGGCTTCAAAAATCCTAACAACCGCCTTTTCCATGTCCCGCATCAAAAATGGATCATGAAAGCCATCAGAGATTGATGGCTTCAAAAACGAAACAGCCTCTTCTTGAGTTTTTATCCCAACGCGAGAAAAGAGCAATTGTTCAATTAGTGAGTAATTTTCTAGGCCATTTTTCATCATTAAACAGTATGTTATCATTATTTTATGGAAGACTGTATTTTCTGCAAAATAGTGAAAGGAGATATACCTTGCACAAAGGTATATGAAGATGATAATTTTTTAGGTTTTTTAGATATTGAACCAGTAAAGAAGGGTCATACCCTTTTAGTGCCAAAAGACCATGTTGTTTGGATTGAAGAAATGGAAGACAGCAAACTTTCAGAGTCTTTTATTGTCTCTAAAAAGATAATAAAATCAATGAAAGAAAACCTTGGTTCTGATTATGTTCAGATAGGAGTAGTTGGAACAGATGTCCCCCATTTCCACATTCATCTAATACCTAGAAAAATATCTGACGGAAAGCTTTCGGTTATGAGACCGCAAGAAAATTATGAAAATGAAGAAGAGAAAAAGGAAATAGTAGAAAAAATAAAATCCACCCTATAAAAGGGTGGATTTTTGTTTTGTTTGACAAAATCCAACAAAAAAGTAGTATGAAGAAAAACTTGTAAGTATGATAAAAAATAACTTAGGTTTGGTTACGCTGCTTATTGAAAATGAGAAAGAGTTGTTCAAATACATTCGCAATGTTCACGGTGGTGACGGCCCAAGCGGTCTTGTGACCACAAACTTATTTAGTATGGACCTCAAAACAAAAGGAAGAACCACAAAAGATTCTTCGTTTCCTGTAATAGAAATACATATGGGATTCCACTATGACAGATTTAGGAGAATGCCTAAAGCTTTTTTTCTTTCAATAAGAAAAGACCGTATTTGGGCTGAGCATCTTAGAATGAAGAGTGGGGATAATGTAATCATAGGTAAAAACTACCTCTCCTTTAGTGGGAAAAAACTAATCGGAAACGAAATAAGATTAGACATAAGACTGGGAAAAAACCAGAAACAACAAATTTTAGAAGCAGTCAGATTTATCTGTTCTGCCATAAAAATAGAGCTGGAAGAAATTGTAATTCCCCCAAAAGCAGCCTCTTGAGCTGTTTTTTTATTTTTTGCTTTTTATAACTGCATCAATTCCCGGCAAACTTCCTTTCGATAAATAATCGAGCGTTGCTCCTCCACCACTTGAAACAAATATATTTTCCTTTTTGTATTTCAGAGCAAGAACGGCAGTGTCTCCCCCTCCTACAATTGCTGAAACTTTATTTTTTGAAATTGCTTTTAGGATTTTTTCACTTCCATCCACAAACCCTTCTTCATAAATTCCGGTTGGGCCATTCCACAAAACAAATTTCGATTCTTTTATTAAATCAGCGATTCTGGTAGCTGTTTCTTTTCCAATGTCTACAATCTTCTCTCCCTTCTCTACTTCTTCAATTCTACAAATCCTTTTTCCGCCACTTAGAGTTACAATCAAGTCAAAAGGTAGAAGAATTTTCTTATTTTTCAGAAGTGGTTTTATTTTTGGATCCTTTTCAAAAAGAGACTGTCCCACCTCAAGTCCGGCTTCATAAAAAAAGCTATTAGCAAGAGCTCCTGTGATAACAATGTTGTCTGCTTTTTTTAGAAATTTATTAATAAGAGGAAGTTTGGTAGAGAACTTAGCTCCGCCAAAAATAACAAGAGAACCCTTTGGCATATTTATCGCCTCTTCCAACTTCTCTATTTCAAGGGACATCCTTATGCCGAAAAATGAAGGCAGAATCTTGGGCAAACCAACAATTGAAGAGTGTTTTCTGTGAGAAACAGAGAAAGCTTCGTTAACAAAGAAACTTGCGTCTTTTGCCAACTCCTTCGTGAACCGTGCCTCGTTTTCAACTTCTCCTTTAAATTTTCTTATATTTTCAAGCAAAATAATATCTCCTGCTTTCATTCCTTTTTTCTTTTCTTCTAGTTCCGCGAGTGTCTCGGCAAAAAGAACTTTTCCAATCCTCCTTCTCAAATAATTAAGAACCGGTAGTAAGCTCTTCTTCCCGTCCTCTCCTAAATGACTCAGGATTACTACTTTTGCTCCTTTCTTAGATAAAGAGTAGATAGTCGGCAAAGCAACATCAATTCTATAAGAGCTGACAATTTTATTATTTTCAATTGGGACATTGAAATCGGCTCGGAGAAGAACAAACTTACCACGAATATTTCCAGTTTTAGCTAAACTTTTTTTGTAGATATCTCCTTTGCGATTTGGCATATTTTTGTAAACTGCTTAGCGTTTAAACTGGCTCTCCCTATCAAAAGTCCACCTGAGCCTCTAACCGAAAGAAATTCTGCTGAATTTTTTTCATCCACTGAACCTCCATATAAAATCTGAACCTTACCTTTTCCTTTTGTTAAGTCTGAAACAACTTTTTGAATAAAAATAATCATTTCTTCAAACTCATGAGAAGTTGCACTTCGTGTTGCGCCTTTCCCAATTGCCCAAACAGGCTCATACGCAATAAAGCTACCTTTTCCAAAACTTGAATTAATTTTTATAACAGATTCTATTTGTTCTCTAACAAAAGAGAAATAGGAAGAATCGTCTTGTCTTTCTTTTTCTCCAACGCACAAAATAGGGATAATTTTTTCACTTAAAATATTAGATACTTTTTCTGCCACAATCTCATTTGTATCGCCCCTTTTTCTAACTTCAGAGTGTCCAACAATTGCATATTTTATACCAAAAGAAGAAAAAGCCTTCACGGGTATTTCTCCTGTATTTGATCCATCTTTTGTTAATGGAAAATCTTGAAGTGAAAGAGAGAATTTCTTTGTTCCTTTCCTTTTGGAAAGATCAGGTATAAAAATAGAGGGCGGAGCTATAACCACTTCAAATTTATTATTTTTTGGAATCTCCTTATCAATAGATGAAGCTAGAAGGCTGGCTTCTTTTAGGTTTTTTGGATTTTGTTTCCAATTTCCTACAATAAATAATTTCTGCATTTGGAAATTATAGCACAAACGATTATTCCACCTCTTCCCAGCCGATTGTTTGATACTTGTCAGAAGTTAAAGGGAAAGATGGTGGCGGGGCGTATAGAAGGTTGGCATCATATATGATAACTCTCTCGTCATAACCGTTTCCGTCAGTATAAGCGAACCCATATCTTTGGTTCGTAGCGATCATCCCATAAAGAGTTATTGTGGTTTTGGCTGAATGAGTACAACCTCCATAGTAATACCTTCCAGCTCTACCATTTTGGGCAATAAGAGCGGCGTCGATACGCAAACTATCATCAGATACCATTCCAACATTAAAATCCTTTTGTGAAATAAGACCAATCACATCAGAACCGTCATAATTGGTATACAACAAATCATTGTTAACAGTTATGCTTTTTCTAGTGCTTGGAGTATCTGGGAATCTTCCAGCGGCAATTGTTAGCCTAGCCCCATCTATTCGCCCTTCTACCCAAACATCGTCTTCCAAGAAAATTAAACCGTTTGAAGGAAACGAGTAGTTCCCGAGCAGAGTTCTTCCGTTTGAACGAACACTCCAAGTTCCCCAACCAGTCTGACTCTGTGAATTATTACAACTACCAGCTGCAGTGAAGTTGGTGACTCGATAAAGATCGTATGTATCGTTGGTCTTTAAGATTATTAAATATCCAAGTCCTCCAGATGCCCCGTAATACTGACCGCTGGATTGAGCACTAGTCTTTATTGCGGACAAATCAGAAGTGATACCAGCAAAATCAACAGTAGGAACAGGAAACTCCCTTCCCGCAACAAAAACATCCGGCCTTTCGTTTGGAGCAGAAGGAGGAGGAACTTCAGAAGATAAGTAGGCATCACTTACGCCAGTTGAAGGAGGGACTCTAACATGGGTATGTACGCCATACTCCAGCTTTTCTGCGCCAGTATCATCGTGATCTGGATCATCATAAGAAGATCGCGCCGAGGTTATCAAGTTATACGCTATTCCATCGAAACGGATTCCTCCATTGGAATGAAGTGGTCCATAAGTTATAGTTCCCTCTCCAAATCTCATATCAGCATTGGCAACAACTGCAAACTTGGCAAACGAAGGTATTGCCAACTGAGTCTTTATTCTTCTTGTAACGGCAGGATCAGCATCAACATGTCCACTTGATTTAACAATAACCAAAGTGGATCCAGTTGTGGGTGGTGTTATTTCTAGGTCAAAGTAACCAATTCTTTCCCCATCTTTGTTATAAAATATATGAGTAAATGGACCAGAGCTAGTTGTAGAACCATCTCTAAAATCAGTAGACGAATGGGCCAGATGCCATCGATAATAATCAACTCCCGCCTCTGCAATCTGGAAAGCCTGCTCTCTGTAAACCAGCCTTTTTGAAACTTTCAAACTCGAAGCGGCCCAACCAATGAAACCAAGTGAAACCATTATTGCTAAACTAGAAAAAATAAAAACTGAAAGCAATATGGAGCCTTTGTTTTTTTTTATATTTTTACTATTGTTTAAAAAAATCATAAGTTGTCTTTCAAATTTCTAAGAGATACTTGGGTCGAGACTGTCGTAGAAGAAATTGCGTCTGTCGCTATCGCATCAATTATAAATGTTATCTTTACTAATCTTATACTATCAGTAGACATTGGATAAGTTAAGGGTGTTGATGTGCTAGAGCCAGTATAATTGGTGTCGTAATATTCAAATATTGCAGAACTTCCATTTCTAATTCCTGAAACAACGTCTGTTATTGATTCAGTTCCATAAACAGAAGGGTTCCCGCTTGCTGTTTTCACTCCCTTTTTTAAAGTTGTTCCAGAAAGGAAATATCTAACTCTTTCTGTTTTTGCATCTCCCGAAATATCAGAAAAGAAAACAAAACTGGATGTAGCCGCACTTTCTATTGCGTAAGCACCATTTGCCGCTGGAGACATGGACCTAACTTCATTTGCCATTGGTCTTAATATTTTTCTAGCGTCATCTGCCAAATTTAATTCATTATTGAAAACTCTCGAAAAACCAACATAGTCTTTCTGAAATTTTCCTACAACCCCGACAAAAATTCCCAAAATTGCCAGCACGACGATAATTTCTGCCAAAGAATATCCCTTATTTAGGTTTTGCATTTTTTTAATCATGAGGGAGAAAGGGCTATTTCTAATTTCTGCCAAGAAGAATTGATTGTGTAGTTTGTTTGGACATAAGAGTCGTACCCAGACTTAGATATTGTAATTGTATAGTCTCCCAATGAAAGTCCTCCAAAAGAAACTTGTCCAGGTGGGACACAAGAAGAAGTGAAAGTGAAAGAAGCGTCCGTAATATTGGAAGTTTCAGCTGAATCGGATGACTCAAGAAATACTTTATATCTAAAATATCTGTTGCCATTATTAGAAGAGTGAATGTCTTGATTACCAGCAAAATAATAACTACTTGTTGTCCCATCAGGTCCTGCAAAAGTCCAACCTGAGCTTGTGCTGTTAGAAGAGGCGACTTGAAACTTCACATCTGTATTTAGAGGCTGGCTAAGTGGCTCCCAGTATATATTAGAAAAGTTAGTTCCTGCCCCAACATCAAAAGTTGATGATATTAAGTTTCCATCTGAAACATAAGATCCCAAGACATCTCTTAATTTCAAAGATCCGATTGGACTGTCGTTTTCTATGTTTCCATCAGAAGAAGAATACTCATCTTCAATTGTAAAATCTTCCTGTCCCCCACCCCCTGACCAATCGGTCTGATTAATATAACCTCTTCCTGTTGTTTTGGTTTCATCAAAACCTGTTTTTACAAGCTGAACATCAACTCCTTCAAGCGGGAGGGCCGTAGACTGATCAGTTACAACCACCAAGAGGCGATTTGGATCTTTTGAGGCAACGATAACATCCATCGGCTGACTTGCTCCAGGTGTAAGACCCAGCGCAAGAAGAGGATTTGTTCCAATTAAGTCATATGATGAATCCGTAAGGGTCATATTGTATGTATCCCAATCAAGACTGCCTATCGTTATCTGCCCACTTCCATTACTTGTGTGATCAACATCATATTTTAAAACATCCGGACCTGTACCTATGAGTTTAGATCCGAAAAGGTTGAAATCAATACCTCCAACAGCAGAACAAGTTTGTAGTTTTGTAGAAACAGAAATAGAACTAACTTCATCAATAGAAAATGACAGTTGTGTTATTTGTTGAGTTAAAACAGTTGCGTGTGGCTTAGAAGGATTCGGGTTACTAACAGCGCCAACAGGATATGTCCTGTCTGTACTGTATCCACTTTTTGTTACTGTTATCTGATATGTTTCTGTTGCTGGGGGCGCATCAACTATTGTGAGAGTTCCATCAATTCCTGTAACATCATTTATATTAATTGCTGGAGAGACAGAATTATTTACAATAGAAACATTTGCATCTGGAAGAGCAACTCCATCAGCATCAAAAACTTTTATTACCAGGGCTCCATTTGTAGAAGATGTTTCAAGGTTCTTAGGAGAAACTCTAGTGGAGAAAAAGACCGGAACAAAGTTCTGACATGAAGAACAATTTACTTCCACCTCAACTAATTTAGCGTCAGCAGGAGAAAGGTCATTGGGGCTTCCACCAAGCGTTCCATCATATGGGTCATCATAATTTCTTATAGTTGTATTTATTGCAAAAGAAATTCCGTCGCGCACTAAAGACTCTGAAGAAGATATCTGTCCTGATGGTATTCCTCCGTAAGTTCCAATGCTGGCATATGGCATGTTTCTTATTATCTCAAATCTCTCATTAACAAGAGCCGTCGCAATCTCTCTTTCTTTGATAACGGAGATAACCCTTAAAACTCTGCTATAACCTCCATAAACTGCCGCAGAAACTCCTACAAATATAGATATAGCGATAATTACCTCAATCAGTGTATATCCCTTGTTTTTTTTAAAAAGATTCTTCATCTTACTGAATTGAATCCATAATAGAATAAAGAGGAGACAACATCGAAACAGCAAAGAATCCAACAGCTGCTCCAATAAAAAGCATTAAAACAGGTTCAATAATAGTAGAGAGATCTTTTGTTTTCCCCTCAATCTCACTTTCATAAAACTCAGCTATATCTAAAAACATTTTTGATAGCTCTCCTGTTTCTTCTCCAACTTCCGCCATTTCTCCAACCATAACAGGATAAAGTTTCGGATATTTTTTTATAGTCTCAGAAATTGGGATTCCTTTTTGAACAGAAATTAGGGCTTCGTCCAAGACTTTTTTGTAATGAATATTTTGAACAACATCTTTAGTTATTTCAATAGCTCTAGTTATCTCTACCCCCGCCCCCATCAAAGAAGCCAGAGTTCTGGTTGTTCTTGCTGCATTTATCTGAACAGCAATACCTCCAATAACAGGAAGTCGGAGTATTACTTTATCAATAATAGGAGCTAATCTTCTGGACCGAAGGGCTAGAACTATTCCCGAAAAAAAAGAAATCAAGATTCCGACAGCTAAAAGAAAGTGGTTTGAGAAGAAATCACTTATAGAAATAACAATTTGAGTGCTGGCTGGAAGTTCCACATTCAACTCTTTGAAAGTTCCAGCTAAAGTTGGCACAACAAAGGTCATCATAAGAATTCCAACAATAACAATTGCAATCATAATAACTGATGGGTACATCATTGCCCCCTTAACTTTCTTCTTTAAGTTATAAGATTTCTCCAAGTTAACAGATATTTCTTTTAGCGTATTCGGTAGCCCTCCAGACTCTTCTCCTGCTCTCACCATTGAAACAAAGAGTGACTGAAAGACATTGGGGTATTTTTGCATTCCACCAGAGAGTGTTCCACCTTTATCTATCTCGGCAATCATTCCAGTAAGAACACTCTTCATGGTCGGATTGTTAGATTGCTTCTGCAAAACCTCCAAAGCTCTATAAAGAGAGAGTCCCGCTGCCAACATCCCCGCCAAGTTCCGGGCAAACATTATTTTCTGAGAAAGCTTTACCTTGTTTAAAAAGGGTAAATTATTCAAAAAAGAAATTCCTCTATTTTTAGGCTTATTTCCTTCCTTTATGGAAACCGGGGTGTTTCCTTCATCTCGAATTTTTTTAGCTGCATCAAATTTGTTTTCCGCCTCGATCATCCCCTCAATCAAGGTTCCAACTTTTGTTTGTGCTTTGTAAATGAAATTCATAAAAAATTATTCTGAAACAACACGCAGAACTTCTTCTGTGGTAGTAAGTCCGAGCACTGCCTGATAAATTCCATCTTCAAGCATTGTCATCATTCCTTCTTTCTTTGCCTGTTCTTCTATTTCGTCTCCAGATGCTCCCTTCAAAACCAATTCTTTTATAGCAGGTGACATAACCATCACTTCGTGAATTCCAACTCGGCCACTATATCCACTTTCGCAATCTACACTTTTCTTCTCTCTGTAAAAAGGAATCTCTTCCCATTTGGCATCTTCTGAAAGAACCTTTTCTTCTTTAAGAAGTTTCAACATTCTATCTAGATCAATTATTTTTTCTAAAGCAGAAAGTTCAGCTTTATTTAAAAAATATTTTTCTTTTGTATTACAAAGTTTTCGTACAAGTCTCTGCGCAATAACAGTCTTCACAGTAGAAACGATAAGAAATGGTTCAACTCCCATATCTATCATTCTTGGAACCACTCCGGCGGCTGAGTTCGTGTGTATAGTTGATAGAACCAAGTGTCCCGTAAGGGACGCATTAACACCCAGAGCGGCTGTTTCTCCGTCTCGAATCTCTCCCACCATGATAATATCTGGGTCTTGTCTAAGAAGAGTTCGAAGTCCATTCGCAAAAGTAAGCCCAATCTCACTTTTTACTTGAGTTTGGTTAACTCTTGGCATTTGATACTCAATCGGATCTTCAACAGTAGAAATATTCACTTCCGGAGTATTCAAAATATCTAACATCGTATAAAGAGTTGTTGTTTTTCCGCTTCCGGTTGGACCTGACGCGAGTAACATTCCTGTTTTTTGTTTCATTCCTTCGTGAATTCTCTCAAGTGCTAACCCGTGGAATCCGAGACCTTCGAGAGTAAATCCCCTACTGCTTTCTTTCAAAATACGAATAACAACTTTTTCTCCAAAATAAACAGGTAGGGTTGAGACACGAAAAGAAACCCTCTGATCATCTTGGGAAATTTTAAATCTTCCATCCTGAGGCAATCTCTTTTCGTCCAATTTTAAACCAGAAAGAACCTTTATTCTTGCAGTAATTGCTGGAGCAGAATCTTTTGGCAAAATCATCGCATCTCGCAAAATTCCATCAATTCTGTATCGAACAAAAAGTTCTGTCTCTCCGGGTTCGATGTGAATGTCAGAAGCGTTTTGTAAAATAGCGTGAGAGACCAAAGTATCAACAATCTGAACAACCGGAAGGTCTTCGGCTAGCGCCTTAAGCTCTTTTTCTGTTTGAGCAGTATCTCCTCCAGCCTCACTTATTGTTTTAAGTGTTGCGGTTTCCTTTTGAATTATCGAGTCGAACTCAGCCTTCAGACTTCTTCTGTATTGAGCAAGAGCTGTTTTTATAGACTCTCCATCGGTTAGTCTTGGTAAAATCTTGAGCTCAACTTTCTTCTTAACAGAATCAATAACTGGCAAGTCATCGAAATCAAGCATTGCCACTTCAAGGCCCTTATCGGTTTTATTGTAAGCAATGATATTGTGGTTTCTGGCAATTGGCTCTGGAATGAGAGACAAGACATCCGAACTGATCTTTTGCCCAATTAAAGAAACAAAAGGAATACCTAAAACATAAGCTTCCATTCTTTTCAAATCGGAGTCTTTAAGTTTTCCTTCTGAAACCAAAATATCTCCGAGGCTTCTACCCGAAGAGGAGGCTTCTTTTACTGCACTGTTTAAATCCGTTTTAGAAATTAATCCAGAGTCAGAAATAAATTTTTCTAGTTGCTTTAAAGCAATCTGCATAGAAATATTATAACTTTATTCGCGGTTCTCTGCGAATTTTTTGTTAACAATATATTCTTTTTAGATCAAAGAAATCTGTTTTTTTATTCTTCTCTTTGTCTCTTCTACGCCGATAGTCTCGATTATTAAAAATAAGTCTGGAGTATTGGCTCTCAGTGTCAGCGATTTTCTTAAAATCATAGCAAAATCACCAAATTGTCCTTTAAAATTGTCTGGATTTTCTTTAAAGCTCTTAGCGTCACGAGCAAAACCGTATTTTGAAGCAATTTCTCTCATTTCCAAAATCCAACCGTCTTTACCCAAGTCCACATTTGCAATTTGATCCATATTTTCTGTAAGAATATTCTTCACTAAATCTTTTTTATCCTCAAAAATTTCAGAACTACCTAAATTATCAACTTCTTCGTCAAATAAATCTGAGAAAAAGTACTTAGTCATTTCAAAGACATCATCAAAGCAGGCGAAGTCTTTTCTGGATTTTTCTCCACCTCTTTCAATACTAAATATTCTTTTAGAATAATTAGTATCTCCATTGAAAATGGTTGCCACTTCTTTGTTGTATTTTTCTGCCCATTCTATAAATAACCCAAAAAACTTGTCTGTATCATATCGAGCCAAAACCTCTTTACCAACAAATTCCAACTTTTTCATATCAAAAAGCGCTCCACTCTTAGACATTTTGCTTATTTCAAAAGGAAATTCTTTAAGGTCTTTGTCTTTATTCTCCTTTCTCCATGGTTCAAAAGATGAATTCGCAATATTAAGTAGATACTCAGTTATTGCTTCAACTGAAAATCCTTTTTGCATATAAAATTCCACACTAGCCTCCGGATCTTTTCTTTTAGAGAGCTTTCTCTTTCCTTCACCATCCATCTTCATAATTGGAGAAATATGCGCATAACGAGGAGTATCAAATTCCATAAAAGAAAACAATTCTAAGTGCGTTGGTAGAGAAGATATCCATTCGTCAGAGCGAATCACATCAGTTACTCTCATAAATCTATCATCCATAACATGCGCGAAGTGATAAGTAGGCAAACCATTTCTCTTTAAAATAATTTCATCTCTATCATTCTCGGTTACTTTTATCATTCCTCGGAGCATGTCTTTAAATTCTGATTGGTTCTCGTGAGAACCTTTTGAGCGCATTCGAATTACAAATTCTTTCCCCGACTTTATTTTTTCAGATATTTCTTCCTCAGAAAGATTTCTACAAGTTCTCCACTGCCCCCAATATCCAGTTCTTACTTTTGACTCTTCTTGAATTTTTCTTTTAGCATCTAATTCATCCTCTGTACAAAAGCAAGGGTATGCCAACCCTTTAGCCAAAAGGTCTCTAACCCCAGTGGCATATATTTCTTTTCTGTCACTTTGTCTATACGGTCCATAATCACCCATGTCTTTACCTGAAGACAAAACTCCTTCATCGTAATTTATTTTAAAATGAGAAAGGCCTTCAACTATAAGATCTTCAGCTCCTTCTTGTTTTCTTTTATCGTCAGTATCTTCAATTCTTAAAATAAACACTCCATTAGACTGGTGTGCCATCCTTTCTGACACCAACCCTGTCAAAATACCTCCAATATGCAAAAATCCAGTAGGGCTTGGAGCAAAACGAGTGACTTTTGACCCTTCTTTTAGACCTCTTGGGGGAAATTTTGTCTCCAATTCAGACACAGAAAGCCCCATATCTGGGACCAGAGAATCAATTAGTTCCTTTGAATAGTTCATTATATATGACTTTATCACGAGAAAAGCCTTAAAACTAGGGTTTTTCTTATAAACAGCTTATACACACTCGAGCTCGACTACCCTTGACTTGACAAGCTTTATAATGTTTAATGTAATCAAAGCATATTAAAAATGAAAAATTTAATCGCAATCCTGTTGACTGCCTTGTTGGGAGGCGCAACAACAACTCTGTTTTCACAAATTTCATGGGAAGATTTTGACGCTGTTGTAGTAAACGAACAGTGGCAATGTCTTGATTTTTCCTCTAATGAGGATGGGTCGCAAACAAAAGCCTACTTAGCTGAAACACCCTACGGGACATTCCTGTACGGTAAATTTTCTGAAATAAATGGTAACCAGTATAACTCGGTTGCTAAATTTTCAGACCAAAAACTTGAATCAGCGCCTTTTGTAAATGAAGAATTTAACCAAATTTTCCAGATAGAAGTAAATGGTGACGATGTAATATTCGTTACTAACATTGATATATTCAGTTGGAATGGGGAGGGAAATCTGGTTCCGTGGGGAATCGATATCGATGTGTCTGATCAAGACAACCTTGAAGACATAATATATTCAAAGATAGTTTCAGGAAAATTGGTAATTTCTGGCAACATTTCCTACCTTAATGGAATGTCTGCATGGGGAGCAATTATAGACCTAAGTTCTCATGTTATCGAAAAGATAATTTTCAAAGATGGATACACTGGAGGAGATTTCGATAAATTATTTGACACTGTTTGGTTTAGTTACAACTATACAGAACTTGGAGCCGGTCCAGATTGGAAATGCTTATTAGGATATGATCTTGGCACAGGACAAGAAATAGAACCAAATACACCCTTCTTGATTAACCTCGTAGGTGATGTTGAATACTTTAATGAAAAAATCTACGGAGTATTTACTGACCCGTTAGATTTAATAACAAAACTTTACACTTTCGATGGTGTGAATTGGAACAAGATATCCGGTGGAGGACATTTGTTTGTTATTGAAGATAACCTTTATATATCTCCAGGTCCATTCAGACTAAAAGAAGACGGGATTTCATGGGAAGTAATAGTTGATTCAGATTCAACCTTGATGTTCGAGAGAACATTTTGGATAAATGGATTCTGGTACGGCGTTGCAAACCCAGGAATGTCTCCTCTGAAAGCAGAGTGGGGTGATGATTTTGTAGAAAATATCTGTGCCAATAAATTCATAGCGAAACTCGGTGAGCCCGAAGAAGAGGTTTCAGTAACTGAAAATATTTCTGAAAATTTTGAACTTTATATATCAGGTGAAAACTTGGTTATAAATTCAAAGCAAAACTTTTTACTCCAGATTTACAATATCTCTGGACAAAAGATTTTGGAAAAAGAAATTTTTCCAGGAAACGAAACCTTTCACTTCGATCAACCAGCCGGAATCTATCTGGCAAAAAATAAAAGATTCGTTAAGCTATAAAATATCCCAACATATTAAGGCTTTACGAAAAAACCCCCGCAACTCGCAGGGGGTTTTCTTTTTTACTATTTTTTAACAAGAAGCTCCGGCTGGTCGAGCTGGTATGGTTATAGGAGAATAAAGAGCTTCTGCAGTATTAGTTTCATCACCTGAAGAACCGGTTAGTCTTACTTGTGTTACATAAGTTGAGCCCACTTTCTTAGGAAAACTGATTGTGATGGGACTGCCAGAACCGTAGTAAGTCCAGTCAGCGGCATATCCACTATATCTCCATTCATAAAAAACAGAACCATCTGCCCCTGTGGCACTTGCGGTGTAAGTATAGCTCTTTGTACAACTATCTTCAGAAATGAGACCGCTTTGAGTATAAGATACAGACAAAGGAATATCTTCAACTTCCACATCTGGCACGTCTATATCCTTACATAATACAATTTTTCCGTTTGTGTCAGCACAAAGCATTGTTGGATACCAATCATCTGACTGTCCTTTTAAGGTTATATCAAAACCAGGTCCTGCATTAACGAGGGCAGTAGAGAGAATATCTCCAGAAACATTCAGTTCTTCTGGACCAGTAGGGGTAACGAAAGCTGTTGTGTCATAACCGATGTTAACTTTTGCAGAAGGTTCTACAATGTTTATAACTCCAGCTTGGCCGTCTTTACCAAACTTTGAAGAACCTACAAATTGACTTGTTTTCCAAACCTGCAAAATATCTGTCCAGGTAGTTCCGTTGTCAGTAACTGGAGTAGTAATTTCTAGTTGGACATTTGGATTTGCAGTAGTTCCCAAAGACAGCCATCCTTCTTTTGCTTGGTTGCTACTGCTCACGTTGATCGGAGCTGGGGCGTTGTTTGCCTCACTCGGCGCTCCAGCTGGAGGTGCCCACGCAGCTTGAACATAAGAAATCCCAGCGACAAGCACAAGTCCAATCGCGATTCCTTTTATTGTGTGTATAAATGTCTTGTTTATTTTCATACTTTTAATTTTACTTGTAATTTACTTTTAATAAAACTCCTTTATCAACATATTAATTTTCTCGGTATTCAAACTTTGGAACTCCACCCGGGCAATCTTCTAAGTCTGTACATCTTACATTGGCACAACTATCTTGGACTAAAACCGTTGCCGTATCTGAAATTGTTCCTCCTCCCTCGGCGTCTGCAACATCACAAGAAATCTTGTAACTTGCTGTGCTTGCTGGATTTACATCATCGCTTCCGCTTGTATCTCCATCGGTATCAAAGTCAGCTTGATAATCTGCTGAACAATAAGTTGTGTAAGAAGAAGTCCAAGAAATTGATTCTGGGCCCTCTCCTGTTTCAATACAAGCTCCGATAAGGTTTACAAATGGACCACTACAATCATTAGAAACAGTAACGGTGGCCTCGTCTTCTACTGTTCCCCCTCCAGCTCCCGCAGAGACTGAACAGGATACAGAATAAGTAGAAGTGTCTGTAGGGTTTACATCGTCAGCCCCTTCAGTTGCTCCTGCTGTTGAGAATCCGAGTCCGCTTCCAGTACAAGAGACTGTGTCTCCAGAATCCCAAGATAGGGTTCCTGTCTCTCCCGGAGCTATACATATGTCTGTTAGGTTAACAAAAGCGTCTCCTTCTGTTGCCCCAGTTATTGGAACACTTGTTGAAGCAATATCTGCCATATCCCAAGTCTCACCAGCTTTTATACAAGCAATTGAGTATGAGACAGCACTGAAGGCTGGTCCGGGAACCGTTACTCCGCTCTGAGCTCCATTTGGTGGAGTAAGCATTGGAATACTCATCCAAGAAGATATATCTCCTGTTGTAGTATTACTTCCAGTGTTTGGCTTACATTGAATATAACCACTTCCCACTGGTGCAACCCAGTTTAGAGAAACTGTCACAGGTGTTCCTGTGTAAGAAACAGAAGCAGGCGTTGCATAAAGAGTTAATCCTGTTGCTTCTGATGGCGGGAAAGTAACTCCAGAAAAATCTACCCAACCAACAACATCATCTCCCCATCCATATCCACTAGCGTCTCCTGTTGGAGAAACAGTCACTCCATAAGTAGCCCCTGTCATAGAAAGAAGTCCATCCCATCCGTCTTCTGTCGCTCCGTCAAAAGCTCCTCCTGCAAGAAAACTAGCAAATCCAGTTACAACACTAGTTCCAGGTGCCATTCCAGGCAAAATACTTACCCCAGAAAAATTCACCCAACCAACATTCGGCGACCATCCATACCCAGAAAGAGCTCCTCCTTCAGAAGCAGTTACTCCATAGTTATTTGTTCCACAAACATTTCCACCTCCACCGGCTGATGGTTGTGACGCGCAATTCATAAAGATCCATCCAATATCTGGTGACCAAGCAGTTCCTGTCACTGATCCCCCCGCTCCTTTTACTGGTAGAACAATAGAAGCTATAACCAAAAAAGCTGATAAAAATAAGGCTAATTTAAGTTTTTTAGTAATTTGCATGTTTATTCAGTCTCGTTTAAAGATGATAAAAGCGACTGTTTATCAGAATCAGATATTTCTCCTCCAGTAGACTCAGTCTTTAGTCCAGCCAAAAGATCTTCTTTTTCAGCCTCTGTTGGTCCGGGTCCAGCTTCTGCTTTTAGCTGTTCAAGTAGTTGTAATTTTTCCTTATCAGACAAAGGTCTGTTTCTCTCAAATCTTGAAACCAAAAAGTATACCCCTCCAAGAAAAATAGCTATAACCACAATCGAAATTACATATTGTTTTATTTTTCTTCTCTTATCTCCACTTCCAACATTTGAAAAGTCTTGAGCTGGAGAAGATGACGGCATAGTTGTTGTATCCATGCAGAAATTATAGCACTTTAAAAATATAAAAATCTTACAAATTAAATTTTTGTGGATATTTACCCCGACACCTTTTATGGCAGTATTATTAGGGGTGTTTTTATTTTTTAGTTTTATATAAACAATAATTATAGTTAGTTGTAAATTTTCAAATAAAATTGTGGAGCAATAAATACTCTGCCATAAAAGGTGTGGGGGTTTACCTGCATACCTTTCTCCTCTGTTTGCGGAAAGGTGTGGGGGTTTACCTGCATACCTTTCTCCTCTGTTTGCGGAAAGGTGTGGGGGTTTGCCCCATCTGTCTTTTTCTGGTATATTGCGAATATTACAAGTCGGATGGTCTCCGGCTTTATTTATTAAATAATTGAATAACAATTAAATATGTTAGACCTAAAAGCGCTTAAATTAGCAGCTGTACAGTTAGAGGAGGAACGAAAGGTTCCACAAGACAAGATAATAGAAGCAATCGAGTTCTCTCTCGCTGCCGCCTACAAAAAAGAATATGGAAAGAGAGACCAAATCGTTCGCTGTAAATTCAACTTTGAAACTGGCGACACAGAATTCTACCAAGTAAAAATCGTAGTTGATGATTCAACTGTTCGATTCGTTGAAGAAGGAGAAGAAGACGTTCCAGAAGAAGGAGATGAACGAACTAGATACAATTCAGAAAAACATATCATTCTAGAAGACGCCAGAAGAATAAAAGCTGACGCGGAACTTGATAGTGAAATTTCTTTCCCACTTGAAACAAAAGAAGATTTCGGAAGAATTGCAGCCCAAACAGCAAAACAAGTAATCATCCAGAAGATTCGTGAGGCAGAAAGAACATCTATTGTTGACGAATACGGAGCAAAAGAAGGAGAAATTGTTTCTGGATATGTTTCAAAAACTGACCGTGGAGCAATGTTCGTTGACCTACACCGAGCAACTGGAATCATGCCCTTTGAAGAGCAGATCCAAGGTGAACACTGGAAAAGAGGAGACAGAATAAAAGCTTATCTATATGAAGTAGATGAAACTCCAAGAGGTATCGTTTTGAGACTCTCTCGAACCCATCCTCGTTTTATAGAAATGCTATTTGCCGTTGAAGCACCCGAAATCGCCAGCGGAGTTGTTGTAATAAAAGCTATTGCCCGAGAACCGGGATCCCGATCAAAGATCGCAGTTTTCTCAAACGACGAACGAGTTGATCCAGTTGGATCTTGTGTTGGTGGAAGAGGAGTTAGAGTTACAACAATAATGAATGAATTGTCCGGAGAAAAAATAGATATTATTCCATGGGCTGAAGATCCAGCAACTTTCATTTCAAACTCACTCTCTCCTGCAAAAGTTCTAGATGTTGTAATTGATGCTGATGGCAGAACGGCAACTATTGAAGTGGCCGATGACCAGCTATCTCTTGCAATCGGAAAAGGCGGACAAAATGTTCGTCTCGCTGCCAAACTAACTGGCTGGAGAATCGACATCAAGGGAGTTAAAGGAGAAGAATTCGCTTCAAGTGACGGAGAAGAAGTTCGACTCGAAGATGAAGCTGGATTTATAAAACTATCTGATCTAAAAAACCTAACAACAGACTCTGAAGAATCTATTGAGGAAGAAATCGTAGAAGAAACAGAAAACAAAGAAGAAGAAAAGGAAGAAGCGATCGAAAATGAAGAAGTTAAAAAGACAGACGAAGAATAATTTCTCTTACTATAAGCTATAACCTAAAAACTAACACTATTCTATATGGCAAATATAAACGTTCCCCCATCCAAGTTCATGTATAACCTAATCCACGTTCTTCCTCCGTTTGTAAAAGACGGTGAAGAAAGAGTAAATGTGGTTATAGAAGTTTCCGCTGGTTCAATAAATAAATACGAAATCATAACAGAAAGCGGACAACTCAAACTCGACCGTGTTGGATACTCTTCTCTCGCTTACCCTTTCACTTATGGAGCGATCCCTATGACTTGGGACTTTGACGGAGATCCACTTGATATAGAAATCCTAAACATAACAGAGCCTCTTGTTCCTGGATCTGTAGCAGAAGTTAGAGTTATTGGAATGATGAAATTTGAAGACACTGGAGAAATTGACGACAAAATAATTGGGGTTCTGGCAGACGACAAGAGATGCGATCACATAAAAAGCGTTGAAGACCTTGGCGAATACTTCATAAAAGAAACAACTTATTACTGGGAAAACTACAAAGCCCTAAAGAAACCAGGAACAGGAAAGGTTCACGAATTCCTAGGAAGAGATGAAGCCATTAAAACAATAAAAGAGTGTGCCGAAAGATACAATACAGAATACGCACCTAAAATATCTCAATAAAATGATTGAAAAAGGGAAAATAAATATTGGAACTCTTATTGTAATTGTTCTTCTGGTCCTAGCTTCCGTTTACTTTTTGTCAGTGAAATAAATTAAATACCAAAAATGAAAATACCAAAAATTGAAATTGAAAAATTAGAAAAAAGCCGAATCGCAATAACTGGAGAAATCGACACAGAAACTTTTATGAGTTTCAAGGAAAAAGCACTCGACGGATTTGTTGACGCTGTCGAGTTGCCAGGATTCCGAAAAGGAAAGGCTCCACGAGATCTCGTTCTAAAGCATATAGGCGACAAGGCAATCCTTGAAGAAATGGCGGAGCTCGCTCTTGCTGAAGTTTATCCGGTAGTTATAAAAGAAGAAAAAATTGATGCAATCGGAAGACCTGAAATAACTCTAACAAAAATCGCTCTCGACAATCCTCTTGGATTCAAAATCACAACAGCCGTTGTGCCGGAAATAGAGCTTCCTGATTACAAAAAAATTGCCAAGGAAGAAAACAAGAATAAAAAAGAAACAACTCTGACAGACGAAGAGCTAGAAGAAGGAATTTTAAAACTCCGAAAATATCGAGCTCATGAAGCTATCCACGCAGAAGGACACGCTCATGATAACCACGAACACGGAGAAGCACTCGATGAGAAAAATCTTCCTGCCTTTGATGAAGAATATGTAAAAAGCCTTGGGAAATTCGAAAGCGTTGATGACTTTAAAACAAAGTTCAAAGAACAAATGCTTGATGAAAAGAAGTGGCAAGAAAAAGAAAAAATAAGAATTGCCATTTTAGAAAAAGTTCTAGAAGATATGAAAGTTGAAGTTCCTGATATCCTTGTTTCTTTTGAAGAGAACAAAATAATCGAAAAACTAGAGAGCGACATTGCTAACATGGGACTTGATTGGAATGATTATTTGAAAAGAATTGGAAAAACAGAAGACGATATTCGAAAAGAATTCCATGATGACGCAGAAAAGAGAGCGAAGCTTTCTCTTGCAATTGAAAAGATTGGTAAAGAAGAAAAACTCGCTCCAACAGAAGAAGAAATCGAAAACAACGTAAAAGACTTGATGAGTAAATACGAAGGAGTTGATCCATTACGAGCAAGGCTTTATGTCGAAGAGGTTCTGCGAAACCAAAAGGTTCTAGAATTTTTAGAAACTCTTTAAAAACAAAGTTCCTGTAAAAAACCCCCGAAATTCGGGGTTTTTTTATACAAAAATATAAGCCGTTCTAGTCTTTTAAAAGAATCGTATTTTTGTTAAGATAGGCAAAACAAAAAAATATGAAAAATGAAATAAAAAGTACGAAGGTAGCCAGAGAGCTAACAAAAAACCCCGCAGTATTTTTCAACGAAGGAATAGAAGGTGATTCCCTTAATAAACGAATCCTTTGTGATGACAAATCAGCCAAAGTCGCGTTTATCTCCCTCTTCCCAGAACTAAAGAACAAAATATCCCCCGCCTAAATGGCGGTTTTTTATTACTCTATTTTTGTGTATAATCATATAAAAATTAAGATATGAAGGTTATTTTACAAGAAGAAAAGCATGAAAATAAAAGACTGTTTTTAATGCATATCTCAGAAAAAGAGACGTCCAAAATACTTGATACCCCTAATTTTTTAATAGGCACAAGCAATACAGGTATACACTTCCAACTAGCAGACAGGGGGGACTTAATCGACAATCCAGTATTCAGATTAGAGTTTGGAACCCCTGAAGTTTATGTAATGTATGGAAAAACCGGTTTCAAAACAAACAAAGACCATTTGGATTATTTGACTGGACTTAGTCCAATCAAAATGGTATTTGGAAAAGACGATACTTGTGTAGGGTATGTAAAAATTCAAACAGAAGAAGCCTAAATTTTTTAGTTCCCACCCCTAAACAAAGGTGGGATTTTGTTTAGTTGACATTCATAATAAAAAAGAAGATACTCCTAAAAAATTGATCTTATGAAAAGAGTATTCGCTATTATTTTAGCCATAATCCTAACAACAGGTTTAGTTGGTGCCCTTCTTTTGTGGGGAATAAACAAGTGGAGAAAAGACCGGACGAAAAAAGAAGAAATTTCAATTATCCTTATCCAAAAAGAAAATAAAATCGACTCTCTCGAAAGAGAACTTGAATACTCAAAAGAGCTAATTGAAACCCTCCAGTTCAACAAAAAAGATTCCTATTATTTTTATGATATGAATGAAAAAAGATATTTTTGTTTTGGAGGAATTGTTATTATAAAAGAATTTACCAACAATAAACCACCTGATTTGTTTGAAGATTGGACTGAAGACGTTGAGCTTGCAACTTACTGAAACCCGCAATCTGCGGGATTTTTTATTTTTTAAAATAAAAAACCGCCCCAACTTTGGGACGGTCGCCATATAAATGGCTCATAACTTAAATTTTCACTGTCTGTAACTGAAAGGCATCTTCGATCGCTTTCATAAACGCCTCATCGTCTTCTTTCGTTGCAGCATCTTTAATTGCCACAAAGTCAGGTTTCAATGTTACGCTTTTATCACCGATTGTTGTGCTGTTGGCTTCTGATTGCTTATCGTTATAACCTTTTACGGCTTTTTTGATACCATCAATTCCACCAAAGTTAATCACAATTTTAAAGAAACGATCCGAGCCTGCTTCCTGCATAACTCCGTTACTTAAAATTTTTGATAAGTCACGATCAATGTTTTCGTTCCAACCATTTACAATTCTTTCGAATTGTTTATCCTGTTCGGCCACGATACAAAGGTAACTTGCAACTTCAGGTGATGCGCTGTTCACAAAACTGCTGTTTAAAATTCTTATTTTATTACCATCAAGTTTGCTAATGCAAATCTCTAAAGTTTTTAAGAATTCTGAGGACATTTCTTCCTGATAAATAAATTGAGAAATAAATTCTCCCAATTCAGCATCACGGAACTTTGTTTTTGCCCTCAAGATGCTCAGCAATTGTAAAAATGCCTTTCTTGTTTCATCCTTCATCTGGATTACTCTGTTTACATCAAGTTTAATTGCATTGATTGTTTTCCAATCAGCCGGGCTGATTTTCAAAGCATCCTGTGCAATATTGATAAAATTAGAATCAGCTTCCAGTTGTTTTTTGATTTCAGCAAAGGACCAAGTTGTACTTCCAAGGTTTCTTGCAATTACCGGATACTCTTTTGCAAATAATAAATATTCGTCAAAACTGGCATTTTTTCTAATATAATCAGTTAAATGCTCATTCGACATTGCAATTTTTAAGGCATCAATCTGTTTTCTGATAGGGATGTTTTTTACCATATCAGGATCATAATTGATATTTTGCTCTTCGAGTATTGATTGCATAATAGATCTTACCTCTTCTTCTTTAATCTCATTTAATTTACCTTCCGGATTTCTCTGAAGGGCAATCATAACGATTAAAAAAACGATAATAATATCTATTAAATATCCAATGTAAGATTGGAAACCATCGGCTTTCAAATCTTTAGGTCCTAACTTATTCTCCGGTATAACGCTTGTTACCTTTGGATACTCGGCTATTTCCTTCATTGAAGAAGATAAAACTTGTAAGTTACTTACTTGCTGCTGACTTAATCCTTGCATTTTAATTGCCTGCTGAAGACCTGCGTCCGTACTACGGGCTTGGCTTTTCATTGCATTTTCACTTGATTCATAATCTGAAACGGCTTCCATAATTAACCTTCTTTGTTCATCCAGCCACTTATTGGCTTCAATTAAACTTTTAAAGGTGGGAACATTGCCCATTTTCAAACTTTGAACTGTTGCGGGTTTCATTCCGCTGATAAAATCT
This sequence comes from Minisyncoccota bacterium, assembly GCA_018061865.1. Lineage (GTDB taxonomy): Bacteria > Patescibacteriota > Minisyncoccia > Phycocordibacterales > UBA9973 > JAGOTH01. Next base: position 32,669 of record JAGOTH010000007.1, read on the forward strand.
GCTTTTTCAAAAACCACACCTTTTCCGTCTCTTTTTTCCTCAACGCCTCTTACATTTTTTGCATTGTTGATTGAACGTTGCATTAAATCAGCAACTGATTCCGCATTACTACGATACTCTTCCGACACCTGATACATTTCAGTCATTCTTCCTTCAGTGGCATTTTTTAAGTTTCCACCGCCGAAGTAACCACCCATTGCGTAACCTAAGTAAAACAGGGACGCAATTTCAAAGGCTAAGGCAAAATATCGCCATCTACCCTTTAATGCATTTGTCGTAAGAAGCATTATCAACGTAACATCTAAAATTCCAAAGAAAATTGCGATGAAACCTGCGTAGCTAAATAAGTAATTCCCACCTAACCATGCCATATAAGTAATGGCTCCGATCATTAAGGTTGCAACAATCGCTAAAAATATCTTTGTATTTTTTTGCGATGACGCTTTGGAAACTTCTTCGTTTAACTTTAAATTTGCTTTTTTCCCTGCATTTTTAACGGTAGCAGAAATTTCACCGGTGCTGTTTGCGTTCAGGATATCCCCGATCACAGACATGTTTGTGTTTGGATTGTTGCTATTCATTTTTCAAATTGTTTGAATATATGATAGCACAAAAGAGTAGAAAAGTCAACCCCTACAGGCGAACACCTAGAGTATCTAAGAGGTAGTTATTTTCCTTATTTTCAAAGGGTTTTTGCTAAAAATAGACAATAAAAAAACCGCCCCAATTACGAGACGGCTTAACATCACTGAAAACCCAAATAACTTATTTTTTGATGAGGGTGGTTTCCGTTGTCCCCTCACCGAGGTTTACATCTTGTATCCACACCACATCTCCGGCTTTCACCTTCGGTGCATCGTTGCCGTTTTCATCATCTTCATACAACTGACTTATGTAAATATCACTCGCATGTTTGTCTTCACTTCTAATCAATGCGGTAGTATGTATGCCTATTTTAGTTTCTTTACCAGAATCATCCGAGTCATAAACAGGGATATTTTCTATGTAAAGAACTTTATAAGGAATATTTTTGTCGGTACCAGCACCGTTAAACACCTTTAAACCGATGGAATGTAATTCCTGGTCAGGACAATTATTTTTTTCTTTTTCTGCTTTAAGATTTTGAATTTCCAAGCGCAGGCTTGCGATTTCGTTGTCCAGAATTTCAATGTTGCTCTTATAAGTGGAGCACGCATCTGTTGGTTGTCTTTCACGGGAGCTTCCTCCGCATGAAGTAAGCCCCATGATGATCAAAAATAAAGAAAAAATGGTCGTCAGAAATAATGTTTTGTTTTTCATTTGTTTTAATATTTAGTTTTTTAAATTACAATTGTTTACTCTAGTAGTATAGCATTTTAATGCAGTTTTGTCAAGTCAAAAAAGCCCTATTTCTAAGGCTTTTTCTACTTCACTACTCTCGACCTTGTGTCGGGATCCCGACTTTGGTCGGGACTACCCTTATCCCCTACCTTCAATAAGATATTTCTTTGGGTTTTCAGAAAGGTCTAAGAAATGATCAACTGATTCTTTTAGAGTAATTGAGGCAGATTGTCCGAAAGTACAAGCTTCCATTTGAGTTGTTTGTCGTAAATATTCTACAAGAGGAACAAAGTCTCCGTCTCCAGTCATAAGAATAATTGCGTCTACCTTGGGTGCCATAAGCATGGCATCTACTGCCATTCCAATATCCCAATCGGCCTTCTTTGATCCATCGGAAAAAACTTGTAGACCTTTGACCCTAGTCTCAATCCCCGCTTTATTAAGTGCATCAAAAAATGCCTGTTCTTCTTTTGAATCAGAATCAATGACATAAGCAATAGCCCGAACAAGCTTTCTACCCGCAACTGCTTCCTTCAAAATATTTCCGAAGTTTACTTTTCTTTTGTATAAATTTTTTGCGCTGTGATACAAATTTTGTGTATCGATGAAAACAGCAACGCGCTGTTCTTTGTGTTTAAAAATAGCCATATACTTAGTTATTAGTTTTGAGTTTATAGTTTCAAGAAGAAACTTTAACTCTTTTTATAAAAATTCCGACGTGCAATAAGGAGAGAAAATCAAATCGCCCCTAAGGGCGAAGTGATTATGATTTTAGTATTTTTGAAATTTTATCAAAAGATTTTTTGTCGCTTTTTTCAAGATTTTTCATAATCTTTCTTCTTTCAGCAACCATTTTGATAAGTCCACGGCGAGAACCATTGTCTTTCTTGTGTTTCTTCAAGTGACCAGCTAGTTCATCTATCCTTGTAGACAAGATTCCAACTTGAACAGGAGCTGAACCAGTGTCAGTTTCGTGCTTTTGGAAGCCTTTTATTACTTTTTGTTTCTTTTTTGTAGTAAGCATAAAAATTGTTTCGCCTTATTGCGTATGGATACTTTAGCATACTTTGAGGAACTTTGCAAGGGGTGCCTAAAACACAAAAATCGACCCTAATTGGTCGATATCTTCACCCCAAAATACTTATCCATCATTTTTATCCAGCTTTTCTGTTCATTCTTTATCCAAGCAACTTGGAAACAAAGGAGCATAAAGGATAACAGGAGCACAAACATAAAGTTGTCCATTTCCAAAACAAACACCTTTTCAATAAAAAAAGA
>JAGOTH010000008.1 GCA_018061865.1 Minisyncoccota bacterium
TTATTGTCTATGTAAAAACATCGTGGACATTCTTTAAACAAATCAATTTTAGAACGAGAAAGTTTCCAGTTCTTTCCACCGTAATTCCACGATTCCATTCTGTTTGGATTGTAATATTCAGACATAATTATTTAATCAAAGCCCAATTATCCAAAAAATATCCCATTTCGTGATCCATGTTTCCTAGATATACCTTGTCATTTCTAAACTTTATATTCACACGATACCGTTTGCCATGACCAACTTCCAAAATTGCTTTTTCGTGTACTTTCTTTTCAACTTCGTGAAATGGTAAAATCAAAAAATTGTTTTTCTTCTCGCCGTGCAAAACAAAAATATAATAAATATTTCCATTACTGTGGCGTTCAAATGACACTTTGCGAATATCAAAAACATAAGTGTCAAAACTATTCAAATTCGATGTCTTTACTTGGATTCCAAATAATTGATTATCCTTGACTGCCACAATGTCCATTCCCACGTCTACGCTCATTATGCTGGCGTTGAAACCACGAAAAAGCAGTTCACTACAAACTAAATGTTCTCCTGCTTTGCCGGTAAATCCTCCGGCAATAACGATTTTTTCTTCTTCCTCTTTTTCTGCCTCAATAATTTTAGGCGTTTCTTTTATCTCCTTCTTATTAGCATTAAGAGCAAAGATTCCTGGGGCTGTTTTTATAAAGTCGGAGCCGTCTCCCTTATTTTTAATATCAACAGTCAGCTGAGCATTCATTGAAGCTTCTGGAGTTGCTCCCTCCGTTTCTAAAATACCAGACTCCAAAGCTAGCCGCGTAATTTCAGTATAGTGCAAGGGAGTTCCTGCCTTTTTTAATATTTCAATTGCTGATTGTTTAAAGGTATTCATGTTTTATTCCTCTCTTAGAGCCAAGACTTTATCAACTACGTATCTCAACATTTTCTTTTCGATGTACTCATTTAACTCCTTATTATTTGCTAGTGTCTCATAAAGTTTTTTATCAGAGTCATATTTATCAAAAACTTTATTTTCGAATGGTTTATGGAACCAGCGGCCAACCGCTTGCATAGAAGAATTATTATAAACAACATTTTTTGCCTCTTCGTCTCTTATTAATTCTTCCCCGATAGAATCCAGTGTTTTTTGCTGTTCTTCTCCAAAATCTACACCCCAGCGTTTGTTTACATCACCAATTATTAAAGACAATAAATCCTCTTTTTCCTCAAAGGGTACTCCGGGAACTATTTCTTCCTGATGGATGTCTCCGGTTTCCGGAGAGAGTGTGATACTTGTGTTAATTTTTCGAACAACTCTCACTGAATCCATATCCACATACTTTAATATTTCGATTAGAGGTTTCTTGGGATCCTTAGGAAGTTTTTTAAGTAAATATTTAAGTAACAAATATAATTTTTCATGAGATACATCAGAGTAGCCAAGTACCTGAGCAAGATATGGGTAACGTTTAATGTAGACATTTGCAATTGAAAGAAACTCTCCGTATTTGTCATCAGCGATAACATCACCTTCACTTCCGTGTGGTAATTCATCAACAATCTGTTTTGCAATTTTATCTAAATACGAATTAGTTTGCTCATGTATTTCTTCTGCATCTGGATCTATCAATTTAACGAATCCGTCCAGTAAGTCGTCGTTCAAAGTATAAACAGCAAACAACGCTTGTCTTAAGTCATTAATGGCATTTATGTCAGTACCTTCTGAAATAATTGTACTTGTGTAATATGGTGCAAATGCAGTTTTTATATCATCAATTTCATTAACAAAATCTAGAATATAAACTTGTTCTTTATCTCTTGTTGTTCTATTCAGTCTTGATAGTGTTTGTACAGCTTGAACCCCTGAAAGTCTTTTATCGACATACATTGCACAAAGAAAAGGCTCATCAAAACCAGTTTGATATTTTTCTGCCACAATAAGAAATCTATACTCAGCTTTTTTGAACTCTTTTGCTGTATTATCCTCTGGAATTCCATTATTTATTGATGTTTCAGTATATGAATTTCCGTCAATCTCAATCGAGTCAGTAAAAGCGGCAAGGGTCTTATACGGATAATTATTTTTCTGTAAATAAGAATCTAAGACAAGCTTATATCTAACGGCCGCCTCTCTAGATGAAGTCACAATCATTGCCTTAGATTCACCTCGTAGTAAATCTTTGATAGTTTTTTCAAAATGAGCCATTACAACCTCAATTTTCTGCTCAAGAGTTGTTTCGTGTAAATTCACATGCCGGAGGATGGCTGAAAGGGCTCTAGAACGTGGAACTGTTGGGTCTTCCTCTGCCTTCTTTAATAATTTAAAGTAGGTTTTGTAAGTAGTGTAATTTGTCAAAACGTCCAATATAAATTTTTCCTCCGTAGCTTGTTTCATTGAATACAAACTAAACGGCTTAAATGATCCGTCTAATTGCTTCTCGCCAAACCTCTCAAGAGTTTCGTGTTTTGGAGTAGCGGTAAAAGCAAAATAGCTTATATTTTTTGGTTGCGTTCTACTGTTTGCTTGTGCAAGCAGCCAATCTTCAATATCTATTGAAAGCGTATCTTGAACAGATCGGGTCAATTCTCCTGACTGTGACGAATGTGCTTCATCAATAACCAAAGCAAATTTTTTACCAGATAACTCCTTAATTAAACCATCAACAAATGGAAACTTATGAATAGTGGTAGTTATAATTTGAGCATTGCCCAATAGCGCATCTTTAAGACGAACACCGTCTTCTCCAGCTGGTACAAAAATACCCGGCATAGGCGATAACGCTCTAATAATTTCTCGCAACATTTTATCCAAAACACGTCGATCTGTTATTACTATTACAGCGTCATAAACTCTTTTGTTTTCTTTATCAAATAAATTAACTAACCTGTGTGCTAGCCAAGCGATTGTTAAGCTTTTTCCACTACCCGCACTGTGTTGAATGAGATAATTTTTACCTGCGCCACTGATTTCAGAGGCAGAAAGTAAATCTAGTACAGTTCGCCATTGCTGATATCTAGGAAATAACTGAACCGGTTGTTTATACTCTTTTCCCAAACGATCCTCACGAACTTCTTCGTATGCATGCACAAAATAATGTAATAAATCAGCAATAGAATCTGGTGCCCATAAATTTTCCCAAACATAATGTGTTTTATGCTTTCCGTTTACTGGTGGATTTCCGGCTCCCATTTCAAAACCTTTATTAAAAGGTAAAAAGAACGTTCTTTCCTCCTTTAATTCTGTTGTTACAAAAGCTTCGCTCGTGTCCATAGCAAAATGTGAGACGCAACGCTTAAAAGAGAATATCTTTTCCTGTGGATTTCTATCATTTCTATACTGCTTCATCGCGTGATGAACATTTTGACCAGTAAGTTCGTTTTTTAATTCAGCCGTGAAAATAGGGATTCCATTTATGAAAATTACAGTGTCAATCGACTGTTCAGTTGTTTGTGAAAATTTAACTTGGCGAATAATTGAGAAAATATTGCTCTTATACATTCTTTCAACGTCTTCATTTTCTGAATTTACAGGCCTAAAATACATCAAATCAAGCCTAACTGGTCCTTCTTCAATTCCTTTTCTTAGACAATCTATAATTCCTCGTTTCGTTATTTCGTCATCGATTCTTTTTATTATTCTTGTTTCAAAAGCATCTCCTGATAATTCTCGAATTTTTGTAATTTTTACAGCTTGAGTATTATTAAAAAATTCAAACATTACTTCTTTATCAAAAGTAGTTTGCTTATCGTAATCAGTTTCAGAATCTCGTTTTCTAAAACCGTGCATCTTAACAAGCTCTTTCTCAATATGAGCTTCAAATTCTATCTCTTTTAAATTTTGATGTATATTGGGCATAAATTAATTTTTCGTGGTGATTGCAGAATATATAATTGAGGATATACACTCTCTAATAATCTCTTTTGGTAAGATTTTTGCCAAGTCCTCAATCATCGACATTTTTTGTTTTAAAGTATTTGCAATCTTGACTTGTTCTTCATACGGAGGAAAAACAATTGGAAAGTTTAAAAGAATTCTGTCCTTTAATGTCCACCTATGTTCGGGAGAGACACCTTGTCCAAAAGGAAAAAGTATTTCCTGTAGATAGTGCCATTGAAAATAATAAGTATAGAATTCAGAGGAAATTTTCTTATTATTCAACGGCCTTAATGTTGTATAAGCTAAACTAATTACTCCATCATATTTTGAACAATCAACATACCCAGTAACTAGATCCATAGGATTAAAAACAAAATCGCCCGGACGCACCCGCGTGTAGTTCTCATACGAACTTGCAATTTGACCTTCGTTGTTTGAAATATCTCTCAAAACTATTCCTCTTTGAGTTAAAGATAAAACATCTAAAGCTTGGCCTTCATTTTTTTCCTTTGAAATACTAAATAAATGTTTTATACGAACAATATCCCAATGCTTTGGCACTTCATCTAACCAAGGTATTTTATTTTTTATTTCCCAGTTAATCATAGTTTTTTTGATAGATCTAATATTTTACCAGCTATAATAGCTATGTCTTTTTTAAGATCAGCGGTATCTTTTGGTTTTTTGTATTCAGAAAAATATCTTGGGAAAAGAATTTCATAACCAACTAGCCCAATTTTATTATCAGTATCATCTTTTATGCTTTCATCGATCCAAGCATCGTGGAAAAACGGCTTCACTTCTTTTTCAAAGTATTCTTTTACATCAACACTCCACGGGACTTTTTCATAGTCTTTTAACTCCTTATCTTCTTCCATATTTCCTCTCTCATCTATGCAAATTTCTGCTTTCTCGTCTCTTTCACCTAGTATTTGCCAAATAGTTTTTATGGTTTTTTTACTTGCTTTTAAATTGTTCTTCGTTAACCCTGATTCTAGTTTTTTTAGAAATTCTGCACGAGACATTATTATTTCTCCGCGCATATTTTCTAGAACTTCGTAAATACACGATCGCAACTCCTGCCATTTTCTGTTCTCCTCATCTCCTTTTTCTCCTCTTTTCTTGCTTGGAACGTCATTCAAAAAGTCTTTGTGGTTTTTTAAATTTAATAAAGATTCCTCTGTAATTTTAAATTTGAGCTTCAATGGCCTCTGAATAACTATTTCACGAAAACAAAAATCGTGAATTGAAAATATCTTACTATTTTTGTTATTTTTATTGTCTTTGTATAAATCAAAAATTTTACTTATATCTTCATCGTTAATTTCAAAACGTTTATATCCCAATCTCTTTTTTAAAAACCTTTTTATATTTTGCGCGTTTATTAATTGTACTTTTCCTTTACGGCCTGAATCTTTCTTATTTGATAATATCCAAATAAAAGTTGGTATATCTGTGTTGAAAAAGATGGAATCAGGTAAAGCAATTATAGCGTCAAGTAAATCATTTTCTAAGATAAATCGCCTAATTTTATTTTCTCCACTACCCACCTCACCAGTATACATAGGTGAACTATTGAAAATAACTGCGGCCTCACCGCCACCATCTTCCTTTCTTTTTAACTTACTCACAATATGTTGCATGAATAAAAATTGAGCATCTGAAATCTTTGGTAATCCTGCACCAAATCGTCCAGATAGACCTCTCTCAAATTCATTTTCAACAGCAGTACCATCCTTCTCCCAACTTACTCCGAATGGTGGATTTGAAAGTATATAATCAAACCTTTTATCGTGGTGTTGATCGTTGGACAGTGTACTTGCCTTATGGTGTTCTTTGTCTCCTCCTTTTATATAATCAATGTCTTCACCCTTAAGAAGCATATCCGCTTTACAGATAGCGTAAGTTGAAGAATTTAATTCTTGCCCATATAGAAAGATATTCGCGTTTTTATTAAAATTAGTTTGAATATAATCCTTACTTACAGTTAGCATTCCTCCTGTTCCGCAAGCTGGATCGTAAATTTCTTTAATTACTCCAGGTTTTGCTAATTCTTTTTCTTCGCCTGTAAAAAGTATTGAGGTCATTAAACGAACAACATCTCTCGGAGTATAGTGTTCTCCAGCGGTTTCGTTTGATTGTTCAGCAAACCTACGAATCAGATCTTCAAAAGCTAGTCCAATAATATGATTCTCTACCTTATCCGGATGTAGGTCGATTTTATTAAATTCTTTCAAAGCCAAATAAAGTAATTCTGATTCATGTAATTTGTCTAAAATTCTATCAAATTCAAACTTTGAAAAAATTTCTTTTACATTATCAGAAAATCCATCAATATATTTTCTTAAGTTTGGTGCTGCTTGAGTTGGAGCCTCAAGAAGCTTTCTAAAAGTATATGGTGAAGTATTGTAAAAATTATAACCAGTTGTCCTATATAAAATATTTAAATTCGCAACACGACCGTCTAGTTCATTGAAACGTTCAAGGGTTTTTTGTTTTGTTGGCTCAAGAGCATCATCAAGTCTTTTTAAAACTGTTAGAGGAAGAATGACATCCTGATACTCATGGGCTTTGAAGGTGCCGTGCAAATGCCCAGCGATATTCCAAATTGTATTTGATATTTCTCTATAATTTGTGGACATATAATTATTTCAAAAGTTCGCTACTGGAAATTCCCAAAGCTCCGGCGATCTTTTCCAAAGTCGAAAGAGTAGGATTCATACGACCATTTTCAATGTTGCTGATATATGCTCTATCAACACTCAAAGCGTTCGCAAGGTCTACTTGCGACATGTTTTTTTTCAAACGCCATTTTCTTAGGTTTTCCCCAAGTTTCTTTCCGGATGACATAAATAAAGTATATTCCAAGTTGCATCACATTACAACGTGTAATATAATTCACATGGGTGATGTCCGCCCCGAATTTCGCCAAAAGAAAACGGATGGAGCAAGCGGAGGATTCCTCCCCAGACCCCTCCTCCTCCGCTTGCGAAATCCGAAATTAGCCGAGGTTTTGCGGAAACCATATTCCCAGAAAATTGCTTCCGCAAAACCGAGTCCTTTTGTTAGTCCGCATCAGGATTTTGTTCGTAATAGGTTCGGACTTTGTTAATGACACACCACCCGATTGAATTTCCCCGCGAAAATGCGTCCGCGCTCCGCGCGGTAAGTGGAAGTTCGGCAAGAAAAGAAAAGGGCGTTTTGAAATCCACGGAGAGCGCGCTTGCGCGCAAATGGCGGTTCTATGAGCCAAAATAAATTTTGCCTCATTCTCGGGAATACCCGAGGAGCCGATGGGAAGCGAGATTTAGAAATTGTCGGTGTAATGCAAAACCTTTTATCAATTTAATTCCCAAAGCTCATGATTAAATATTTTATATATTGTAGAAAATCAAGTGAGGATGAAGAACGCCAAGTTTTGAGTATTGAGGCGCAACTTCATGAGCTTCGGGAATACGCCAAGCAAAATGGGTTATTTGTTGTTCGTGAGTATTATGAAAGTAAAACGGCGAAAGAGCCTGGTCGTGAAGTATTTAATGAAATGCTTGGCGAAATTGAAAAAGGTTTTGCATCGGGAATTTTAGCGTGGAATCCAGACCGTTTAGCGAGAAATAGTATTGATGGTGGCAAGGTCATATATTTTGTGGACACATTAAAAATTGTTGCGCTAAAATTCCCGACATTTTGGTTCGAAGCGACACCCCAAGGAAAATTTATGTTGAGTGTCGCTTTCGGACAAGCAAAATATTACACCGACAATTTAAGAGAAAACATTTTGCGTGGAATACGGCAAAAGATACGCCGTGGTGAATTATCGGCAAAAGCTCCAATCGGTTATTTTAACGAACCGAGACTTCGCACGATTGAACCTGACAAAAAGACATTTCGTAAAATAAAAGAAGTATTGGAGCTTTTTAGTACAGGCGAATATACACTCACGGCTATTCAATGCAAAATGTTTTCTCTTGGCTTGGTTGGCGCACGATCTGGCAAACCTTTCGCACTCGCCTCGGTAGAACATATTTTGAAAAATCCTTTTTACTATGGATATTTTTCTTACCGAGGCGAAGTGCATCAAGGTTCGCATAAGCCAATGATTTCAAAGAAAACTTTTGACAAGATACAGGAAGCACTTGTCGCAAATGGAAAACCCCGCAAAAATCAAAAGAAAAAGAATTTTCAGTTTCTAAATTTTGCTACTTGTGGGGAATGTGGCTATGCGATAACTGCTGAACGACATATCAAGAAAAGCGGTCTGCAGTTTATTTATTATCGTTGCACCCACAAGAGCAAAATTACTAAATGTTCTGAAAATAAATTTTTGCGGGAAGAAGAATTTGAACGACAAGTGCAGGAACTTTGTCAAAAGGTTTCTTTACCCGATGAATGGCGGGATAAGTATCTCGGTAAGCTCGCCGAGTGGGAACAAGAGAACCGCCAATCATCGGGAGTTTTCGCTCAAAATCTGCGTGTTTCTATTTCTGACATCAAAGCAAAGATTGACCGCCTTATGGACGGCTATCTCGACGGAGGTTTTGAGTTGTCGGAATTTCAACAGAAAAAGAATGTTTTGATGTCTGAAAAGAAAACGCTTGAGGAAAAATTATCTGATTTTGAGCGAAAAGGAAATCATTGGCTCGAACTCGTGCGAAACTGGATTTTACAAGCCAACCAAGCACAAAATCTCGCTTCTTCAAAAAAGTTTGAGGAAATGAAAACTTTTTTGAAAACCATCGGCTCGAACCGCCATTTGCGCGCAAGCGCGCTCTCCGTGGATTTCAAAACGCCCTTTTCTTTTCTTGCCGAACTTCCCGTTACCGCGCGGAGCGCGGACGCATTTTCGCGGGGAAATTCAATCGGGTGGACCCTAGGAGATTCGAACTCCTGACCTCCTCATTGCAAATGAGGCGCTCTACCAACTAAGCTAAGGGCCCAATATTTAAACTTTAAAACAAGGGCAAAAGCCCAAGTTCCTCTATATTAGCAAAGTATAAGAAAAACTCAATAGCTGAAAAGCCCAAATAAAAAACCCGACTTTAGGCCGGGGTATGTTCTGCAATCCAAGTATTCATGGCTACTATGGCGCAGAACAATTTTAATTGATCAATTCTGTGGTCAATATTGTGAGAAGAAAATTCTCCTATTTTTTCAGGGTTGATTCCCTTATCTGAATTGGCCCATTTTCCTCCACTGTCGCACTGAATATACCAAGAGTTGTCTTGAATGTGAATCTGTTCGTATGTTAGCTCTTGTCCTGAAAAATAAAAACAGCATCTTTTCATTTCTTCATGAACATAGGTTTCTAACATTTTTCTTCTTTCCTCATCCAGAGATTTATATTTTCTATTGAAATTTTGATAAAGCTTGCCGGCAATGGAATAACCTGCACCACTATGGTTATCATGAAGATTAAAAGTGATCTTTTGATCTTCCCACATCATTTTTGTTTGAAGGACATTCTTTTCCTCAAAATACATACTTTCTGCCACATAGTATCCACAAACATGCACGGTCAACATAAACCGTCGCATTTCCAAACGTTCATCTCCATTAACAGACATAACTTCTATTTTTTGGAAATCTAAAAAGTTAACAGACTGTTTTGGAAAAGGAAATTCATAATAAAAATATCCATCTTCTTGTTCGTCTGTATGGAACTTTTTTAAACACCCACCGAAACCAAATTCTTTCTCAGAATTTACAAATACTCCAAGATAAGAAAGAAGACCCTCAGTAAGCTTATTTCCTTTTTCGAAAGATTTAAGAATTTCGTTTTCGAAAAATTTCTTATGAATTGTGACGATAAAAGTGTTACTTTTTAATTTAATATCAAGGATCATAACTAAAGATTTTCCTCACTCTAGCACAAACTAAGAAAATAAAAAGCCCTCAATATATGAGGGGGAATTTACCGCTATAAGAGAAGCCTTTTTCTGTATTTATTTTTATCTCAACACCCGACATCTCATTCATTGACTCAACGCTCGTGAGGCCGACCCCAAAATTATTGCCACTTTCTGGCTTGCTTGTGCCTCTGCTTTTCAGCTCCTGAAAATCATATTTACCTTCCCCATAATCTTTTACTTCAAACAAAACAAAGTTTTCTGATTTTTCAAAAGTGCACTCACCTCTACCGCCTGCATGGTCAAAAATGTTTTTTATCATCTCTTTTGAAAACATATAAACCCGCACTCCATCTTCCATTCCAAAAAATCTCAGAACTTTGTCCCTAAAATGTTCTAGAAACAAAACTCTATCTATATTATTTCCCTCGAAAATAATATTTATTTTTTTAGATTCCACTATAAAATTTTTCTTAATCCTACGCCAAAAGAGTAAAGGTGTCAAAAAAACCCCCGAGGATACGGGGCTTTTGTGCTAGTTCAAACTCTCTTTATCTTTCAGATATGCTCCGCTTATTAACTCCTTTATCCTATTTGGGCTTTGGACATCTGGGATAATGAAGACATCATCGCTTCCAGCTGTTTGGACTTTCACATCTCCAATTCCAAGAAGTGTCCAAAGAACTCCCTTAATCTCCACAGAAACATCTTGAACTTTATCAATATGCAAAGCTGAGACCTGTCGAGAAAAAAGTCCGTTTTGATTTATGTCTATTATTCTCTTGTCTGTGATTGTCCAAGTATCGAGATAATAGTCAGTCCAAGAAACATACATAACAGTCCAGATTACTAGAACCCAAAGGTAGTAAAGAATTTTCAAAAAATAAATAAACTGCTGTCCTTCAATGTTTACAATTCCCGAAAAGAAGTAGTAGAAAATGATTGGAAAAACAATCGCTCCGACAAATCCCAAGATACTAAAAACGAAAACAATCGGATGACGATGGATTACTTTTATTATTTTTTCATCTGTATCTAACATATTTTTATTTACCAATTTCTAATTTGCAAAAATATCATTGCAAGCACCTGAACAAAAATAAGAGCAAACACAATAGCAGAAGCAATTCCCACTACTCTCGCCTTCCCGTACCACATCCAATGCAAGAATGCGACAATCGAAACAATCAGACACAGCGCAACAATCAACAAAACTCCAATTGTTAAATGATTCTTCGAAATAAGGCCCAAAAAACCAGAAACAGGTCCTGATAGATTGAGCGCAGAAGAAGAAACGAAGCCGAAAGAGCTAGTAGAGATATCTTGAATTCCAGAACTAAAATCTAGGTAGTCTCCCATAATTATCTTCGGCAAATATTATTAATAATATGACTAACTAGCTCCTTTTCACCAACCCCAACAGAAGACATCGCTTGAACCAAGTGACTCTCCTCATCAAGGGACAAACCAGTATCAACTCTATCAAAAAATACTCCTCTTTTTGGGTGAAGCTTCAGATCAAAGAATGCATGACCTTTGATTCCCAAAGACTTAAAAATATTTTTAACTTTCTCCTTTATCTCTTCTGAAGTTTCTCTGTCTAGAACATGTGGACATCTTTTAAGATTTCCAGATTCATCTTCACAAAGCATGATAGGCAGAGTATAGAGATTTTCACCTCTGAAATTCTCGAAAACACCCACCCTGATTCTGTCTCCACTTTGCCACTCTTCAATAATCCCTTCATTATAAATATTAAAGAATTCTTCCAAAACTTCGATTAACTGAGGAAAGCTCTTCGCCCTCCACTCTTCTCTATCAAAAGAATTAACTGGCTTAATTATCCAAGGTGGTGAATATTTGAGAGATATGAATCTTGCCATTTCCAAAAATTTATTTTCAGAATCATAATCAGCGAGAGATATCTTTTCGCGATTTACAGATTTTTTACCCATTGATTTTATATAATCATCAAAAATAGTAACGTTATTTGCAATTGCACTTGAAACCTTATCAGAACCATTTATTTTTATACCAAATTCTCTTAGTGTGTCTGTCAGGTGTCCAGAATGTGCCAATTCCCCTTTCAGAGAATTAAAGACAACATCTACTTCATGAGATAGATTTCTCGGATCAATAGCAAAACCTTTACGAAGCCATTCACCTTCTTTGGTTAAAAGGATATCAACCACTTCCACTTCTTCTCCGAGACTCCTTTTCAGTGCATCAATAAAAAAAGCTCCATCCTTCATAGATTTTTCAAAACCTTTTTCTATTCCACCACGAAGTACGCCAACTTTTAACATACTTGTATTTTACAATCTTTAGAGTCTGTTTGCTAGCCAAGAAATGCGCGACTTCTCTTTTCTCGATGATAACGAACAGCGAAACGATGCGCTTCAGCGTTTATATTTATAATTTCCAGAGAATATTTATCTATAATATTTTTGTTTCCAATTATAGCCTTAGCTTTGTGACGATCGTCTTTTACAACACTGACAACATCAATCTTGAGATCTTTTTCTTTCAAAACACTTAAAGCAACTTTTCTATTTGTTTCGTTTCCATCAACCACAATCAAATTCGGCAGTGGCCATTCTGGGTGATTTAATCTTCTAGATAAAACTTCAGACAAACTGGCCTGATCGTTTGAACTTGAAACACTTTTTATAATAAATTTCCTATGTTCACTATTTTGTATCTTGCCCCCGAGCGAAGCGACCATAACTCCCACCATATTCTTTCCTGACATATGTGCGATATCATAAGCCTCAATTCGGAACATATTGGAGACGGTGTTTTCATTCCAATCATCTCGACGTAAAAGAGAAACATCGCGGATGTGTTCTAGGGCAAAAATTTTGTCCCGCAAAATTTTTGCCTCCTCAAACTTCTCCCGCTTGGCCAAAGTGTCCATTTCCTTTTTCAAAGAGGAAATAAGACTTCGCATCTTCCCGCCCAAAATCATTTCTATATTTTTTATATTCTTAGAATATATTTTCACCGCATTTTCTGAAGTTGTGTCTGGTGCAAGCCCAATCTGTCGCCAAAAAACTGCTTGAGAAGAAATCCTAGAGGACCTATCATCAAATGGAAAGATTCTTCTTATTATTTTCAGAACCTCTCGCAGAGATCCACTGCTTGGATATGGACCATAAACCGCACTGAACTCCTGATCTTTTATTTTGTATTTTGAAAAGCTAAAAGTTTTGTTCTTTATATCCAAGTCTTTTTGACGAATAGTCAGAACCCGTGGAAACTTTTCTTTGGTTATGACAATTGTATTGAAACTCTTATCGTCTTTTTCTTTGGTGTTGTAATAAGGTTTCCATTTCTTGATTGCATTAACTTCTAGAATTATTGCCTCCAGAACACCACCAGTTTCTTCCCACGCAATCTTCTCAGACCTGGTTACCATATCTAGAATGTGAACTCCACGAGTATTTATTATATCTTTACCAAAATATGAAGTAACCCGATCTTTCAGATTGGTTGCTTTCCCTATATAAAGGATTTTTCCTTTACCATCTTTGAAAAAATAAACCCCCGGCGCCTCTGGGAGCTTGAAGTTTTTTAGATCAGTCTTTTTCACATCATCAATATAACATAATTGACTAAAAATATAAAAGTGGTATAGTGACAAAAAACAGCAACGATGCATCAAATAAAAAATACGTCCGAGAACGCAAAAATTCTTGTTGAATATGCCGGAAAAAGATTTCAAATCGGAGACGGGGAAATGCCCTACCAATATAAGGTAGGACTCCAAAATGCACTAAGTGCATTGGAAGAAATTGAAAGAAAATATCCAGCAGACCAACGCTACAAATTACGGTGTACCTGCACTGACACCAAAGAATGCTTTATGGTGACAAGTGCCGGAGAAATTGAAAAACACGAATGCTAACCCCCGCCCAAAAGGCGGTTTTTGTTTTGTTTGACAAAACTAATAAATAGGCGTAGGATGAAAAAAAATTGATCTATGAAAAATTTAATTTTTCTTTTTATCCTGTTCTTTTGTTTAAAAACAAAGGCTCAAAACTATACATCCTTCCAATTAAAAGGAGACACTCTTTACCTTGAATACCACGACGCCTATGGTTTCATTAAAGACACCAGTGATCAAAAATCTTTTTCAAGATACAAAGACTCTATCTGGCGTCTTTATAATGAAATTGAATTAGAAAAAGACGCTATTATAGAACAATATAGAGAACTGCGAATGACACTTCCGACATATGAAGAACTTTATGAAATTTTAGATAAAAGTTGGAATAAAAACAAGAAAGCAGAAGAGATTTCAAGATTACAGGAATACACTCAATATTTATTAAATGAAAAAGAAAAGAGGTTTGATTATCTGATACAAGAACAAAGAACATGTGCTGAAAAGGTAAACAGAGAACTGAATAGATTAGCAAAAAAAGCAATAAAGCCAAATACTATCAACGGTGTAGATATTTCTGTTTTAATCGCTAAAGTATTTGTAGACGAAGAAATTTGGGAATTTAAATTTGAAGGAATTGTAAAAAGAGAATATTATAATATTGTTCTTATAAAAAAACCCTATCTTTTTATTAAAGAAATATTAAAATTTAAAAATGGAGTTGAAATATACTTAAGATACCACTAAATACCCCCCCCCGCCGCCTTTCTTGGCGGGTTTTTTTATTTCTTCTTTCTAGTTTTTAAAACCTTTTTTAGATATTGCCCAGTATAGCTTCCAGCAACATTTGCCACTTGTTCAGGTGTTCCCTTTGCCACAATTTTTCCTCCTTTGTCTCCCCCATCCGGACCAAAGTCGATAACCCAGTCAGCGCATTTAATCAAATCCATTGAGTGTTCAATCACAACCACAGTATTTCCTTTAGCAACAAGACGATTCAAAACTCCAATCAAATTCTTCACATCATCATAATGAAGTCCAACTGTTGGTTCATCCAGAAGATAAATTGTTTTTTCTAGATATGGACGATAAAGCTCAGAAGCAATCTTTACTCTTTGAGCTTCTCCACCAGAAAGAGTTGTTGCACTTTGTCCAAGTTTTACATATTGAAGTCCTACATCAACTAGTGTTTGAAGTCTATCTGAAATTACTGGAATATCTTTGAAAAACTCTAATCCTTCCTCAACTGTCATTTCAAGAACTTCAAAAATATTTTTTCCTGCACCCTTACCTGCTCCGCGAAACTTTATAGACAAAGTGTCCTTATCGAATCTCTTTCCACCACAAACATCACACGTAACATAAACTGTCGGCAAAAAGTGCATCTCAACTGCCACTTCTCCATTTCCTTCACAAGCTTCACATCTTCCGCCTTTTACATTAAAAGAAAATCTATTTGCTTTCCAGCCACGAAGTTTCGCTTCTTCTGTCAGGGCAAACAAATCTCGAATATGCGTAAATGTTCCAGTGTATGTCGCAATATTACTTCTCGGAGTTCTACCAATCGGAGACTGGTCAATCATGATCGCTCTTTGTATATATTCACTACCAAGAAACTGCGCCGCGTGGTGAGTCTTTGCACTTCGATACTTCCTTTCGTATTTTGTCTGGAGATTTCTATGTAGAATGTCATACAGGAATGTACTCTTTCCACTTCCTGAAACTCCAGTGATCGCCACCATTCTTCCAAGAGGAATTTCGATATTTTGATTTTTTATATTATGCAGATTTGCCCCAACAATTTTGATTGCTCCTTTTTCCGCTTCTCTTCTTTTTTCTGGAACTTCTATTTCTTCTTCACCGCGGAGATACATAAGAGTTCGAGATTTCCCACCTTCACTTGGTGTTAACTTCTTTGCGGAAAGCAATTCATGAAGCCAACCGTCAGCCACAACATTTCCTCCATGAATTCCAGCTCCAGGACCAATATCAATAATGTAGTCAGAAGCATAAATTGTATCTTCATCGTGCTCTACTACAATGATAGTGTTTCCAAGATCTCGAAGATTCTCAAGTGTCTTAATCAATCTTTCGTTATCACGCTGATGAAGTCCAATTGTTGGTTCATCTAGAACATACATTGCCCCAACAAGCCGACTTCCTAGTTGGCTTGCCAAACGAATTCTTTGCGCTTCTCCACCAGAGAGGGTATTTGCAGTTCGAGACAGCGCCAAATATTCAAGCCCCACATCAAGCATAAAAGTAAGTCTGTCAGATATTTCACGAATGACAGCTTTGGAAATTTCTTTTTCTTTAGCGGAAAGTTTGAGCCCACCAAAAAATTCATATGCATCCTCAATTGTAAGATTTCCGAGATCAACAATATTCATCTTATTTTTGGCATCCATCAAGAAAACATTCAAAGCTTCAGGGCGAAGTCTCTTTCCTCCACAAGTCTCACATTCTTCTTCTCCCATAAAATACTTTGTTCCGAGCCCATTACAAGTAGGACAAGCTCCGTACGGAGAATTGAAAGAAAATAGTCGTGGCTCAATTTCTGGGAAAGAAAATCCGTCGTTTGGACAAGAGAACTTGGCAGACATTAAGAATTCTTCTTCACCAAGCTTAATCACCACAACTCCTTCACTCTCAAGAAGAGCTCTCTCAACTGATTCCGAAAGACGCATCTCGGCATCTTTCGGAGAGTCTTTGAACTCGTGGACCGCAATTTCATCAACAAGCACCTCAATTGTGTGTTTTACATTTTTTGATAACTCAACTCTCTCTCGAAGAGAATAATATTTTCCATTTATTCTTACACGAGAAAAACCTTTTCCAAGTAGATCATAAAGAAGTTGGTAGTATTCCCCTTTTCTTCCTCGAACAAGTGGAGAAAAAATTTCTAACTTGCTGTCGTTCCAAGCAACACCCATAACTTCCTTCGTTGGTTTACCAGTTAGAGTTTTTACTTTTCCCAGAACGAAACTATTTATTTCTTCATTAGAAAGCTTTTTTATTTCTTCTCCACAGAGAGGACAATGCGGTCGGCCGATTCTAGCATACAAAACACGCAGATAGTCATAGATTTCTGTGATAGTGGCAACAGTAGAACGTGGGTTATTTGAACGAGACTTTTGGTCAATGGAAATTGCCGGAGAGAGTCCAGAGATCTCATCAACATCGGGTTTACTCATCTGACGGAGGAATTGTCTTGCGTATGAAGAAAGACTCTCAACATACCGGCGTTGTCCTTCGGCAAAAATAGTATCGAAAGCCAAAGAGCTCTTTCCGCTTCCCGAAAGACCAGTTATTGCAATCATCTTGTTGCGAGGCATTGTAACCGAAATATTCTTCAAATTATGAGTTCTTGCACCCTTAATCACTATTTCATCACTACTTGCCCCGTAGGATCCGGTTTTACGGATTCCTTCGGGGTGTGTTCGAGCACCCTTTATTATTATTTTGTCTTCTTTTTGGTCTTTTTTCATAAACAAGTTTGAGCCCCTAGGAAACTCCTGGGGGCTATATAAGAACAAAGCTAGTATATTCGATTTTTGACATAAATCAAACAAGAGTATAGATTTAACCAAAATGTTTTTTAATGGATAAATGGTTAATAGCACTCGGTGTCGCATTCGGGGTTATAAACTTCTGGATGCAAGCTTCCTATACATTCCCAAATAGAGGGAAAAAGTTAGGTAAAGTTCTGGCAATGCCCTTATTTCTAAAGTTAAATCTACTTTCCGTTTTTGGCGTTACGAAATCGTTTGAGGGAGAATTTGGAGAGGCAACATTTACGGGCTTATTTTTTTCTGCAATATTCTGTATAACAACCGGAGTTGCGGGATACTATAATTCCATAAAATATCTAGAGGGTTATCGTGGAGGAGAAGTGAGCAAATTTCTTTTTTATACAATGATAATAATTATTTTCCTCGCGGGGATAATCCCTGCACACCAAGAAATCTACAAGTCTCTAACCATCGGATTTCTGGTTGGAGGAACAATATTTCTTCTAATTGGATTTTTCTCTAATAAGTTTGGATTCCGAGATATCTGGCGAGCAATAAAGAAATTGGGCGTAATAATAATTCGCGCCTTCAAAAAAACAATGCGACCTTAGGGTCGTTTTTTTATTTTTAGAGGAGTATAATTATTTCATATGAAAAAAATATTGTTTGCGTTTTTATTATTACTATTACCAGTCATCTCTTTTGCCCATGTTGGTTACGTTGTAGATCAAAAAAGTTTTGATGAAGCCAAAGGAACAGATTTCCAATTCCTAGCTTCCGCCATGGAAGACCCTCTGAACGTTCAATTGATATTGATAACAATCTTGGGTGTGTTGGTTGTCTACTACTTAGGACACAAAAACTTTTTTATAAAAAAAGAATTGGACCACATAAAAAAATATGCTTCTTCTTATGAAGACTTGGTTCCTTGGATCCTAAGACTCTCTCTTGGAATAGCCTTAATTGGGGCAAGTTCCGCCAATATGCTTGTTTCCCCCCTTTTGGAGACGAATGCCACAATCGCTATAGTGGAGCTGATCTTGGGCTTTTTAATGCTTTTTGGAGCCTTTATAGAGGTCACAGCCCTCATCACAGTCCTCCTGTTTATCGTTGGGATATTCGCTGAGCCATACCTATTCGGAAACCTTGAATTCTTTGGTGCAGCTCTCGCTTTAATGCTTATTGGAAACCCTCGTCCAGGGTTCGATCATATTGTTGGAATAAAAATGGTTGTCTCTGAAAAGTTAAGAAAACTTTATGTTCCGATTCTAAGAATTTCAATCGGTTTGGCTCTTACTTTTCTTGCAGTTTATGAAAAAATATTAAACCCTCACGCTTCAGAGTTAGTCGTTGCAAAATACAATCTAACATCTGCCATCGCGGTCTCTCCAGAAATGTGGGTGTTCTCTGTTGGAGTAATTGAACTAGTCGTTGGGCTATTCCTTCTTATTGGTTTCAAGACAAGACTTACTTCAGCTATAGCATTTGCGGTTTTAGTTGTAACATTCTTTTATTTCAAAGAAGATATTTTCTCTCATGTGACACTCTTCGGATCTCTCTCGGTTCTATTTATAACAGGAGGTGGAATTTGGAGTATTGATAAATATTTGGAAAAAAGAAATATTGCAAATATATAACAATTAACCTAGACTACCACCGAGGGTGCTCTTATTATTTGTGGTTCTCCAATCAAAGTTAATCATTGGGGATGGTCGAAAATCTGATGTGTTTCGACTTAAAAATTAATGTCAGTTTTTATGCCTGCAGATACGGCAAACAAGGCATATTGGAAAATAACGTAAGCAGTATTGCGAACGGTTATGTTCTTACTGGTTCTTCTCTTATAATTAAATGACGAAGAATCTTTTGCACCCTCAAAATACCGGCAGAATTTATGTCGGTTTTTTTATTCCTGTTTCAAATACCTCTCCGCCAAAACTTTTATTTCGTCTCGCAATATTGCCGCTGTCTCAAAGTCCAAACTCTTCACAGCTTCTCTCATCTGAGCGTCTTTTAATTTTATAAGTTTATCAATTGGTGAACGCTTTCCACCCTTTCCTTTCTTTTTGAGACTTTCCATATCTTCCAGAACCTTCAAATCAATTTCCAACTCAGAAGAAACAGCTAGGTCGTGAACATTTTCCATTTCTTCTGTAATGTCTTGAATCTTCTTTTGAATAGTCTTCGGAGTAATATTATTTTTCTTGTTGTAATCGAGCTGAATTTTTCTTCGTCTTTCTGTTTCTCCCATCGCGCGTTCCATAGAGCCGGTTATATGATCAGCATAAAGGATAACTCGTCCATTTATATTTCTCGCCGCTCTTCCGATAGTTTGAATCAACGCAACTTCACTTCGCAGAAATCCTTCTTTGTCAGCATCAAGTATTCCAATCAAAGAAACTTCTGGAAGGTCTAGCCCTTCTCTGAGCAAGTTAACTCCGACCAAACAATCAAACTCCCCTTTTCTAAGTCTCGTTAGAATTCTTATTCGGTCGAGCGTCTGAACATCACTATGTAAATATTCACTTTTAATTCCCTTGTCTTTCAAATAAGAAGAGAGCTCTTCCGCCATTTTCTTGGTTAGTGTTGTCGCAAGAACTCTTCTTCCTTTTTTAATTTCAGAAACAGCTTCATTTATGAAATGTTGAATTTGCCCTGGATATTTTCCATTTTCAAGTATAGGCAAAACGCTGACTTCTGGATCAATAAGTCCAGTAGGACGAATAATCTGCTCAACCACCTGAGCGGAATTTTCTTTTTCGAAAACAGCCGGAGTCGCTGAAGTGAATATCACCTGACCCACTCGTTCTTTAAATTCTTCAAATCGAAGAGGGCGATTGTCTTTTGCACTTGGAAGACGGAAACCGAATTCTACAAGATTATTTTTTCGACTCGCATCTCCTCCATACATTCCACCGATCTGAGGAATGGTCACGTGAGATTCATCAATAACAGTCAGGAATTCTGGAGATCCGTCTTTGGCATGAGGAAAGTAAGACAGGAGTGTGTCTGGTGGTTCACCTGCAGTTTTTCCCGACAAATGTCGAGAGTAGTTTTCTATTCCAGAACAATAACCAACTTCACGAATCATTGCCAAATCATAGTTAGTTCTTCTTTTTATTCTTTCAGCCTCAAGAAGCTTCCCTTCTTTTTCAAACTTCTTCAACTGTTGTTTTAACTCTTCTTTTATTAACTTAACTGCTCGGTCTTTTGATTCCCCAGGGGTTATGAAATGCTTTGCCGGAAAAAGAAAAATATTTTTTTCCTCACTTATTATTTTTGAAGAAACTGGATCTACTTTTCTTATACTTTCCACGACTCCTCCTGTTATCACAATCGAAAACATAAAACTCTCAGATATCGGCATTATCTCTACTTTGTTTCCAATTGATCTGAACTGCCCAGGTGAAAGGTCAGCGTTTGTTCTTTCAAAATAAATCTTTATCAACTTTTGCATCAACACAGTTCTTTCCACCTTTTCACCCACGGAAATTTTCAAATTTACTTTTTCGTATTCATCCGGATTTCCAAGTCCATAAATACAAGAAACTGAGGCCACAATGATTACATCCTTGCGAGTGAGGAGGGACTGAGTTGTTGCGTGACGAAGTCTATCTATTTCTTTGTTTATTTGCGCATCTTTTTCAATATAAGTATCACTAGTAGGAAGATATGCTTCTGGTTGATAGAAGTCGTAATAGGAAACGAAATAATGGACCGCGTGTTCAGGAAAAAATTCCTTGAACTCACTGGCAAGCTGAGCGGCCAGAGTTTTGTTGTGGGCAATAACCAGAGTCGGCTTGTTGTGCTCGGCTATAACATTGGCCACAGTAAAGGTCTTACCCGTTCCAGTAGCCCCAAGAAGGGTCTGGAATCTGTGACCCTTATCTAGTCCTTTTACCAGTTCCTTTATCGCCTTCGGCTGGTCTCCGGCAGGTTTGAAGTGTCCTTTGATTTTAAAAATTTTAGACATTTTATAGAAAGACTTTAACAGAATAAAGGGAAATAAAAAAGCCCCATTAAAGGGGTTATAAATTTGAAAGCAAACGAACACAATGCGAAAACCTTTCGGTTCTCATGATGCACTCGCTTGACTCAAGCAGAGCTTCAAACATTTGAGGAAATCCGTTTGGAACCATTTCCAGATCCCGATAGTGTCTATAGCCGTAAACAGTACCCGGGAAAGGTTTTAGGTTCTTTAAAAAGAGTAACTCTAACATTTCCTCCACCTTAGAGATTATTATCATGGTGGAGAGGTTCCCGTTATTTTTCTTGCAGGATTCAGCTCCTACAACTGCTTTTTTAAAAGATTCTTGAATTTTTTCGATTCTCTGTTTTGGAGGTTGAAAATCACAGATGTCTCTGAAAGCTATTTTCTTTATCTCTCTAAAAAGACCTTCTTCGTCCACTGCGATTTCCATCATTGCCATCTCAAACAAAAGAGTGTGATCATTCTTCATTCGTTGTTCAAAGAATAAACGGTTTCTTGTGACAAGATGAAAATGCCAGCCATCTTTAATTTCTTCTTGGTCCCCGACAATCTCTTGATTGTCAGAAATAAAAAATGCTTTGATCCGCTTTGACTCATCGTCTTTTATAAAAGCCGAGGCAAGCCAACCTTGCCTATGGAGACTTCCTAAAAAATCATCCAAAGAATTTTGCTTGCCTACTTCAACAAGCTCTTGTGTAGCTGTATTCATTTTTGAAAAGTTTTCTAAACTATAACACAAAAATCAAATATTTCAACTTTTTGAAAAATCCCGTTTAAAGTCGGCGATAAACTGCTCCAGAGTATCGTTCAAAATCGCTTCTCTTGCTTCCTCTACCAAACGAATAGTAAAACGAAGATTGTGCAGACTTGCTAGCGTTGAAGCAAGTATTTCTTTTGATCTGAATAGATGTGCCAAGTATGCACGAGTAAAATTCTTGCAAACATAACAGTCACAAGTCTCATCTACCCTGTCGTGACTTTCTTTGTATTCGGCATTTAAAATATTTATCTCTCCTCTTCTTGTATAGAGTCTTCCGTTTCGTGCTTTGCGTGTTGGAGAAACGCAATCGAAAGTATCACATCCAACTAAAATCGCATCGAGAATATCGAGAGGTTCTCCAATCCCAAGCAGGTGTCTTGGTTTTTCTTCTGGCAAAATCTTATTAACCCAACCTACCGCACTCCCGATATCTTCTTTGTCGAAACTTCCACCAATTCCATATCCATCAAAGCCCATCTCTCCAAGAGTCTTGGCAGATTCTTCTCGAAGATCTTGATGTCGGCCACCTTGTACAACAGCAAAAAGAAATCTCGGATATTCTTTTGGAACACTTGGAGAATCTTTTCTTAATTCATTAACGCGATTAAGTGAGCGAAGTGCCCAGCGATGAGTTCTGTCCATTGCACTTTTTTGATAATCATAATCAGCTGCTGGGCTCGTGCATTCATCAAAAGCAAAAAACATATCTGCTCCTAGATTCCATTGAATATCCATTGAAATTTCTGGTGTAAATCGATGAGCGCTTCCGTCTTTGTATGATTTGAAATTTACCCCCTCTTCATCAATTTTTGCGAGTGGTGCTTCCCTTTCAGTTTCTGGATCAGTGTTTGATTCATCTTCAATTTTGGCGATCTTAGAAATCTTCTGGCCAAAAGCAACCCCGAGAGAAAAAGCTTGGAACCCTCCAGAGTCAGTAAAAGTCGGACCAGAATAACCCATAAACTCACCGAGGCCCCCAAAGTCTCTAACAATCTTGTCTCCCGGTTCAAGATATAAGTGATAAGTGTTCGCTAAAACTGCTTGAGCTAAAAGATCTTCTTTTATTTCTTTTGGAGTAAGACTCTTAACTGTCGCTTTTGTTCCAACGGGAATAAAAGCCGGAGTTAGTATATCTCCGTGAGCTGTTGAGATTTTTCCCGCTCGAGAAAGTCCCGGACCTTTCTTTTCTATTTTAAAAAAATCACTATTCATAAAAATTATTTTTTGATTGTAACAAAACGCAAAGATTCTATGTTAACAATTGGCTTCGCATAAATTATCTGAGTTGGGTCTCTCGGATCAAAAGAGATGTGAACGACTTCAGCCACAGGATACAGCTCATCGCTTGCTTTAAATATTTTCATTTCAGGATAAGCAGTTACAGATCTTGGTACTTCAATAAAAAATCCATTATTTCCTCTTCCCTCCAAGTTAACTGGAGTTCCATCTTCAAGTTTAGCCTCAAAATTAGAAGAGGGAGAAGTATATAAAACTACTTCAGAAATACTCTTGTCAACAAAAGAAACTTTTCCAATTGGAGAAAACCCGCCAAAAACCTCTTCTCCCACAAAAACTCCGTCCTCTTCTCCAACACTAATTATTATTGTTCCAAATGGACTAGCAGAACTTCTGGTTAGAACTTCCGCCGAAATACCAGAAACTGAATTGCCTTCATAATTTTCAACATCAAGCTCTTCTTCAAGAACTGCAACTTTGGATTTCAATAATTCATTTTCAGATTTTAATTCTTTATTCTCATCAAAAATAGATTTTTTAGAATTGAAAAAAATTACAATGTTTTCAAAACTTCCTCGAATCCCCTGGCCTAAGGATGAGAATATTGGAATTGAACGAAAGAAAGGAATTCGTAGAGAAGACAAGATTAGGATTAGTATAAAAAAAAGAACAACCTTGTAGAAGATTGAATTCTTATCTCTCTTTTTTCCAAAACTAATAATTGTCCTTGCCATCTTCAAAAATTAAAACCTCCTTGTAATACTCAACATCATCCAGAATTATTCCTGTTCCCCGAGCCACAGCTGTAAGAGGATCTTCGGCAACAAAAACTGGAACTTGAATTATTTCAGACAAAAGAGAATCTATTCCTCTCAAAAGTGCCCCTCCTCCAACAAGGACAATTCCGCGCTTCATAACATCAGAAAGGATCTCTGGTGGAGTTGTTTCAATCACTTCTTTTATTCCATCAATCAAGTTTCCAATAGACGGAGCGATTGCTTCTTTTATATCAGCATCTGTAATTAGAACTTCTCGAGGCAGTCCACTAATTAAGTCTCTTCCTCTAACTGGCAATTCTGAAGATTCATTTTCTGTTACAGTTGCGAGAGCAAGTTTTACCGCTTCGGCTGTTTTTTCTCCAATCAAAAGTTTGAACTCTTCTTTCAAATAAGAAATGATATCTGAATTAAGTTTGTCTCCAGCAATTTTCAGACTCTTTGAACGAACAATTCCTCCGAGTGAAATAACCGCAATGTCAGTTGTTCCTCCTCCAATATCAATCACCATTGATCCAACTGGATCTTTTATTGGCATTCGAATTCCAATAGCGGAAGCCATCGGTTCTTCAACGATATAAACTTCTCTTGCCCCAGCACTTCTAGCTGCGTCATAAACTGCACGAGTTTCAACATTTGTAATTCCAGTCGGAACTCCCACGACAACTCTCGGACGAAGAAGTTTCTTTGAAATTTTTTCTGCTTTGTTGATTAGATAAGTCAGCATTTCTTCTGTAACTTCAAAATCAGAAATAACTCCATCAACAATTGGTCTAACTGCTTTTATGTGTCCCGGAGTTCTTCCGAGCATGTCTCGTGCCTCAGTTCCCACCGCAACGATTTGGTCTGTCTTTGTATTAACGGCAACAACAGAAGGTTCGTTAATTACGATTCCATGCCCTTTCAAATAAACCAGCGTGTTTGCGGTTCCAAGATCAATACCTATATCGTTTGAAAATTTGTTAATTACTTTTTTGAACATATTAATACGCTTTTGCAAAGATTACTCGGCCCTCTGAAGGATTTCCAGTTTTTATACAAATACCTGTTTCTTCTTCTCTGTTAAATGGAATACATCTTATTGTTGCACCTGTTTCTTCTTTTATTTTACTTTCTGTTTCTGAAGAGCCATCCCAATGAGCCAAAACAAAATTTCCTGCTTCAATTTCTTTTGCAAAGTCATCCCAAGAATCAACAACTTTTGTTTTTTGTTTTTGGAATTCTAATGCTCGATTAAAAAGATCTGATTGGATTGTATTAAGAAGAGTAGGAATTTCTTCAGATATCTTGTTTATCAAGACATCAAATTTCTCTCCTATGTCCCGGCGAACAACAACAATTTTTTCAGCCAACAAATCTTTTGGCCCAATTTCAATTCTAATAGGTACTCCTTTTCTTTCCCATTCATAAAATTTTTCTCCTGGACGAAGATCACGTTGATCTACTTTACAACCATAACCAAGTCCTTCTATTGTTTTTTTAATTTTTTGAGACTCTTCTATTATTTTCTCATCTCCCTCTTTTCCTAAAAGGATAGGAATAATAACAACCGCAGTTTGAGCCATCTTAGGTGGCAGAACCAATCCCTTGTCATCACTGTGAGTCATTATGAGTCCTCCGATTGATCGAGTTGAAAGTCCCCAGCTAGTTTGCCAACCAAACTTCAACTCATTGTTTTCATCTAAATATTTAATACCAAAAGCCTTTGCAAAATGATCTCCAAGGTTATGAGAAGTTGCAAACTGCAAAGCTTTTCCATCTTGCATCATTGCTTCACAAGAATAAGTTTTCAGTGCCCCAGCAAATTTTTCAGATTCTGTTTTTTGTCCCAAAATAACAGGAATAGCCATATAGTTCTCAGAAAAATCTCTATAAACTTCTAGCATCATTCTAGCTCTATCATCCGCATCTTTTTCATCCTTGTGAACAGTGTGACCTTCTTGCCAGAGAAATTCTGTTGTTCTAAGAAACAATCTTGTTCGCATTTCCCATCTAACAACATTAGCCCATTGATTTATAAGAAGTGGCAAATCTCTATAAGAATGAATCCATCCAGAAAAAACTTCATACATTATAGTTTCTGAAGTTGGCCTAATAACAAGACGTTCTTCGAGTTCTTTTCCACCGGCATGAGTTACAACTGCAACCTCTGGAGCAAAACCCTCCACGTGATCAGCTTCTTTTTTTAGAAGTCTCTCCGGAATCAAAAGCGGAAAGTAAGCATTATCAACTCCAGTTTGTTTAAATTTTTCATCTAAAACTTTTTGGATTCTTTCCCAGATTGCATAACCGTATGGCTTTATAACCATAGACCCCTTGGCAGGACCGTATTCTGCAAGTTCAGCAACTTTAATAATATCCAGATACCACTCTGAATAATCTTCACTTCTTGGGGTTATATAGAAAGAATTCTCGCCCTTTTCTTGGTCGCTGATTTTAGACATATATAAGAAGATATTATCCTAAAAACCCACTATAAACAACTCATTTAATAGATACTTGAATTTTTCCCTATTTCTGTTATATTAAAAGCAGTTCCGTGGGATGCGCTAGAGGCCCTCAATCGAGGGTATTTAATTTCTCTGGACGTCTTGTCAGGAGGCTGAAATGCTTATGAACGGGACGACTCTTCAGTCGTGAAGGGTTATTAATTAACAAGAGCTCATTAGAGCTTAAATTTAAGTACAATATGCAACACACAGTTGATGAATTGGTGAAGGCTGGTGCACATTTCGGGTATAACAAATCTCGAAGACACCCATCTATCGCCCCATATGTATACTCAGTAAAAAACGGAGTAGACATAATAAACCTAGAGAAGACAATTGAATCTCTAGAAGAAATGAAGAAATTTTTAGCTGATTTCAAAGGAAAAAACGTTCTACTAGTTGGAACAAAGCCAGAAGCAATTAGAGCCATCGACAATGCGGCAATGAAAACAGGATCTGCTTTCGTTAGCCAAAGATGGGTTGGAGGACTTCTAACAAACTGGAGCGAAATGAAGAAAAGAGTTTCAAAGCTCGTAGACTTCAAAGATAAGAGAGACAAAGGAGAACTTGGAATTTTTACAAAAAAAGAACAACTAGAAATCGTAAAAAATATTGGAAGAATGGAAGTTAACTTCATCGGAGTAGTTGGAATAGAAAAACAACCAGAAGTTCTTATCGTTATCGATCCAAAGAAAGAACATGTAGCCGTAAAAGAAGCTTTCCAACTAGGAATTCCTGTTGTGGCTCTTGCAAACACAGACTGTAGTATCAAAGGTATAAGAGTTGCAGTTGTAGCAAACGACGCCAGTGTTCCAAGTATTGAATATTTTATGAGTGTAGTAACTGAGGCGCTTTCTCAATAAACGAAGCAAATAAATATGATAACAGCAGATGATGTAAAAAAGCTTAGAGATATAACAGGTGTTTCTGTTATGCAATGCCGAAAGGCTCTTGAAGAAGCTGAAGGTGACTTCGCTCAAGCTAAAAAAATCTTAGAGAGAAACCAGGGAGCTGCTGCAGCTAAAAAGGCTGACAGAATGACCAAAGACGGACTCGTTGTTGTTGTAGAGAAAGACGGAAAAGCATTGGGAGTAGAACTTCTATGTGAGACAGACTTCGTGGCAAGAAATGAAGACTTCGTAAAAGGAGCAACTGACATTGCAAACAAAGGACTAGAGTCTGGAGTTGATGAAGCAAAGAAATACGCTGAAGAAGTGATTCCTAGCTTAATCCAAAAGATTGGAGAAAACATTCAACTCGGAGATGTAGTAGAAGTGTCCGCTGACCATGTTGGAGTATATGTTCATGGAGGTAAAAAAGCTTCAATCATAGGACTAAAGGGTGGAAGCAAGGAATTGGCGAAAGATATTGCGATGCACGCCACAGCAATGGGACCTCGATATATCAAAAAAGAAGATATTAGCGATGAGGACAGAACAGACATGATGAAGGTCTTTGAAAAAGAAGTAGCGGAATCTGGAAGACCAGATGACATTAAAGCAAAAATGCTTGAAGGAAAGATGAATACTCACTTTGCTTCTCTTACACTTGTAGAACAAGACTTCATAAAAGACCCATCAAAAACTGTTAAAAAACTATTGGAAGAAAAAAGCGCAGATGTAGTATCATATACTTACCTGTCAGTAGGTTTATAAAATTTGTAAAATGTGGGCATTTATAATAATCTTTTTAATATCTCTAATTGCTCTTGGACTCCTAATTGGGGTTCAGGCTTTAAGAATAAAAAAGGGTAAAGTTTCCACAAGATACGAATTTGATCTTTCAAAAGTTGAAGATGCTTTCTTTAAGAAAACAAAAAGGTTAGCAAAAATAACAAAGTTAATTTCAAAAGCTTTAGTTATGATGTTAATCTTCAAATTAGTAAAAACTTGGGCGAAAGTAGTTGGAAATGTAAACGCTCATGTAAGAAGAAAGTATCCTCACATTTCTTATGTTTTAGGAGAAAAACCTAAAACCGATATAGAAAAGACAGCTCCCTCTTCAGAATTTCTTTCGAGTGTAAAAGAGCACAAAGAAGAGATCCGAAGAAACTAAAACTTGCCGGAAATCGTTTTATGAAATAGAATGATTTCCAGCACACGCCACTTTTCAGCCAGAGGCTGATCCGTCCTCCGGCGGAAGCTCAGCCCCGACGTCCCGCCTTGGCGGGAGTGCGGGGAGCCGACTGAAACGTCGGCTTTGGTATAGTAATGTTGGATTAATTTGAAACTTTATATTAGTATGTAAATACTAATATAAACGCCACTTTAGCTCAGTTGGTAGAGCAACGCTTTTGTAAAGCGAAGGTCCCCGGTTCGAGTCCGGGAAGTGGCTCCAAGATAAAAGTAGATAAAATTTAAATCATAAAACTAATGAAGAGGTCCCCCCAGTTCCTTGTCCGCCAAAGCTTTAGCGACGGCGGAGAGTCCGGGAAGTGGCTCAAAATAAAAATCCCGACCTAGGTCGGGATTTTTAATATAAAACAAAAAAGGCCCGGAGGCCTATTTATTATTAGTTTTTTTGGCAAAAAATCCTTTTCGGAATTTGCCATTTTGGATATTCTTTGTGTTTTGAA
This sequence comes from Minisyncoccota bacterium, assembly GCA_018061865.1. Lineage (GTDB taxonomy): Bacteria > Patescibacteriota > Minisyncoccia > Phycocordibacterales > UBA9973 > JAGOTH01. Next base: position 28,919 of record JAGOTH010000008.1, read on the forward strand.
TACTTTTTTTACCACCTTTGTTCATGTATTTTTTCATGAACTCCTTTGTCCGTCCTCCCATCTTTTTAAATTTTTCTTTAATATATCAGAAAATACTTTTTAGTCAAACATATCATTAAACATCTCCATAAAAAGGAGCGGATCTGTTTGCTCTCCCGAAATTCTGATACCGAAGTGTAAATGAGGGCCCGTGACATTCCCAGTGTTCCCTGTTGCGCCAATAACCTGACCCGCAACTACCCTGTCCCCTTTTTTAACTGCAAAATCAGACTGGTGTAAGTAAAAAGAAATTATCCCAGCACCGTGATCGATCACGGTAGTCCCACCATAGCGGAAGAACTCTCCAACTTCGATAACTACTCCGTCGCCTATTGAATAAATTGGCGTTCCAATCGAGGCTGTAAAATCAACTCCCTTGTGCCACCAAGTCTCTCCTCCCTTTTTTCTCAGTTTGGCATATCGGGAATAAACATCCATTTGGCTGAGTGGACCAACAAATTTTCCACTAAACAACGGCTCATATTTGTGAGCCAGACAAAGGGAATCAAAATGCTTCTCAACAATTTCTGATTTGATTTCAAACTCAGTTTTTATAGTATCTTCTTTCGTCTCCCCTGGTCTGTCTGCAACTTGGAATATCCCAAGCTCATTACCCTCTTCATCGCAAACGTCATAGCTTCCAACCCTTGCGTCGAGGTCTGGCGACCAAAAAATATACCTTCCTCCATTTACTTCGATAATAGGCAAAAAGTCTTCTTCAATATAAACAAAACTTCCCCTGTCCCCTTTTATCTCAATAAGAAGTGGCTCTCCCTGTAAAATCTGATTTGAGGAAAAATAAATACTCCCACCAAAACAACTCAAAGGTAACAACAACCAAAAGATTATTAGATTTTTCATAGATCAATTTTTCTTTATTATAGCAAATAAAAAAAGCCCCCGATTTTACTCGAGGGCTTTACCTACATAAATACATTTACATTACTTGTTTTGCACCCATACCCAGCCACCGAAGGCTTGAAAAACCCATTTTCCGTTTGTCTCACCTGTTGGACTTGTTCCGGCTTTAATAAATTTAACATTGGCACCAAGATCTGTAAGTGAAGCAGTTTCCTTGTCCATCACCTCATAAGATGTCACAATTGCAACTTCATATGTTTTGAATGACTCAAAACCGTCTTCTTCAAGATACTTAGACCATTGTTTTTTAAGCTTCGAATGCCAATCAGTAAGTGGGTCAATAATAGCTCCCTTTATCATAACCACTTTTCCAGAGTCAGTTGATGACTGGATAGTGTCACGAAGCTTCTGATCGTCAAAGATGTAAATTACACCTGAAGCTCTTCCCGGAAAGCCAACCAATTGATTATCTTCCAAAACCGTGAAATATATTGGAGTAATAGAGTCTTTTCCAAAAACACGGTCTTTTATGATTTTACCAAACGGGAGTATGTTCTCCACATAACTTCCCTGTAAAACACCAGAAACCACAGTCGCCTGTTTTTTCTTAGCTGCCTGAGCTGTAGCGGGTTGAATAAATAATGTAAGCAGTGTAAACACTGCGATAATTGCAAAGATCATTTTTTTCATAATTTGTAAATTTGTATATATTATAGCGTATTTAAGTGATTTAGTCAATAGCCCCAAATACCCTTATTTTATGGCTTTTATTGACTATTTAGCCAGATTACTTTATAGTGTGGTCAAACCTTAAAAAAATATGGAAATCCGTGAAAGAATTGTAAAAGATTACGAAGAAATAAAGGCCTCCTTAGAAACTGATTTAAGCCATTTGAAGGGGCTGCTTGTTGAAAAGTTTGTGTGGGCAATCCTTCTTCACAAGAATAAGAAGGAGAACCCAAAAATGTTAGCCCAAGAATTTCTTGCTTGGGGATATGCAAAAAATATATTTTATCCTAAGAGTTTAGGAAAAAAAATTTTGTGGCACCTCTGTGTTTTCCTTGATTGGAAAAATACTTCAGAAAAAGATCACGACATGAATAATCACATGTCCATTGCAGGGAAAAAAGAGGTTAAAAAAGAAGACATAAAGGGGGCCGAAGGACATGTCCTTGAACTACTTGGAGACCATCCAGGAGCATTAAGCTCTGAGGCTATTGAAGACATATTGGGCCCTCAGCCCAAACCGGCAACTTAAGCCGGTTTTTTATTTTCTTGCTTTATTCTCCTAATTGTCTTAGATTAGTTTAAGTTAGTTTTAAACTGTTAGCAATTTCACCACGATCGTGGTAAAATTGCTAACAGAATTTTTGTTATATTTTCTACCGTTAACTAATCATTTTATTCTTTACCGAGAAGTTTACTTCACAAGAAACAAAAAAACCAGACATTAAGTCTGGTTTTTTTGTTAAGCCTTTACTTCAAGAGAAGCAATTTGGCTTCCGATCTCGTATTCCCTCATATCATCCATAATTGTTATTACCTGATCTGAGTAATATTTAACAATATGTTCTGGGTTATAGATTTTCAAGATCTGTTCAGTTGTCTTATTTTTGTAAACTTGAAGTTTTGGGTTTTCACCTCCAATACTTTTAGCTACAACTTCGATCGCATGATCATATGAATCGAAGTTGATTTTACAGGAACCATACCCTAAAGGACTGTATGTCGCCTTTTTACAAGCATGGATTCCTCCAGTTGACTCTCTCACCGCAATCGCCGCTATGATGTAAGGATCAAGTCCGTACTTCTTAGCTTCACTTGCCATCTTTTCTCCATATCCTTCAAGGGGCATATTTCGATCAGCAAAGTAAGCGTCAATTTTTTGTCCCTCAATCGAGATTTCTTCCTGTTTGTTATCAAGAGAAAACGCATCAAGGGGTCTATTTTCATCAGTCGCTAGTACTACTGCAGAGGGTAGACCCATCGGGATCATTGATCCAAATAGGTTCGTTGCTAAAATAGGAATGGCAACGAAAGACTGCAGAGATTTTTTAAATAAATTTCTATACATATTCGGTAGTTTTGCTCTACCAACCAGTGAAGGTATTGCTGACTTCTAGGAAGACCAGCCGAATGAAAAAGCCCATGTTATCAAGCGTTTCTGCCAAATACCATGGGACTCACTTATAGTAGCACGATGCGTTGGAAAAGTCAATAGTTATACAACATTTTTTGTATGCGTCAAATATAAAAAACCCTTATTTTATAAGGGTTTTTTAGGATTTAATCCTTGACTAAATAGCTTAAAAATTGTCCTATTTCGCTATATTTAAAGGGTTTTTAGAGAAAACAGACTAGAGTGTGATAATTTTAAAAAATACTATTTTTATAGGAGTATCTACTGATAGATTGTCACCATAATAAACCTTATGTGAATCAATAACCTGCGGAATATCCTTATAATTATTCAACTTTAGGTCTTCTTGAGTTAACTCTCCTATTTTCTTTTCTTGTACTCCAATTATCTCCACATTGGCAAAGGCCTCCCCTGTTTCAGAGTTTAAAAAAGACAGAATATCTCCAAAAGACAAGTCTTTGTCATCAAAAATCCTCCAAGTTACCTTTTTACTTCCATCTAAGATCTTGGGGATAAGATTTTCTTTAAATTTTAAAGTTTTCATATAAAACCGAGATTAGGCCCCGTGACACTTTTTATATTTCTTTCCACTTCCGCACGGGCAAGGGTCGTTTCTACCGACATTTGTCATGACTCCCCCTTCAGCTCCGGCCAAATCCTCTGGCTTTTTTACCTCAACAGGCACAACTTCTCCTTCTTTTCTGGGTTTTTCCACCTTCATTCCTTTTATTAAATCAGTAACTTGTGAGACAAAGGCCATTTCCATGTCCTTGTAAAGTCGAAGTCCTTCTTTCTTATACTCAACCAATGGATCTTTCTGTCCATAGGCTCGAAGGTTCACTGAAGATCTCAAGTAATCCATAGTTTCAAGATGCTCCATCCATAGAAGATCTGTAACATACAAAACCACTCTTCTAAATGAATTTAGAAGTGCTGGTCGTCCAGCTTCTTTTATCTTTTCCTCAAATATCTCTTCTACTTCGGAACCATTTTTTGAAATAAAATCATTGAAAAATTCCTCTACCTCAGCTTCTTTAGCAGAAAGCATCTTTTTTCTTCGCTCATATACAGCTTTTCTTTGTTGATTTAGAACATTGTCATATTCCAGTGTGTGCTTTCTGGCATCAAAGTGAAAACCTTCGATTCTTGCCTGCGCACCTTCCAGAGCTTTCGAGACAAAGCTGTTCTGAATAGGAACATCTTCAGGAATTCCAAATCGTCCCATCATTGTTTTTATTTTATCTGAAGCAAAAACTCTCATAAGCTCGTCTTCAAGAGAAACAAAGAATTGAGTCTCTCCAGGATCTCCCTGTCTTCCAGATCTTCCTCGAAGCTGGTTGTCTATTCGGCGAGCTTCGTGTCTCTCAGTTCCGATAACAAACAGTCCTCCAAGATTTTTTATCTCTTCAGCCTTTTCTTTGTCTCCCTCTGGTCCTCCGAGTTTTATATCCACTCCACGACCGGCCATGTTTGTCGCCACTATAACGGAACCTTTTCTTCCGGCTTCTGCAGTTATTTCTCCTTCTCTTTCGTGATTCTTAGCATTTAGAACAATGTGTTTTATTCCGGATTTATTTAAGTGAGCAGAAAGAAGCTCACTTTTTTCAATTGAAATAGTTCCAATCAAGACAGGCTGACCTTTTTCGTTTAACTCTTTTGTCTTTCTTGCCACGGCTTCCCACTTCCCCTTTTCTGTTTGAAAAATGTAGTCAGTTCTATCTATTCTCTTTGGCGCCACATTCGTTGGGATTGGAACAACATCAAGTCCATAAACTTTATAAAATTCTTCTTTTGAAGTAAGAGCAGTTCCTGTCATTCCAGAAAGCTTATTGTATAGTTTGAAATAGTTCTGGTAAGTAATCGAAGCAACAGTCTTACTCTCTCGCTCAATAATTGCCCCTTCCTTAGCTTCAACTGCTTGATGAAGTCCTTCACTCCAGCGACGCCCTGGCTGAAGTCTTCCCGTGAAAGTATCAACAATTATTATCTTTCCCTCCTTTACAACATAGTCTTTGTCTTTTTGGAAAAGAGCCTTTGCGCGAACGGCGGTCTCAAGATGGTGAACATACTTTATTCCCTTTTCACTATATATGTCACTCACACCCAGGAGTTCTTCTGCTTTGTTTATTCCAGCCTCTGTTAGAGAAATAGATCGATGCTTCTCGTCCACGGTATAATCTTCTTCTTGTTTTAGAGAATTCGCAATTCGGGAAAATGTTTTATAAAAATCTCCAGACTCTTCGGCTGGCGCTGAAATAATAAGAGGAGTTCTTGCTTCATCTATCAATATAGAATCCACCTCATCCACCACGGCAAAGTTGTGTCCTCTTTGGACTGTTCTTTCTGGATCGGTTGCGAGATTGTCTCGTAGGTAATCAAAACCAAACTGACTATTTGTTCCGTAAGTTAAATCTGCCTGATATGCCTCCTTTCGGGACGCTGGACGAAGAAATTCGTAAACTACCTTGAAAGCACCGACTTGATCTTTTTCTTTGTCTTCTTCTTTGTGGGTTGGATCATACAGATAAGAGATCTGCTGATCGTTGATAATACCAACAGATAGTCCGAGTCTATTATAAATTTCTCCCATCCAGACGGCGTCACGACGAGCAAGGTAATCATTTACAGTCACAAGGTGGACTCCTTTACCTGTTAGTGCGTTTAAATAGGCAGGTAGAGTTGCAACAAGAGTTTTTCCTTCTCCAGTTCTCATCTCGGCAATTCCTCTTCGGTGCAAAACAATTCCTCCGATTATTTGAACATCATAATGACGTTGTGAAAGAGATCGTTTTGCTGATTCACGAACATGAGCAAACGCTTCGGGTAAAACATCTTCAAGACTCTCTCCACCTATAACTCTTTCTTTAA
>JAGOTH010000009.1 GCA_018061865.1 Minisyncoccota bacterium
GATGGATTTCTTAAACCAACTAGAAACAGCTACAAGCAAAGTAGATCAAGATCCGATTACAATAATTTTCGCAATTATTGCCGGAATTGTTCCGTCTATTCTCTGGTTAGTGTTCTGGCTTCGTGAAGACAAAGAACGACCTGAGCCAAAAGGTCTTCTCTTCCTGACTTTTGTCGGAGGAATGATATCTGTAATGCTTGTCCTGCCCCTACAGAAATTCGCTGACTCTACATTCCGTGGAGATTACTCTACCCTTATTCTAATCTGGGCTGGAATCGAGGAAGTTGTAAAATTTTTCATAGTTTACATTATTGCTCTTCGCTCAAGAATTACAGACGAGCCAATAGACTTCGCTGTTTATTGTATTACAGGAGCCCTCGGTTTCGCCGCTCTCGAAAACGCACTATTTTTAATTCAACCAATTGCAGTTTCCGATACTGTTGTCGGACTTCTAACAGGAAATCTCCGATTTCTCGGCGCAACATTACTTCACGGAGTTTCAACTTCAATAATTGGAATAATGCTTGGAATTACATTTGGAAGAGGAATCTTCCGAAGATCTGTTGCTCTTTTGTTTGGACTTTTCCTCTCAATTTCATTGCACGGAATATTCAATTTGTTTATAATTAAAGACAGTAGCCAGCTCTGGAGCACATTCGGAATGCTTTGGGCAGCGGCCGTTATTATTATTCTTCTCTTCGAAAAACTCCGCAGAATGAGCGCAGACCTTGCGGCGGAACGAGGAGAGTTAGCACAAAATATTCATGGCTAAAAAAAGATCCCTTTTTGAAAGATTAACTGGAATGGTTCGGATGGACGAACACGAAGATTATTTCGAACAAGAAGAAGAAAAGGAAGATACAGGAAAACTAAAAATGAGAGTGGATAACCAAAGAGGCGCCCCGCAAGACGCAAGTCAACACCCTTCTCAAGTTGAAGAAGAATCTGAAGGGCAACTTGCAGTAGATGTTTATCAAACACCGAACGATATCGTTGTTCAAACAATGGTTGCCGGAGTTCGCCCAGAAGACATAAGTATCACAATCGCTCGAGATATGATAACTGTTCGTGGAAGACGCGAAGAAAACAAAGCAATCTCAGATGAAAACTATTTTTCAAGAGAGCTTTATTGGGGAACTTTCTCCAGAACAATCTTGCTACCTCAAGAAATTGACCCAGAAGGAGCAGACGCGACAGAACGTCACGGACTTCTAATGATCAGACTTCCAAAGCTAGATAAAGACCGAAAGACAACTATAAAAATTAAGTCTGTATAAAGCAAAACCCCACTCTCACGAGTGGGGTTTTTCGTTCCATCCTTTTTTCCAATCTATTTTTTCTAACCTATTTGATAAAAGTCGAACTTTAACACTGAAAGTGGCCCCTATTAAACTAAGGTTTTCTTTGCCATAAATATTTTGATCATTTAAATGCAACAATTCATCAACAAACCCCATTGCTTGATGCGGAGCAGCATAATCTGCAATTTTTTTATCGTCCAAGCTACTCAGAAGACTTACTGAAGTTATTTGACAAAACTTAATGAAAGAAATTAAATCCTCATATTCCCAAATAAACTCTGAGTTTTTAATTTTTTCTATACTGTGGCCAATTGTTACCTTAACCGGCTCTGCAGATAATGGAAGAATTTCCTCAAACGCCCGGACTATTAAAGCTTTAATTTTTTGAAAAATCTCTATATCAGTTGTTATAGAATCCCAGCCTTCCTCTTTGTGCGTTGCTTGGATAAGAAGATCTTCAGCCATATCCATCACCTTTTGTTTTTGATCGAACATAATTGTAAATTTTGAATAACAGTATCACTTTGGACTTCCAAAGTCAAAAGGCCTAAGTTTTCAAAGCTAGACTTTTACTACTTTTGCCTGTAGGATTCTAAAAACGTTTAAAAATGAATAAAAGTAATCTGCTTATTCCCGATGAAAGGAAAAAGCTTTTCAAAGAAAGGCTACCGGAGTTAATACACGAACTTCTTTGGTATTACAATCGCCTGAGACTGGAACAATCCCTCATCAACTATGAACACAATGTGAATCATATAATTCGTAAAACAATCAGTTACAGTCCACTGAACATGCTTATCAGTAACACCGATGAGCCTGGAATGACAAAAGAGGATATTTCAAGATTCAATACGAAGACCACAGAGGATTATTCGAACTTTATTGACAGATTCTGTGAATTCTTTGAGATTTACGGGATTACGCTCTTAAATTATGATACGGGCGATACTTATATCGTAGTTCAAAACACAGAGAAATATCTTGAACTGCTTATAGAAATGAAAGAAGCTCAAGAAAAAAATGCAAAGTATCTTGTCAGAGCTGTGGACAAAGGTATTATTGAAAATAAAAAACATACCTACACAAACTCAATCACCACACCGGTTTCCTCTGAGATAAAAAAGATTGACGACAGGGAGAAAAAATATTTCAAGCATATCCCAAAAATAATTGATTTACACAATCATTTTGATCCTAATCCTCCAGAAGAAAACTTTTATCTGAGGAAAAGGATACTGGGGTATGATAATGCCTTAAAAAATGGATACCTTGTTGAGAGGATTAGCTTGGAAGATTACTTACCTTTTGAAGAAGTCGGAGAAATATCCAAATCCGAACATTTATCAACAGAAATTATTAATCATGATTTTTTAGTTGGATGGAAAGTTGCCCTTGCTATATTAAAAGCAACTATTCGATTAAGGGGGCGTTCTTCAAAAGAAATAATCAAGGAGGTAATTGAGAGTCTTGGCCTTTACATGAAGGAGCAGTATAAAACAGAGACAGCAAAAAAGTCTGACAAAAAAGCCATCCTCGACTTCTATAATAAAAAATTAGAAGAAGTTCGGAAGATGGAATTTATAGACGCCTCTGAGATTCCGGTAATTGAAACACAACCTGATCCATACGACGAGTTAATTATTAGCATAAGTCGTGTTGATAAGAGTGAATACGAAAGACTTAAAAAATTTGTTTCAAAATTAAAACGGAAACCACTTCCCTTTTAATAAAGAAACAAAAAAGCGCAGAGCGATTCTGCGTTTTTTGTTTTTGTGCTCGGGACCAGGGTCTCACTTACTGGGAAACCCACGGTTTTCCCAGTCCTTCCTCCACGGGGAAACACCCAGTTTCCCCGACCCCCTTCTGGTTCGACTCCAGCTTAAAATAAAAACAATCCAGTTATCAAAACTAGATTGTTTTTATTTTTGTGCTCGGGACCAGGGTCGAACTGGTGACCTATCGCTCTTCAGGCGAGCGCTCTACCAAAGCCGACGATTCTATCGGCTCCCCGTACTTCCGCCTTAGCGGGACGTCGGGGCTGAGATTTTCTGTACAAAGTGCTCGGGACCAGGGTCGAACTGGTGACCTATCGCTCTTCAGGCGAGCGCTCTACCAACTGAGCTACCCGAGCACTTTAAACAGAAACATTACACTAAAATAATTTTATAATTTAATTTTAATATAACCTTCTTTTATTATCTTTTCAATGAAATCCTTCCTTTTGAGTCTTTTTAATTTGAACTCAATCTGCCTCGCTAACTTAATCGTCTCATATTCTTGAGAAAAAACTAATTCCATACTTCCCATTCTTTTAGTGGAATGAGTGGTTCCACTTTTATGTTGGTGCAACCTTCTCTCTAAATTCGAAGTGCTGCCAACATAATACCTTCCAAGTTCATTTTTTAATATATAAACAAATCCTTTCATGTTTTATACCAAAGCCGACGTTTCAGTCGGCTCCCCGCACTCCCGCCTTAGCGGGACGTCGGGGCTGAGCTACCCGAGCATAATTAACTTTCTTATTGTTTTTGGTTTTGAATTTGTTTTAATAATTCAGAAAAATTTCCAACATCAGGAACATCTCCATTTATTTCTTCCAAAACACCAGCTGTATTTGTATAAATAGAAATTACACTTTCAAGATATGGCTGAACAAAGTAGAAGGCTCCAAGGGCGATCCCTATTATCAAAAGCCAGTAGACGACTTTCATTATCTCGCCTCTTTTTTGACTTCTGAGGACCTTTTTAAGCATTTGATTATTCTCCTTAGCCAAAGCCAGGTTTTCTTCCAAAAGGTGCTTATTTTGTTCGTCCATATGGCGATTCTAGCATATTATTTTTAGGCATGCCACTACTTGTGTCACCGACAGGAATCGAACCTGTATCAGCTCGTTAGGAGTGAGCTATTCTATCCATTGAACTACGGCGACATTACTTACAGCTCATCGCTTGTCCGCCTCTGGTGGAAACTATGGCGACAAAACCCTTTTAAACCACCAAAAATGCCTCATATGAGGCTTTTTTGAGTATACACCAGTGTTTCCCTATTCTTCAATTCCAAGAGCTTCTGCGACGGCTGGGCGGCTGAATCCAACCATATAATCCTCCCCTATTTTTATAACAGGAACGGCTAGTTTTCCTGTAATTTCAAGAAGTTCATTTCTTCTCGTTTCATCAGAGGCCACATTGTATTCTGAATAAGAAATTCCTTTTTCTTTAAAGAAATCCTTGGCCATATGACAGAAATGGCATGTTGGGGTTGTGTATATTGCAACGTCTTTCATGGTAATTAAATATAGCTTAATTTATCTTAATAATTTTATTATATCACAGGATTAAAGTGACAAAATACTACTTAAAAATTTCCAAAAACTTCCTAAAAAACTCCAGTCCTCCCTCTTTTTCTTCTTGAACTATCGGCTCTTCTTCCACAACGACAACAATACTCTCCCCTTCCTTTGCAACAAAGTATTTGTCTCTCAATGTTTCTTCTATTCCACTTTCAGTGCTCAAACTTTCAATCGATCCAGCCAAATTATTTTTCTGTAACTCAAGATTTTCCAGCTTTTCGTCAACAGCTTTTTTGTTTTCATACAAAGTTATTAGCTTTGATCCCATCTTCACAATGGAGACTAGGAGAACGAGGCAAAAAATAGAACAGATTATAAAAGTCGCCAGAATTCTAGCTTTTTTGTTTGTATTTTTTGACTCGACATTTTTCATATTTTCTTTTATACTCGATTAATGTTATTCAACCCAAAACACAAGAAAATAATCGGAAAGATCTGGGCAGTTATCTGCATCTTGGTTATAGCTAGCATGCTTCTACTATACACCCCAATCTTGCTTTAAACCAAAAATTAATCGTTCTCTCGGAGAAGCTTCATAAACACATCATGTGGGATATTAACACTTGCTCTGTCCTGCATTTTCTTCTTTCCTTTTTTCTGCTTTTCTAGAAGTTTCATTTTTCTGGTCACATCTCCTCCATACAAATATCCAGTAACATCTTTCCTGAAGGCAGACAGAGTTCTGGAAGATAGAATTCTTCCGAGCGCGTATCCTTGAATTTTTATAGCTACCTGCTGTCGAGGAAGTATTCCAGCCAGCTTCTCAACGGTTGTTTCCGCTTCTTCATTGGCACGACGCTTTGATACTACTTTCGAGAAAGCCGGCACAACATCACCACCAACAATAATGTCTAGTCTTGTAACATAAGCTTCTCGCATATCAGAAAAATCGTAAGTTACAGATCCATATCCTGAAGTTATATTTTTTAGAGAGTTAAAGAATCCTCGCATTAGTTCTCGAAGAGGAATCAGAGCGTGAATTTCAAATCTCTTTTCTCCAAAGTTAACAGTGCTTCCGATTTCCGCTTCGTGTTCATAAAGAAGAGTCATCAGTCCTCCCATATATTCTGGTGGGGCAATAAGAGAGAGCTTCATCCAAGGTTCCATTACTTTCATAATATCCCCCTCGTCTGGAAATAAATGCGGAGCATAAACAGTCTGAGTTTTTCCATTTTTTAGTGACACTTCATAGACGATGGAAGGAGTCGTTACAATCAAATTCATTCCAAATTCTCTCTTCAATCTTTCTGTAATAATCTCGAGATGTAGCATTCCCAAAAATCCAACTCGAAAACCTCTTCCCAAGGCACCAGAAGTTTCTTCTTCAAAAGAGAATGACGCATCAGAGAGACGAAGTTTCAAAAGAGAACTCCGAAGCTCATCAAAAGCATCTTGTCCTTCTGGATAAATAGAAGCCCAAACAACTGGCATTGGTTGCATGTACCCCGGAAGTGGACCAAGATTTGATTTGTCATGAAGAAGAGTGTCTCCCACAGCCGCAATTCCTGGACGCTTGATACCCGTTACAATGTATCCAATTTCTCCAGAAGAAAGTTGCGGGGCTTTTTTCTCTTCGGGAGAAAGGTATCCAACTTCAAGAACTTCAAAAGACTCTTTTGACGCATAGAAAAATATTTTGTCTCCCCTTTTCACTTCTCCACTTAGAACTCGAACATAAACAATAACTCCACGGTGAGTAGAATATTGAAAATCGAAAACAAGAGACTGAAGACCATTTTCTTTTGGATCTTTTGGTGGAGGAACTCTTTTTATTATTTCTTTTAGCAAATCTTCCACCCCCTCTCCACTCTTTCCAGAAACCAGAAGAATTTCTTCTTTTTTAACAGAGAGTAGATTACAAACTTCTTCGAGAACTTCATCAGTTCTAGCGATTGGTGAATCTATTTTTGTAATAACAGGAATCATAACAACTCCGTATTTAAGAGCCGTTTCTAGCACGGTCAAAGTCTGAGCTTGAACACCTTGTGTTGCGTCAACCAAAAGAAGAGACCCCTCAACAGCAGCGAGCGCCCGAGAAACCTCATAAGAGAAGTCTATATGCCCCGGAGTGTCTATTAGATTGAGTTCGTAATCAACCCCAGCTTCACTATAAGCCATCCTCACTGGTTGCATTTTAATCGTTATTCCACGCTCTCTTTCTAGCTCCATAGAGTCGAGAACCTGCTCTTTCATTCTTCGAGGTTCAATAGTCCCAGTCTTTTCAAGCATTCTGTCCGCCAGAGTAGATTTCCCGTGGTCTATGTGGGCGATGATACTGAAGTTTCTAATGTGTTTTAGTTCCATATAAGTTAGATAATCAAAAAGAGGCACATCTCGCCCCGTAGCGAGCCCTGCTCTGCTTCTGGGGTGTGGGCGATGATACTGAAGTTTCTAATTCTCTTTAATTCCATTAAGCAACAATACCAAAAAAATGGCTTAATTCAAATTCTCGTCTTCCGGAATTATTGGTTTTGACTTCCAGAATTTTTGTTTGAAAGATTCCAAAACCGCAATACCGTCTTTGTCATCAAATAGATAAATCGCGATTGTAAAAGCAATTAATCCGAGTATTCCTCCCAAGGCTCCTTGTAAAAATATTCCCAAGAAACTATTTATATCAAAAAATCTATCTCCAACTATTAGTCCAAAATATGCGAAGATTCCAGCAAGACAAGAGGCTGCGAGGGTGTGAAGTAGTGTACTGAAAACCTCTCTAACTCGGAAGGCCTGCCCTTTTAAATAATCTCTTTTGAAAATAATCCAAAGAATCATAACGTTAAGAATTCCGGCTAGAGAATATCCAAGTGGCAACATCAGCATCCCAGCTCCTTCTTCTGGTGCACGGAAAAGAGAGGCCATAAAGAATCTGAATGTCTCATTGTTTTGATAAAATTGTAAAAACAAAACAGAAAAACCAATCATCGCAATAGTTGATATAAAGTTAACAAAAAGTGGTTTTGAAGTTTTTCCTCCAGCATAAAAACCTCTTACAAATAAATGGATCAGGGCTTGAGCAACGAGACCTATAGAGAATATTCCCAGCGCCGCCGCCACAAGCCTAGTATCACTCCAAGAAAAAAGATTTGTTCCCAAAGTAACACGAACAATCTGTGCTCGAAGAACAATAAAAAGAGTGGCAATCGGTAGTGCCCAGAAAAGAACTCTTCTGATTGCCGATGTCATATGTAGAACAAACTTGTCTATTTCATTTTTAGAAAACAACTCTACTAATAATGGGAAAGATGCGACAGAATACGATATACCAATTATTCCTATTGGAACTGACTGTAGATTGTAAGAGAGTGAAAACAGAGAAACAGCTCCTTCGTTTAGTTTTGAAAGTATTGAAACCAAAACAAGCATTCCAAACGAATTCAAAGATATGGCAAGTGTTCTCGGAATTGACAATGAAACAAGCTCTCTTATTTCCTTCTTGTCTTTTATTTTTGTAAATTTTGGCAAGAATTTATGTCTTCCCAGGATTGGAATCTGAACTGCCAAATGCATAACAGCCCCAAGTATAACCCCAAAACCAAGACCCATAATTCCAATTCTTTCATAAAGAAATATAATTCCTAAAATAATTCCTAAGTTATAAAAAATTGGAGCAAGAGCATAGACAAAAAATTTCTTATAGAGATGGGTCACGGCACCAAAGGCATTCGACAAACCGAGAAGTATTGGTGAGAGCAACATAATACGACTGACCTCAATCAAATTATGTTTTGCAATTTCAGAAAATCCAGGAGCAATAGAGTCGACTAAGAATGGCATTAGGAAGAAAAGAATTGCAGATATTATAGAAAGCGAGAAGAACAAAACCGTACAAACCTGACTAAAAAATTCTCTAGCTCGGTCCTCTCCTTCTTCAGAGTTATTTACTTTTTTACTTAAAACCGGCAACAGAACTGTCATCGAGATAAGAGATGCCACCGACACAAAAAGAAAATCTGGGATTCGAAAAGCGGCATAATAAACATCTAGGGCCTCACTTGGTCCAACGATATGAGCAAGAGCCCTGTCTCTTAGAAGTCCGAGTATCTGGGAAAGAAAAGTAAATATTGCAATGACAATCGCCGCTTGGTGAATATCTTTAAATTCTCTATTTAATAGATTTACAAAATCCTTCACCATACTTATTCAGTAACATCAGAAATTACTGATTGTTGTCCTGCGGTTTTTGATTTTTCAGTTGAAGCTTCATACAAAAGTCTTGCATCTTCAAAGCCGGGTCTAAATTTCAAAGCCTCTAGAGAATAATTCTCAGCCATCTTGTAATTCCCGGTGAAATAATAGAGAGATGCTTTTGAAAATGATATTGAAGGACTCTTTGGGAAAAGTTCTTCAGCTTTTTCAAATGCAGTAACAGCAGAATCAAGGGAACCAGAAACTCCAACCCGTGCTCCAAAATCATAAACACTGGCAAGACTTATCCAGTTTTGGAGGTTTTTTCCATCAGCCCTGACGGCAATAACCCCTGCCTCCTCTGCACTTTTAAAGTATCCCTCTAGCTTTTCTGGATTTCCATTACCCTCTATTTCTAACTTAAAAAGGCTCAAGTATCTTAAAGCGACATACCTAGCATAGGCATCGTTTGAGTCTCTAGATAAAATTTTGAATGCCTCAACATTTCCTTTGTCGAAGTTACCGAGGCTATCTGCTTTTATCATTTTCTGATAAGAAATTGTGTTTATGAATTTACTAGAAATTATTACCAAAGACCAAGATACTACAACAGCAGAAAAAATAATTAAAATTATTACAAAGAAACTATTTCTGGAGTCACGAATAAAAGAGAAGGATTCTCTTTCTACAATTCCAGAGTTTACCAAAAATCCAAAAACAGCCCCAAAAAGAATAAACATCAAAATAATTAGTGAGAAGCTAAAAACAAACATCAAAGAGCTTGTCAGCAGAGCGACCAGCAAAATTGCAGAAATGGCTCCAAAATAATTTGCCCCAGTTTTTTCTTTAAAAATAGCCAAGTAAGAAATAAACATAGCTGTCCCAAAAAATACAAAGAAAGCTAGAATTCCAAATATTCCATGCATCACAAAAAAAGTGTCCCAAGTTCCAACTCCCCCATTAAATCCTGTATTCCAAAAGGACGTCTGATTTATAGAATCACTTGGCCGGTACAGATACCAAGCATCGGCATAATTTCCCGCTCCAGCTCCACCAAATGGATTATTAAGTATTGTTTGCCCTACAACAACAGAGGAAACGCCCAATCTCGGGGAAACAAAAACCTCTTCTGAATCCACCAAACCTCTGAGAGATCCACCGTATAGAGACCCGAAAGCAATCATAACAATGGCAAAAAATGAAATGGACAAAGACAGAACCGGGGTTTTCTTCTGCGGACCTCCAACCTTCTGGGTTCGAAGAAATATGAAAAGTAGAATTGATGAGACAGCTAGAGTGAACCACAAGAAAAACACATTAATTAAAACAATTGAAATCAAAGACAAAACAAGGGCAACAATTGAAGATATTTTTATTACTTTATTTTTTGGAGAAAGCTCAATCACGGACATCGACAAAATTGCAGTAAGAACAGAAAAAAGTCCGAAGGTTCTAATCGAGCCAATCAGAGAAAAAGATGCACCAAAAAGATTATCGGCAAACCCTCCGGCAAAACCTCTAACTAAGAGTGAGATAAATCCAAAAAAGAAACCTAAAATTATCGGTAAAAAAACAAAGTATATTCTGTTCTCTTTTGAAAAATATCTAGAAACTATGATCGAAGCAAGGACGGCCGTAAACCACATAGACAACGTATAAACTTCTCCATATACCCCAAAGAGTTCGTCTCCAGCACCCTTCACAAAAAAAGATGAAGCCAAGATAAGAAGAAAGAATACTGCGCCACTAAAGGAAAATATCTTTTTAGAGAAAGAGAGAGTTCCTGAAAGCAGTGAGGAGAAAAGCGCGAGTAAACATGAGACCAGAACGCCAAAACCAAAAATCATAGATTTCAGGGCATCGTTTTCAAAAAAAGGAATCGGTAAGTAGAAAAAAACCCCAAGAGCCATCGTCACTACAAAAATATAAAAAATAGACTTATCAATCCGATTGAGGGCGGTGGTTAATTGCATATTAGTTAGTATTTTATCACTAATTGTCCCTCTCTGGAAACTATTCTGTGATTATGTTAATAATCTTATTTGGTATAAAAATAAGTTTTCCCTTGAAATTTTCCCTAGTTATATATTTAGAAAACTGTTCAGATTCAAAAACTAATTCTAAAACCTCCTCTTCTGAAAGACCAGAAGAACTTACCTCTATTCTCCCACGAGTTTTGCCATTAAATGAAACTGTTATGGAAATATCTTCGACAATTAATTTCTCGTCAAACTTCGGCCAATCAGAAAGATGAATAGAACCAGCTTTTATCTCCAAGCTGTCAGCTATCAGTTTTTGATACAGTTCTTCTGTAATATGCGGAGCGAATGGTGCAAGTACTTTCAAGAATGATTTGAAATCACTCTCAGAAATTTTTCCATCAGAAACTTCGTTCATAAATATCATCATAGAAGAAACAGCTGTGTTGAAATTGAAACCTTCAATGTCTTCACTGACTTTCTTAATTGTTTTATTTAGAAGAGACTTAATTTTTGAATCTGACTCTTCGACAAACTCTTTTCCAAATACGACTTTCCAAACTTTTTCCAAAAATCTATATGTTCCAACAACTCCATCTGTATTCCACTTAGCCGTATATTCGAACGGACCGATAAACATCTCATAAAGTCTAAATGCATCAGCTCCAAATCTATCCACCATCTCATCTGGATTAACAATATTCCCCCATCTCTTACTCATCTTGCGACCGTCGTTTGCAAGAATAAAACCAAGAAATTCTAATCGTGGGAAAGGCTCCTCAGTTGAAACTGCTCCAATATCAAAAAGGAACTTGTGCCAAAATCGCGCATAAATAAGGTGACGAGTCGCGTGGTCTCCTCCAACATAAACATCCACCGGCATCCAGTTCTTTTCTTTTTCCTTATCTACCAAAGCGTTTGGATTTTTCGGATCAATAAATCGCAAATAATACCAAGAAGACCCTGCCCATTGAGGCATTGTATTAGTTTCCCTTTTTGCCGGACCTCCACAATCTGGACAAGTTGTATTCACCCAATCAGCAATGTTTGCAAGTGGACTCTCACCTGTTCCGCTCGGTTCGTAGTTTTCTACATCTGGAAGCTTAACTGGAAGCTCGCTCTCTGGCACAGCGACAGCTCCACATTTCTCACAGTGAACAATCGGTATCGGCTCTCCCCAATATCTCTGTCGTGCAAAGACCCAGTCTTTGATTCGATAATTTTTTACAATCTTCCCTCCAACAAATTCGGTGATTTTCTGTCGAGCTTCTTCAGAGGACATGCCATTAAATTGGCCAGAGTTAATAAGAACACCGTCGTTTTTTAAAATTAAATCAGACTCATTTTTTGTATCTAAATATTTTTTTGCTCTTCTTAAAACTTCTAACCAATTGTCAACACCACCGCTTGTTTCTGAAATACTTCTATATAGGTCCTCGTATTCAACAAACTCAATATCATAACTTTCATGTTCTTCGTGACTAAATTCAGAGCGATCACCAGAGTCAACAAAAAACAAATAGGCGTATCCAGTTGATTTTCTGTTACTATTTTTTAGATTATTAAAATAATAGGAAAGAATTGGTGAGCCCAGTTTTACTGCATTGCTAAAATTAGAAAATCCAGCCTCCTCTTTTAATTCTCTTATTGCCGCCTCGATAAATGTCTCTCCCTCTTCTTTTCCTCCACCAACAAGCCACGCCTCATTAGATTTTAAATTTATTAATTTCAAAAACTTATTTTTTCTTTCATCGTACACGACAGCAATAGACCCCTGCACCTCTTTTGCTTCAGGAAGGACTGTCCCAAGTAAGTCGGCAATAGAATCGGAAATTTGAAGGTTATATTTCTTCGCAAACTCAAAATCTCTCTCATCATGCGCAGGCACCGCCATAACTGCGCCCGTTCCGTAACTTGCTAGAACATAATCTGCAATCCACACAGGAATTGCTTCACCGTTTGCTGGATTAATTGCTTTTATTCCCTTTATCTGAACACCTGTTTTTTCTTTTTTGGTATTTGTTCGATCAAGTTCTGATTTATTTTTTACTTCCGCAATATACTTTTCTATTTCACCCCAGTTTTCAATATTATTTTTCAGGCTTTCTAAAATTCTATGTTCAGGTGCCAAAACGATGTAAGTAACACCAAAAAGTGTGTCAGCTCTTGTTGTAAATACTGTTATAGTCTCATTGATTTTACTATCACCTATAACCTCTAACCTAAAACCTATCTCACTTCCCTCGCTTCTTCCTATCCAATGTCTTTGTGCCTCCTTTACCCCGTTTGGCCACTTTGGAAGCTTGTCGAGATCAGCAAGCAATCTATCTGCATAATCTGTAATCTTAAGAACCCATTGTCGCATTGGTTTTTTCTCGACAACAGTTCCACATCTCTCACAAGTTCCATCAGCTTCAACATCTTCGTTAGCAAGACCTGTCTGACAAGAAGGACACCAGTTGATCGGCTCGTATGATTCGTACGCCAAACCTTTCTTGAACATTTGCAAGAATATCCACTGCGTCCATTTATAAAATTCTGGATCAGTTGTGTTTATTTCGCGAGACCAATCGTAATCAAGTCCGATTATTGAAAGTTGTTCTTTGAACCGAGCAATATTTTTTTCAACGGCCACGCTCGGATGAACTTTGTTTTTTATTGCAAAGTTCTCAGCAGGAAGACCAAAAGCGTCCCATCCCATTGGATGTAACACATCAAATCCTTGCATTCTCTTCATTCGACTATAAACATCAGTTGCAATGTATCCGCGCGGATGTCCGACGTGCAAACCCTCTCCAGATGGATAAGGGAACATATCTAAGATAAACTGCTTCGGCTTTCCTTCGCCCGCTGTTTTATAAGTGGCATCATCTATCCATTTTTTTTGCCATTTACTCTCTATATTTTTGTGATCGTAATTATTCATATTGATACTCCATTACTACAAATACCCCAGATTTCAGTGCGCCCGTCCGAAGCCTTGGCGAAGGAGGGCCATTTATTCTCTATGTCTTTGTGGTTATAGTTATTCATATCTCTAGTCTTAGGAGTATAACAAAAAGCCATAGAAAATTCGAGAGCTTATAAATTTATAAAATATTGAAAAATCAGGAAAAAGTGTTATAAATACATTAATGAAAATCCCGAAAAAGAAAAAAACTCTGGCTGGCGGAGCTGACAAGGCTACTCGCTGGATTGGATCTATATCTTCACTTATATTCCATACAATAGTCTTTGTGGGCGCCTTTTGTTTGCCACTTTTTGGGGTTCACTTCGAAACTGTTTTATTGGTTTTAACAACAATAGTTTCTCTTGAGGCAATATATTTGGCGATATTCATCCAAATGAGCGTAAACAAAAACACCGCCGATATCGAAGAAATTCAAGAAGATGTTGAGGATATTCAAGAAGACGTTGAAGACATTCAGGAAGATGTTGCTGAAATTGAAAAAGACGTGGATGAAATCCAAGAAGACATCGAAGAAATTGAGGAAGAAGCAAAAATAGACGACGAAGCAGACAGGAAAACTGAGGTAATGGAAATTGAGGCGCTAAATAAAATACAAGCCATTCTATCTGAGCTAAAGAAGGAAATAGAAAACAAAAAATAAAAAACCGGGCTTATGCCCGTTTTTTGTTGTATTTTTTGATAAAAATTTCTACCTCTGCCCAATCTGGTTCTTCAAAAAATTGAATCATTCTATCTCTCGACATCCTGTGAATATTTTTTGAGAAAAACATTGCAAACAAAACAATGTCTGATTCAAGCCTGGCATTCTCAAGTAGCTCGATATTTTGTAAACCAATATTTAAAAACATATTAGAAATACTGATAACAGCATCACACCCAGAAACGTATTCGGGTGCGGGTCCTTCTTTTGTAACACCAATAATAATATTTTTTTGGTTAATTTTTCTTACCTCTTCCAAAAGTGACAATATGGGTAATTTTTTAAATCTAGAAAAACTAACTACTAAAATTATATTTTTATCTTTATCAAGTTTTGCAAAGATTTCTTCAATTCTTGCTCTACTAAAAAATTCAATCTCTTTATTTTTCCTAACTCTTGCGTAGTCCCGGCAAAGCAAGAAAATCTCTTCTTGTGAATCTCCACAGAAAAATATCTGATCTATTTTCATTGTTAAACTATTTGAATAAAAGTATCACTATTGTGAAAATAAATCAAAGACAAATTGTAAGATTTTTGACAAAAAAGAAAAATAGGTTATAGTTATAAAAATTTGAAAAATGAATAAAACTTCAATAAACTGCTGTTTTTTTGACGATAGTGCATGGGACTATAAAGACACCGAGGAAAAACTCTCAACGTCAGCAAGGCTACTAGTGAGCCAGCATCTGAAACTTTCTGAAAATAAAGATAACTTTCTTGATGTCTGCTGTGGACAAGGCTTAATCTCAAAAATTCTTCAAGAACATTCAGTAAAAAATATAAGTTGTGTAGATGGATCAAGGAATATGTTGGAATACTATATGGACAACCTTGGGACATTTGTACAAAAAGAAAATATTTATTTTCATGACTTTGAGTTTGGACCATTCGACCCTAAGAAAAAATTCGACAACATAATAATTAATGCCGGGATACAATACATCAGCAAGATTGGTGACTTCATAGAAAATATGCACCATCTTTCCGAAAAAAATGCCGTGCTCAGTTTTTCGTATATAAACAATGACTGGAATGAAGACACGATTCAAGATGAGTATGGGGAATTTTATTCCAGGGGTTATTATGAAAAGTTAATAAAATTCTACTTTAGAGAAGAAAACATCTTTTTTAAGGAAGTGTTGTCTAAAAAATTTGAAATCTTAAATATTTCGAATTACCAACAAACTCCCAAGCACACAACAACAAGACTTTTAACTGCAAGAAAAAAATAACCCGCAAATGCGGGATTTTTTATTTGTGTAGAGATTTTAAAAATTTTTTAACATCTTTGTCTGATCTAAAAACAAAAACACTTTTTACAACAGAAACTTCTTCTATTTTTTTCAATAAATCTTTCCTTGGGTAATTTTTTGCATAAATAACGTCTTCCCACCCAAACGGTCTTTTTTGTTTATTACCAGAACCAACATCCGGACGCTCTTTCCCCATCAATTGGAAATAACGTTTTGCCATCCTAAAGAGTGGTACATAAATAGGAAAATCAAAAAATATAATAGTATCTGCACTATAAATCCTAAAGTCTAAAGATTTAGAACGAGGAAAGCTTCCATCCATTATCCAAGATTCATTTTCTCTTACAATATTTTCTTGAGCATTAAGAAATTCTGATTGGGACACATGTTGCCAGTTTTCTTTCCAAAAATACTGATCTAAATAAAAAACTGGGACATTTAATAATTTCCCCAATTTATTAGAAAAAGTAGTTTTACCAGAACCAGTTAAACCTAAGACGATTATTTTTCTCATTTAATTTATATTCTAAATTCAATTTATCCGACTCCGACCTACGGCTCGTCGCTGGATCTCGGATTCAAAATCTTGCTAGATTTTGAACTCTACGACGTCTCCATCACGGACGATGTATTCCTTACCTTCAGTTCTAACTTTCCCTTTCGCACGAGCTTCGGCGTAGCTTCCAGCATCAAGAAGATCTTGCCAGTAAACAACTTCTGCGCGAATAAACTTATCTTTGAAATCAGTGTGAATTGCCATTCCTGCAACAGGAGCAGTGCTTCCCTTTTCTATTGTCCAAGCTCGGCTCTCGTCTTCTCCAGTTGTGAAATAAGTTTCAAGTCCAAGAAGTTTGTAACAAGAAGAAATGAGGTCATTTATTCCATCCACTTCTCCTCCAAGCTCTCTTCGGAATGTTTCTCTTTCTTCTCCCTCAAAATCTTTCAATTCATCTTCAATCTTCGCATCAATAAAAACATACTGCGCACCGCTTTCTTCTATGAATTGTTCTAACTCGTGGAATTTTTCGTGTTCTTGTTCATTCCAGTTTTCTGTTCCAGCTCGGCGATTGAATCCATAAATTATTCGCTTCATTGTTAGAAGTGAGAATTGTTTAGCAAGCTTAGCTTCCTCTGGGGTAAGAGCCACTGTATTTGCCATCTTCTCTGCATGAAGAGCTTGTTCAATCTTCTCTAGTATAGAATCTTCAAACACAGCTTCTTTATCACCCTTTTTCACTTCACGAGAAATATTTCCGCGACGCTTTGCAACTGTCTCAATGTCGGCCAGAATTAATTCGTAGTTTATAACCTTGATATCACGAAGAGGATCAACAGAACCATAGACATGGGTTATTTCGCTTCCTCCTCCAACTATTGGAAACAAGCGCACCATCTCAAGGATCGCGTCAACTTCTCGGATGTGAGATAGGAATTGATTTCCAAGACCTTCACCTTTTGACGCACCTTCTACGAGTCCGGCAATATCAACGAACTCAATAACAGCTGGAACTGTTTTCGCTGATTTAGAAAATGAAGACAGGCTCCAAAGTCTCTCGTCAGGAACAGGAACGATTCCGACCGCTGGATCGATAGTACAAAAAGGATAATTCTCAGCCGGAACTCCTTTCTTTGTGAGCGCATTGAAAAGCGTTGATTTTCCAACGTTAGGTAGTCCAACGATTCCAACTTGTAGCTTCATATAAAAATTATTTAGAAGACATTAGTTTCTGAAGTTCTCCCTTGTGCATCTCCATCACTTTCATCATTGCATGCTGTTGTGACATTCCGCTTTTGACACGAAGTTCTATTTCTTCTCCGATCTTCTTGAATAATTCAGGATTCTTGCCAATAACAGTCACGAGCTTCTCGCGAACATCTGGTGGCAAGTGTCCCAATTTATTGTCTATTAACTTTTTTATAAAAAATGATTTTACTCCTCCAAACATAAACCGATATTAGCAGAAAAAACCTGTTTTGGCGAGAAAAACAAAAACCCCTCATTTAGGGGGCGTCTTATCCTTTTCTACTCTTGTGTTCCATCTTCCTACTACCTTATCTCTTCTGTCGTCAGACATAATTATCTGGCATTCAGGGCATTTCAAACTATATTTTGAGTTCTTAATTATTTCTCCAAACCAGATGGGCTCTGTCCCACAGAACGGACACGGCAGGAGTGGTGTATTGTCTTTCATATTTAAATCAATTTGAGATAACTATACTTCAAAGAATCTGTGAGTCAATAAATAAAAATAATCAAAGGGTTTATAATGAAATCATGACCAGAGAAGAAAGCCTCAAAAAGCTCCACCAGAAGCACTCTAAAGAGAGTAAGTGTAAACTGAAGAAAACCGCGATCCAGCCCGTTTATGGAAATGGAAACCCGAATTCAGATATCATATTCATTGGTGAAGCTCCTGGTAAAAAAGAGGACGAACAGGGTGTACCTTTTATTGGCTCTGCCGGAAAGTTCCTTTCTGAAATGCTCAAGTCTATAAAAATGAATCGTGAGGATATCTATATTACAAATATTGTAAAATACCGCCCGCCAGATAACCGTGATCCACTACCGGAAGAAAAAGATGCGTGTAGAAAGTGGCTTCACGAAGAACTAAATTTCATAAAACCAAAAATTATAATTTTCCTCGGGCGTCACTCTATGAATGATTTTTTTCCTGAACTAAAAATTGGAGACGCTCACGGAAAATTAATAAATAAAAAATTAGAAGGAATAAAGACAGAAAATTTCCTACCGCTGTATCACCCCGCCGCCGCTCTCTACAACGGAGGTTTGCGTGAACAACTAATGAAAGACTTCAAAAAGATACCTCAAATATTAAAGAAGCTTTAGCTTTGGCGGGCAGGCCCGCCGTCCACTTTATATAACAAACATTTACAAGAACAATTTTATTAAAAGATTTCAAAAGAATCCCTCTTATTTTAAACAAAATCGATCAGTAACTTTGACTGCCTCTAAAAATCAAGGTGACCAACAACGGTACGATCGTACAGTTGTTGGTCACCGGATAAAATACTTTTTTATTTATTATTTTCTATAAAAATTATTTTATTCTTCTATATTTCCAACCTTCAATAAAGACTCCGAATAGTTTCGCCGGCTTGAGCCAACCAGAAAAGAACATGAAGTCTATGAAGTGTCGGATTAAATAAGCAGGGAGCCCGAACATCGCAAAGTTTTTATAAGAAACAACTCCCCAGTTAATCCCAACCGGAATTGCAAAAGCGTTCTTCTTCGGTTTATAAACTAAAACTTTTGCACCTCTGGAAAGTCGAGCTAAGTGAGACGCAATAAAAGCTCCGTCATAGATTGCAGTTTGAGCAAGTCCAGAAAAAGGAGTTCCAGCTCCGTCCCCTATTACAAAAACATCTTTCAACCCTTCTGCCTCAAGAGATGGTCCGACTTTCACCTTTCTATTCTCAATTGTAATTCCCGGAATTTCATTATAAAGACGATTTATAGACGCCCCCGCACACCAGATAACAGTCTTGGCTCGAAGTGACATATCCTTCAGGAAAACCTCCTCGATTTCTTCACTGATCATTTCTCGATTTAAGAAAACGTTAATCCCCAAACGACGCAATCTCTTTAGAACCTTGGCTGAAACCTTTTCAGGAAGCGCCTTCAAGAGTCTATTTCCACTTTCAATAAGGTCAATCGTTATAAAAGATTCGTGAACTCTATATTTGTTGGCCAGCTTTCTCATGTGAGTTGCCAAGTCTCCAGCCACCTCCACTCCAGTCGGACCTCCTCCAACAATAACAATGTGAAAATGAGAAACTAATTCGTTCTTAGTTGGATGTTCATGTTCTTCAAAAAGCTCACTAATATGGTTTTTTAATTTTGTCGCCTCACGAACTGACTTGAATCCAAAAGCGAGATTTTCTATTCCTGGCAAATTAAAATAAGCTGTCTCACTTCCCAAAGCTAAGACCAAATAATCGTATTTGTGTTTTTGCCCAGAAATAGTTTCAACCTCTTTAGTTTCTGGATTTATTTTTGAAATTTTTTCATTAACAAAATTTTCTTTTGGTATTAAATCCTTGATTGGGATACAAACCTCAATTGGAGAAGCGCCGGTGACAATACGATAGAGTGCGGGATAATATTCGAAATAAGATTTATCAGAAAACAAAACAGGGTCAATCCCCTTCTCTTTTATCAAATTTTTCATTGTTTCTATTCCAGCAAATCCACCTCCGACAACAATTACTTTCTTTTTTTCCTTTAACATATAAGACATTCTACCAAAGTCTCTAAAATAAGGCTAAGTTATAGACTGTAAGATTTTCCAATCTATTGCGTCTCTACATACAGATACCGAAACGAATTAATTAACCAAAAAAATCAGAAAGATATGAACACTGTACTTTTTTCCCAAATTTTCACGGCAGGAGCTTTTCTCCTTGCCCTTGGAGGAACAATTTATTTTTTAATTTTAAAACCTAAAAAAAATTAGACCACAAAAACAGAGCCCGTCTAAAAACGGGCTCTTCAGATTTTATCGAACAAATTAACACCCCTTTTGACACACTTTTCCCAAAGTTGCGTTATAATTAAAATTAGTGAAAGAAAGACGAAACCAATCCGTCACTACATATGAGTTCTGAAAATAAACAATCAAAAGAAGCAGAATTTTTAACGCACTACGATCAATTCGCCGACGCTATTTTCCGTTATATTGCCATCCAGATATCAGATCGGGAGAGAGCAAAGGAGCTAGCTCAAGATGTCTTCATGAAGGCCTGGGAATACATCACAGAAAACGGAGAAATCCGCCAAATGAAAGCATTCCTATTTCACCTTTCCAGAAACATAGTAATCGACGAATGGAGACGTAAATATAGAAGCAATCTATCCATCGAAGACCTAACCGACAAAGGAGTAGACTTCTGGGATGAGAATGAACCTAGTGCAATAGAAAAAATTTCCAACGAAGGTGACCACAAAGAAATACTTGGTCTAGTTGGAAACCTGCCCGCAACTTACAGAGAACCAATACTTCTCCGTTATGTTGAAGATTTGTCTATAAAAGAAATATCAAAAATTTTGAAGACCACTGAAAACTCTGTATCGGTAAGAATCCACAGAGGACTAGAGAGGATAAAGAAATCAATGGAAGATAAAGAAGTATGAATAAACTAGAAAAAGATTTAAATAAAATAAAAAATATCAAACTCCGAGCAGATGAGAAGGCTCTTATTCGTGCAAACATTTCTGACAGAATAAATGCCAGACCACAACTCTCTCCTTACAAGTTTGATTTTTCTCCTTATGTTTTAATTTCAAACTGGAATAGATTTTCATTAATGAAAGTCGGATCTTTCGCTGTTCTATTTATGTTCATCTTTGGAAGCTCTCTAACTTATGCATCTGAACAGTCTCTACCAGGAGAGACTCTGTACTCTATAAAAGTAAATGTAAAAGAAGAAATCGAAATAAAATTAGCAGGAACATCTGAGAAAAAAGCTTCAGTCGAGAAATCTCATATCGAAAAGAGACTCGAAGAAATCTCTGCTTTGAAAGAATCTGGAGACTTAACTGAAGAAAATAGCGCTATTGCAATAGAAGTATTTAAACAAAGAACAGAAGACCTTCACGATTCTATTGATACAATGCAAGAAGAAGGAAAATCCGAAGAAATCCTAGAAATAACCCAAGATCTAATTCCTGTTTTGACCGACTTCGTAGAAGAATCAGCACCAGAAGAAGTTGTGCCGACAACTCCTGAAGAAAACTTTTTACCTGAAACTTCTTTAATGAAAGAAGGACCTATGGAGACAGAAACTGCGGAAGTAGAACTAACAGAAGAAGAGGAGGCTTCTATATCAATCGACCTTGCTATTAATTCATTCATTTCAATCGCAACGGAAGAGGTTGAAAAGATGATTGCCCAAGAGACAGAAATAATCGAAGAAGTTCGAGAGGAAAACGAACAAGAAGAAATTCAACCAGAAGAAATAGATGAGATTGAAGTTAAAACAGAAACAGAAGAAGTCTCAACTCCTGAAATTTCAACTAGCACAACTGCTACAAGCACACTAGATATTCTAAACGATGTAACAATGATTGATTTCGGTGTCGTATACGGAAAAGTTCTTGAAAGCTGTATCAGCATAAATGAAGACTGTACAGGAAAAGAATCCAAAACTGGAACAATTTTAATATACACAAAAGACAAAGAAACTTTGGTTAAAGCAATCGACATAGATTCAAATGGTCAGTTTAAAACAAGACTAGCTCCTGGAAACTATGTTGTAGACATTCGAAGAATTGGAACAGAGAAAGTTCTCGGTGTTCCAGAGGTGATAAACGTAGAAAAAGACAAGGATATCAATTTGGAAATAAATGTTTTTGGAAAAGATATTACTTTGGGTCTTCCTCTAGGATTGTAAAATCATCTGGATTAAAATACTCATCTTCATCTCTCCCATCTGGAGAGATGTTTTTGTTTTTACTTACATCAGACTTTTTAAATATTTTATTTAGGAATGCTTCCCCTCTTTCATAAAAATAAAATCCGGCACCAAAAAGAACAAAAATTATCCCAAGAATCAACAAAGCGCGATCTCTGCTTAACTCTCCAGATGAAACTGAGTTAGCAACAAGAGGAACAGTGGAGGTAGTATCTTCCTCTTGAGTCTTTTCTTTTAAAGTGGATGAACCAGAATAAGACACCGTCTTCGGACTAAAGGTTGGAGTTAGCACTTGTGGGTATTTATAGGCCACAACTCCTTCTGGCGAGCGTATTTCGAGCCTAATAGGTGTATAAGGGAACTTGGTTGTCTTAGGAGAGAGTGTTATGACACTATTTGCCATTATCGTGCTCCCTTGTGGGAAAAAGAAAGTGAACCCGTCAGAAACAATACTCCAGCCATCTATTTGCAGAGCGTTACTACTTGCATTACGAACGACAATCGCTCCGTCTTTTGAAATGCTTTCTATCTCTAAAGTTGGAGAAATAACCTTCACTGTTATTGAATCCGTCGCATCCACCGTCACACGCTGACTTCTTTTGTAATAAGTTAAATTTATTTTGTATGTGCCGGGATATTCAAAGGTGTGATAAATTTTGTCCGTTCCTTTTATATTAAAAAAATTACCGTCTCCCAGATTCCACATGAAAGTTCCTGCATGAGTTACCATCCCTTCTTGGTTTGTTGTGTAGGCACGCAACTCTATCTCGTCTCCCGTCATTATAATATCTGGAACAAGAATTTCGGTATTGTAAGGAAGGGCAGAAAATTCTTCCAAAGACGAAGCTTCGTCTGTTGATCCACCTTCATCAGAATCACCAGAGTCGACTATGTCGTCGTTGTCATCACCGCCAGAGGCACCAGAAGAAGAGTTTCCCTCTCCTGGTGTAGGGTCAGCTGAAACCCAAGAATTGGAAACTAGTTGAAGAGTTTTTCCATCGCCATTTGCCCCCATCGAGCTGGAGAAGGAAACAGAATCTACAGACGAATCGTTATCGTCAATTATAGAAATAGATTCTTCCGTATTGTTCATTGCCATAACCGTATCGATTATGCTTTCACTTACATTATAAAAAGAACCAAAAGTTGAAGCATTTGATGCCAGAATAAGAAAACCTCCGGAAGGAACAACTAACTCCCCAACAGATCCATTTGCTGGAGGAATATTTAAATTATGATTTGAACCATCATTAAACTTCCAACCTGTGATATCTACGTCCTCCCCTCCGTCGTTTCCTAGCTCAACCCACTCATAATCAGTATCGGTTCCCTCAAAGTCATACATTATTTCACTAATATAAACGCCCGCCTTCGCTTGGCTCCAAGAAGCAAATAAAACTAGAGCAAAAATAAAACCAATCTTTTTCATTTTTATCCAATAATACTTTTGAGAAGATCTTCCGGCGCCTCTTTTGTTTGGTCTCTTTCCTCATCATTTACTTTTTGAGGCTTCGAGTCTTCTACGTTACTTTTAATATCTTCTTTTGGAATCGAATCAGAATTATTTGAAATGTTTTTTGGTGGAGGAGGCGGTGGAGCAACTGGTTTGTCTTTCATTGCTTTGGCAAGCGCTTGCTTTAACGCATCCATATGCATTGGATTGGATTCCTTTTTACCAAATCTCGATTGATCAACCGGCTTTTCTGGTTGTGGCTCTTTTTTGATTACTGGTGCCAGTGCGATTTTTTCTTCTTTCCAATTGTTCTGCTCATCTACAACAACATCTGCCAATTCAATTTTTTCTTCATTATCAAGACTTTCTAAAATATTTTTCATCTTAGAAGAAACATGGACCTGACTATCAATCTTCGGAGTTTCATTTTGAATATTTTTTTGTGCAGGAGGATTGTTTTTTGGAGTAAAAGATTTAGACTCTGTCGGTTTTTGCCACGGTTTTTTTAAATCTGACGAAGAATCTGGAATCGGAGCCGGATTCGGACGATTGTCTATAAATTCTTCTTGTCTGTCTTTTTCATCTCTACCAAAAGCCTTAAACTCCGGCTGTGGTCTAGCTTGAGCATTGTTGTTATTGTAATTTTGTCGTGGAGGAAAATCCCTACTTGCACCGTCTCTTTTAACAAAACGATTTGGATCATTGTCTCCATAAACCTTAAAGGCAGAGTTTTTTCCATCTTGTTTTCCGCTATCTTTACTTGCAGAACTGATGGCTTCCAGTGTTTCCTTAATATAAGTCTCGACTTGCTCTCTACCCTTTGAATAAGTGCGTCTGGAGTAGTCCACAGCCTCTTGGCGGTAGTTTTTTCCCTCTGGTGGAGGAAACATGAAGGTTGTAGCGGAGAAAGGCTTTGAACCCACTCCATCAATCATGAGTCGAAGGTACATCTGGAATTTTCCCAAGTTCACAATGTCATCAGCCACAAAAGTTGGAGAAAATTCTTTTTCAAAAATTTCAGCATCCGCAGACCCAACTCGGAAAACAACCATAGTTCCCACGTTACCAAAAACGGCCGCCTGAACATTCTCTGGCATTTGTTGAACGTATTGGTGGGCAATGTTTAGATTAAGTTTGTATTTTCTTGCCTCAGACAAAATGTCAGCAAAAGAATCACTGGCAAAAGATTGGAACTCGTCCACGTAAAGGTAGAAGTTTGGCAATTCAGCCAGTGCCGCTGGATTAGAATCTGCCCGAGACATCGCCGCTAAATAAATTTTTGTAATTATAAGTCCTCCTAGAAGGTTTGTGTTTTGTTCTCCGATTTGTCCTTTTGAAAGGTTGATAATTATTATTTTATTAGAGTCCATCGCTTCTCTAAAATCAAAAGAAGACTCAGGCTGACCGATCATGTTTCTAATTAAAGTGTTTGAAGTAAACTGTCCAACTTTGTTTTGGATTGCTGGAGTTGCTTCAGCAATCGTTTTGTCACTCATTTTCATAAACTCCCCAGTCCAAAAATCTTTTACTTGGGCATCAGAAACTTTTTCTACAACTTTTTTTCTAAAGTCCTTATCAGTCAACATTTTGTTAACAGAAAGAAGTGTGGCTCCGGGATACTCAAGAAGAGCAAGGAGAGTGTAACCGAGAATATATTCCATTCGAGCGCTCCAAGCATCCACCCAGATTTTTTTGAAAGTACTCATTAGCCCGCTCGCCACCAAGTGACGCTTGTCTGGGTCAACTTTCTCCATAACATTCAAAGATATAGGGAAATCAATATCAAACGGCGCAATGTATATCACATCTTTTATTCTGTGCTCTGGAACATAATCTAGAAGTCTCTCGGCACTTCCTCCGTGCGGATCCATAAAAGCCAAACCTTCACCGTTTTGGATGTCCTGAATAGCCAAGTTTTCAAGAAGGGTGGATTTTCCCATTCCAGTTTTTCCGATTGTATAAAGGTGTCTTGTTCTGTCTATTGCTTTGATACCAAACTTAACCTTCTGATTTCGAAAATCAGTTTGACCTAGGTATGTTATTTTTGATGGATCAAAAGCCATAGTAATTTATGAAATGTTAATTCTAGCGCTCTTAATAGATACTGGATTCATTCCGGCGTCATAACGAATCTGAAATCTCCAGAAATTCTTTCCACCACCAGTATTGGATATAACAGAAAATTCTTCTTTGCCCTGCGCGAGGTTTGATTTCAAAATACCGAAAACAAAATCATCAACATCAGAAACTAGTCTGTTGTCTAGTGTTGAGTCAGACCCATCATCAAGAAGAATTCTCATCTCTCTTGGATTGATTTTAAAAATTGAAACTCTGGCAAAAGACTGAAAATCTTTTGCTTTTTCTCTATGATTTAGAACTTCGCCGTGATCTGAAACAAGTGAGTCACTACTTTCTTCTGTTTTCCAAATACCTCGCAGAAGAAGAGCGAAGTATCCACAAAGCAATAGTGTTATTCCGGCAATTACAAATCTCCAGATCAAAACTCCGCTCTGCCAAGAGCTGGCATCTATATCCATTCCTAGCATTGCCACAACTTCCCCAGTCAAAGGATCCTTTATGTGAGAATACCCAGAAACCCATTTACCCCATCGGTCAGAATAAGGTCCTTCTGAGTAAGATTCCCCTTTGAAATATCTTTCTAGATCATTAGGTGTTGTTTCGTCATATGTCTGTCCTGGTGGAGAATAGTCTTCAGAAGTGATTGATTCAGAGTCGGCAAAGAAGAATAGCTTCTCGCCATTTGCCCCCATCAGATAAACGAATCTTGCGTCCGGGTTGGCACGCCTTAGGGCTAGAAGTTTATTTTTTATATCAAAATAATATCCGTTGTTTAAGTCTTCCTCATTTCCTTTTAGATTTCTAATTTCCTCTGATGTGAATACGATAGAAGCATTGTCGGCTCTTATTCCAAGAGTTT
This sequence comes from Minisyncoccota bacterium, assembly GCA_018061865.1. Classification (GTDB taxonomy): domain Bacteria; phylum Patescibacteriota; class Minisyncoccia; order Phycocordibacterales; family UBA9973; genus JAGOTH01. The sequence goes on from JAGOTH010000009.1 coordinate 26,503, forward strand.
TTCTTTCTCTAGAGTCTATTTTGTTTGAAACGATAAAAGAAGCAACAAATCCACCAATTACGATAAACAAGCTGATCCCGAGTATTGTTTTGAAAAATTTTCTGTCAGTTTTCATTATTAAAAAATAATCAGCTTAGTGATAACTGCAACCAAAACAGAGATAACTGCGCCCCAGATAATATCAGCAATGACTATAGAACTGGTCCAGTCTTTTAGTGTCGCCAGATTAGTTAGGTCATAAACACCATAAACTACTACTCCAAAAATTATGGCAGTTAGGATTGTGCGCAATATCGGTAGAGTTGAAGTCGGCAAAATAACAAAGAATGTAAGACCAAGTCCCAGAAGAATATAAACCAGAATTGCTGGCCAAATATTCATAGAAATAGAACCGTCTATCACTCTTCCGAACGGAGCGAGAGCTTCGACATAAAATTTCTTCATTATTAATCCAAGCCAAATGTAGTCAAAAATAACTACTAAAAAAGTGCTCAGAAAAAATACAGATATAAAAGTTAACATACCTTTTTATTATACCTTAGGTGGAAGTGGAAACAAGGCGCTTGTCCTCTTTTTGTATTCTTGAAACTCAACATTCCCATCATACTTTTTTTCAAGCAAAGGAATTCCAGAAATTTTCAAAAGTAAAAATGTAATTGTTACAGGAGAGATCAGCGCCACCCACATTATTGGTGTGCCAATTGTAAAAATCCAAATCCCCCACCACATTGCGATTTCTCCGAAGTAGTTGGGATGTCTGGTGTATTTCCACAGTCCTCCAGTCATTATTTTCCCTGCATTGGCTGGGTTTTTTATGAATCTAGTAAGTTGTGCATCCCCCACTGCCTCAAAGAAAAATCCTTTAAGCCACAGCGCCCCTCCGAGAATTATCTGCCACAGCGCTGGTTCAAAATTAGAAAGAGAAGAAATCAGAATAAAGCCCGAAGAAATACAAATCATCAGAAATCCTTGCAACATATAAACCTGGAAGAATGATCGAACATAAAAATATTTTCCCCATTCCTCACGCCATTTTTTGTAACGATAGTCTTCGTCCTTTTTTGTATTACGAAGGAAGATGTGTAAAGCCAGTCTTGTTCCCCAGAAAAATACCATCATGAAAATCAGGAAATTAATTAGACTCAAATTATTATAAAAAACACTAAATGCAACAAAAACAAAACCAAGTCCCCAAGCAATATCTACAACATCATTTCTTTTCAAAATAATAGATATTCCAAACCACAAAACCATATAAAAGAAAACAATTGGCACGATACTTAAAAATATTTCAAACATATGAATTTAGTATAACAAAAAACCACCAGATATAGGTGGATTTTTTGTTTAGTTTAAATTCAATCGGGTGGTGTGTCATTAACAAAGTCCGAACCTATTACGAACAAAATCCTGATGCGGACTAACAAAAGGACTCGGTTTTGCGGAAGCAATTTTCTGGGAATATGGTTTCCGCAAAACCTCGGCTAATTTCGGATTTCGCAAGCGGAGGAGGAGGGGTCTGGGGAGGAATCCTCCGCTTGCTCCATCCGTTTCTTTTGGCGAAATTCGGGGCGGACAGAAAATACAGAAATTCAATATTGTGCCTCTACCATTCTACTATTTTTGCGTCATGATCTAAAGGGGTCCATCCTCGGCATTCGCCTCGGACATTTCCGCTAGGGCTACTCGCGCCTAGATGTCTAGGTTTGGCGCATCTCCTCGCACTCCCGCTCTGCGGAGCGGGTGCTCGGGCGCCATGCTGTTTGGGGGAAGGAAGGAATCCTTCCCCCAGCTTCGGTCTCCTCCTCGCAGTGGTTAGTTAGTGTATTCAGTGCTTTAGATTGTTTGGTAGTCGTTTAGAGTCTTTTGGCTTCGTTTAACGTGCCTTCGGAGTCCGCCCTCGCACAACCCCCTTCCTCGTTTTCATATCGGCTGTATGTGGTGTCGCTTTCGCTACTAAACTTTAGTATTGCAAGATAACGGCGGCGCTCATCCTTTAGTCATGGACGCCCTAGCGGAAATGTCCGAGGCTCAAATTCGTATTGCACACTTGACCCACCCTCCCGTTCGCGTGTGCGCAAAACCCCGCTCGCGAGGACGAGAAGGGTGCGAGCGGGTGCTCCCTTAATTTATTTCTCAACAATAAACTTTACTCTCTCGTAAAGTTCATCAAAAGTTACGATTTCAATTCCATTTACTTGTTGTCTGTAAAGTTCAAAAGAAGAAAGTTTTTCGAAATTTATACCCGTATCTGTCTTAAAATCATCAAGACGCCCAATTACTACAATTCCTCGTGGCTTAACAAATAAAATTTCTTCTCCAGTCGGATCTCCATTTTCAGTTGTAGGGCGATGAAAATTTTCTTGTAACTTAAGAGTGACCTTATGAATAGTTTTTTGAATCTGAGCCACAGCCCCTCTTAGATCTTTAGCAGGAACAAAAACACCGGGTCTATCATATGTTTCTATTAAAAGATTGGGTAAATGGGTTTTAATTTCACAGAATAATATTTTAGAAATACTTCCTTTTGTTTTTAACAGTGCATCAATCCTTTTTCCTGATCCATCAATAATATCATTGCCAACAACTGTTTGTTCCAGCTTTCTATCATCTAAACCTTCACATGCGACCAACTGCAATCCGTATCCAAATATCCATGGATTATTTTCAAAAAATACCTGCCAAACATCTTCATTCCTTTTATTTTCTCCCAAATTGCTTTTTTCTGATTTGAAAAATGATTCATCTGTTAGTAATTTGTAAAAATAATCCAATTTAGAACGACGATCTTGGAGCAATGAAATGTCTTTTTCTGAGATATCGTTACCGTATTTTTCTGTAAAATTTTGAATCGCAATATCTTTTGTAATATTTTCAAATATATCTTTTTTCGCTTTATCTACTACAGCGTAAGATGAAGAACCAAAGTCAATTTCTTCAATTCTCCTTATGAAGTCAATAAGCGTACTAAAATTGTCATAACAACTATCAAAGCTAACTTTTGCTTTTATAAGATTTTCGTCTACTTTTTCTTTTGAAAATTGTTCGCATGCTTTTTTTGTTGTATTCCATATTTGAAAATCAAATCTTGGAGTAAATTTTCCATTACTTTTCTTTATAAGGGTGATTACACAAGCTTTTTCTATTTGTCCTGTTCTTTGAAGAACAAATCTTTTTATTAATCCTTTTTTAGTGTTTTTAAAATACCAAAAACCACTGATAGCTGAACTATCAATTTGTACATCATTAAAAGAATCTACTCCGACTATAAAATCAGTATTTTCTAATTCGGGATAAACCTCATATATTTTTTTAAATATATCTACTAAAGCCATATTATTTTTCTAAGATATTTCTTGCATTCCAATAGGCACACCAATCACACTGTCTGCCAGTTGCAGGAATATTTTCACTATCTAAACATTTCTTAATTTCAAACAAAGTTTTTTCTACCCAAGAATCATCTCCCTTGTGTTCAATCAAATTCACATCAAAATCAATTCTCTTATCAAAAGCTTCTCTGTCCATTTTCCCCGTGCAATAGACGAAATAACCAAGGTCGGATACTTTGAGCCCATTCTGTCTCAAAAGCCACTGATATACCTCCATTTGGCGTTTATAGCCATCCTGCCACTCTTTATCCAGAGCTTTAACAGTCTCATCTTTTGCCGTAGCTTTGTAGTCCACAACAATATACTCATCTTTTCCATTGATCCATAAATCATCAATCGCTCCAGTTACCAAAAGTCCTGTTGGCTCATGTAAATATTTAATACCACCGAAATTTCTTCGCCATTCATCCAACTCGTCGTGAGACATGGGTCGTGCATCAATCCCATATTCTTTTTGTAATGGGTGTTGTTCGTTTTTTACACGATACAAATCAAATTCTTGTTTCAAAAGATGATCCACCGCACTGTTTATAGAAAAAGGAAATCCGGGCACTCTTTTTACACCAAGCTTATTGTCTATGTAAAAACATCGTGGACATTCTTTAAACAAATCAATTTTAGAACGAGAAAGTTTCCAGTTCTTTCCACCGTAATTCCACGATTCCATTCTGTTTGGATTGTAATATTCAGACATAA
>JAGOTH010000017.1 GCA_018061865.1 Minisyncoccota bacterium
AGTTTTTCACTTCCGTATTCTAGGTCAGGCTTTGGAATATTTCTGTTTGTTACTTTTCTTCTCATATATAAAATTATTTCTTAGCGTCTTTAGGTGCTTTTGTTCCGTATCGGCTTCTTGATTGTCTTCTCTTATCAACTCCTCCAGCATCAAGTCTTCCTCGAACTATGTGATAACGAACTCCGATCAAGTCTTTCACTCTTCCTCCTCGTAGCATAACAACTGAGTGTTCTTTTAGATTGTGTCCTTCACCTGGAATATAAGCAGTTACTTCCATTCCGTTAGTTAGACGAACTCTGGCGATTTTTCGTAGGGCTGAGTTAGGTTTCTTTGGAGTTTGAGTTCTTACAACTGTACACACTCCTCTTTTGAATGGAGAAGGATAATAGATCGGGCGATTTTTTAGAAGGTTTGAACCACGAGCAAGAGCAACGGCTTTACTTCGTCTTACAATTTTCTTTCTTCCTTTTTTTACTAGTTGACTGATTCTTGCCATTTTTGTTTGATTAAAAAATTTTTGCCAAAAAAATAAGCCCGAAAGACTTACGAGCTAAACTCTACCAGATACTCAAAATTATTGCAAGGGAGCTTCATTCTCAGGCTCTCCTCCGTTTTCGTTCGAAATTTCAGGCTCTTCTGGAGGAGTCTCTCCGTCTGTTTGCTCTTGTTCTTCAGGAGGAACTTCTCCTTCATTTTCCCCTTCAGGAGGTGTCTCAGTTTCACCCTCTCCATTTTCTTCTTCTGGGACATCAGGTGTTTCTTCTGTTTCTCCACCCCCTTCTTCTTCGTTATTTATTGGATTATTATTTGTGTCATTTCCGAATATTTGAATAAATTCGTCTTCAGTAACACAAACACTTCCTACACAGAGTTCGTCTGTTTCTACTTTTTGACTTTTTATTACTTTTGCAAAAATGACCTCAATTGTATTTCCCGCATCAGAAAGGAAAGATTTGATAAGTGAACCAAGGGAACCTTCTTCTTCTGTGTCTAGAGAAGAAATAAGATCTATGTTTATTTTTAATTCTTGAATTGCTTTAATTATGTTCCAAGTACTTGGAGAAGTCACCATAAGATAACCATTTCCTCCTTCTGAAACTAGATGTGGAAATACTTCTTGAACTTCTTGAGCTATAACTCCAGTCATATGATCTCCACTTGCGATAACATCATATTCTCGAATTTTGAATTGCATAAAATCATCAAGTGAAGAATCAGCGTCAGTTATATTATCTTTTAGTCTTTCATCTGAAGAACAAGTTACAACCTCACTTCCAGCTTCAGGGTTGTGAAGACAGGCTCCATCTGAATCTGTGAGAGAGAAGATGTCGGTGTCAGATCCAGTATTTTCTACATCAAGTAAGTAATTAGGAGTGGTATCTCCGATTCCAACTTTTCCTGTTGTATCGATACGAAAACGCTCTAGCATTGCATCGTTTGATGCTGGTTTTGTATAAAAGGCAAGATCGCCAGATTCTGCACTGGCAGTATCTGAAGTACTGACTATGTTTATACCTGCACGTGCAACACGCCTTGTGCTGTTACCTTGGGTAAAAACAAATCCATTTGTTGTATCAAAAGCAAACGATTGCATGCCAGCACTTATGCCTGTAGTAGTATCAACGTCAAACAATACTTGTGGTGTCGATAGAGTAGCCGCATCAGTATTCTTGGTTCGATACGTACCACCTGCTGTAGCTCCGACCGCAAAAATACCGCCGGTTGCAGTCGTAAGAGAGAGATTTCCTGTAATAACAGGAGATCCTGCTGCCAAAACCACAGCTCCAGACCCTGTGCTACCGTTTGAAAGGTTTGACGCAGCGATTTGTGTACCATTTATTCTATATACTGAACCTGAAGAAAGGTTCGCATCTCCGGTAACGTCAAGTGTATAGGAGTGATTGCCAAAGGCGCCTACGTTCAGTCCAATTGAATCAAGTGACATTATTTTGGTAAGAGTATCTGAACCAGTCGCTTTAACTGCAAAAATCATTTTATTTCCGTGCGCTGTTGAAGTCCAGTCTTCTGTTGAAACAAATTTAATACCACCATCGACATCGCTCGTGAATCCGTCAGTCGCATCATATCCCGCAATACCAAACACAGCTAGCGCGTCACCGCCTACAACAGTTGTCGGTGATGCTTGTGTTCCATTTGCATAACGGGCCTTATACTGAGTTTCTCCACCATAACCAGTAATGACGGCTTCCATTCGGGCAGTTGTGTCAGAAAAATTTATATTGTAATTTTCAATGTTTGAATTTCCGATTGAAAGATTGCCGTTGCTATAGAGTCTCATTTTCTCTGTAAGTGTTTGAGCTGTTGTTCCAGAAACCCCTCTGTCCGACGTATAGAAAGCTATGTCACCTCCATATGCACTCCCTGTAGACTTTCCGCCAGCAAGGATTAGGTCCGCACCTGTGATATCTGTACCACCTCCTCCTGTCGCATTGATTGTGACGTCGGACGGTGTAGCACTTGTAACTCCTTCGCCAATATAAACGTCAGTTATTGCTGAAGTTCCAGAGCCTACAACAAACTGATTGCTAGCACTTATCTGAGCAAGATAGCCAAGTGCGATTGAATCTGAGAGTGTTGGAGTTGCTGAAATAAGGTCTGTATATGCTCCTAAAAATGTATTTCTAGATCCAGTTGAGACACTTGCTCCTGCTGCTGCACCTAAGGCAGTATTGTATTCTGCAGAAGCGTCGTTAACGCTACCGTATAGTGCTTGGTATCCTATGCCCGTATTGTAATCTCCATTTCCTTTTGCCTGAAATGCACTAGTTCCGAGGGCTGTATTGTATGATCCAGAAACATTTCTTTGAAGTGTCAGTCGTCCGATGGCAACGTTTGAAGAACCTCCTTGGTTAAAAATTAATGAATTCATCCCAACAGCAGTATTGTCTAATCCTGTTGTATTTGAACCCATAGAAGCATATCCGATAGCGACGTTATCATCTCCTGTTGTTAACGCATCAAGTGACGCAGCACCAAGTGAAGTATTTCTTATCGCAGATACAACAGTCAAGCCAAAATTCCCAGCATTCGCTCCTACAAATGTATTGTCTGTACCAAAACTGTGGATAAACCTTGATCCTGCTTTATATATAACTCCTTCTGCTGCCGTTGCATCAGTAGTAGGAATTCTTATATTGTCGACAAAAAGCTTATTGTCTTCATCATCAAAAGAAAAGTTGGTGTTATCTTCTGCAAGGTTGCCGTCTAAGTCAACAAATAGAACAGAGTCAGCCGTACTTGAAGCAACCTCTTGTCCCACCGCCAGTGGATTAACATAACAGTCGACGGCACCAAATGAACAAGAAGGATCTGTAATGTTATCTGATGGCTTATAAGGAAGGGCAAAAGCTCTAGCCGTTGTCGAAAAAATCAAAGCTAAAACTAGGACGATTACGCCAGTTCTAAAATCCGAAAAAATATTTTTAATTTTTTCTTTCACTCCTTTAATTATAGCAGTAACGAACAAAAGTTTCTACAAGGTATTTACTTTCTAGGCTTTTATCAAGCTCCCCAAAAAAACAAAGTGTTTAAATCTCAAAAACTTTATTAATTTTGCCTTTCGTTATCGTAAATTCACTGGTCTTCTTTGGAATAGAGTAGCTACCATCTGGGAGTTTTTCCTCTATTGTTGCGTAGTATGTTCCATTTTTTATCAGACAATAATATCTTCCATTCTTATCTGTAACTTTATGGGCAACCTCAAGCCCTGTCCCCGCTTGATAGAATTTTATCAAAGCAAAAGGAAGAATTCTTCCTGAATAATCAGTGACACCACCATGTGGGTTCATATGGAAACCAAATATCCTTAAAACAGAGAGTACAACATACAAAGCAACAATCACTATGTTATAAGTCGTCATCGAAAAATATAACGAAAAGAGTGAAATAATGAAACCAACAAAAAACATAAACTCAGACGCTCTCATTATTGTTTTTTCTTTTACCTGGAAAGACTTCATCAAACCTTTTTCTCTTTTTGCAAATTCATTCCAGTCAAATGAAACGGGATCCATTGGAATGTTTTTATTTATCACAACATTTTTATCTGAAACACTTATTGGTCCACCAAAGTATAAATCGGCGTACATCTCGTCTTCGATTCTTCCGGACAGAATTTTTGATGGGAAAATATAATTTGTTTTATTGGCAACAATAGAAAAGATTCCAGGAGAAGTTAAAAATCCATATCTTCCATCAAGATCTGTAATTGAAGTGGCAATTTCTTTTCCGGCTGTATCATATAAAACAACATAAGCCGGATCAATTGGCTGTTTTGTTATTGCGTCATAGACAACCCCCCAAGGTTTTCTTTTCCTAAACCACAATCCTCCGAAAAGTAACCCGGATAATTTTCCTGGAATTGTATAAATACTACTGAGTAAAGCCGGATCAAGAAGAAATAGTGAAGTAAAGAAAGAGAGAGCTCCCGCAATAAAGCCAAGAGTAGTCAAAAGAGTAGAGACTGGCTTTAATTCCCCTAAAACAAAATTTTCTATAATATCCTCAATTTGTGTATAAGGACCACCCTCGTCTCCCCCTCCTGATGGAGGGTTTGGTGGAGTTGGAATCTCATTATCAATTGGCTCTGTCGGTGGCAGAGGGATATCGTCTTCTGGTTCTTCTTCAGTTGGAGGTTCATCGACTGGATCGTCATCTCCAGGGTCCTCATCAATTGGCGGCTCATCAATTGGTGGATCAATAGGGTCATCATCAGTCGGCCCGCCTCCATCACCGCCCCCATCGTCCTCATCATCTGGAACGTCTACAACTCCCCAATCAGTTCGAAGACAGGCGTTTGCGATATCACAATCAAAAATAATCCAACCAAAAGTCTGGCTCCAAGCATATCCATCAAAACTTCCATCATCCAAAATCGTAACCTCTTGAGTGGCGTTGTTTGAAAAAGGACCGAAGTTTATCCAACCGGCCACAGATCCCCAAGCTGTTCCCGAAAGATTTCCATTTCCATCATTTACAACCCCTCCATCTACAGGATCGAGAATAATCCAACCGACGGTGCTTCCCCATATTTCTCCAGTTAAGGCGGTGTCAGAAACTACGACACTTTCACCATTGGTTGTTTTCCAATATACAACACTGTCATCTAAATCTAATTTAGTTTTAAAATCTGTAGCATCTATCGTTCCAGTTTCTGCATTTACTGTTCCAAAAAAACAAAGAAAGCTAAGAATGAACACAAAAGAAAATTTTAATATATTTTTTCTCATGACAGTCCAGTAAAAAGAGTAAATAAAAATGAAACCGCCGGGGAAATTATCTGCCATCCAAAAACAATAAACAAAACGACTAGGAATATTGAGTATGACTCTATTTGTCTAATTTTCATCTCATATTTATAAGGCAAAATAGCAGAAAGAAATCTATATCCGTCCAGCGGAGGAATTGGAATCAAATTAAATACAGCTAGCAAAATATTTGTAAAAACAATCAGAGAAAAAACCCCAACTATGTTATATGGAAGATCTAAAATCCCCATGTAAATCAATCTAATCAAAATAGAAAAGAATCCAGCGATAAGAATATTTGAGGCAATCCCCGCCAGGGCCACTTCTATTGTTCCCCTTTTTCTATTTTTTAAATTATATTCGTTATATGGAACTGGTTTAGCCCAACCAAACATTACGCCGGTTCCACTGATAAACAGGATGAGCGGTAAAATCACAGAACCGAAAGGATCTAAGTGTTTTATAGGGTTTAGGGTCAATCTTCCCAACCTTTTTGCTGTTTCGTCTCCATTTCGAAGAGCCGCGTAGCCATGAGAGACTTCATGAATAACCACTGAGAATATTAAAATGGCTATTTGAATGACTGCTTGCATATACCTAACCTATATGTTAGCATAAAATCACTAAAAAATATGGCAAAAGAATGCGCAATAACTAAAAAAAGCTCTCAAGTAGGTGGAGGATACTCCAACCGAACTCGTGCTACTAAGTTCAACCCAACTGGACTTAGACGCCGATACGCGAACCTGCAAAAGAAGAAAATCTACGTTCCAGAAGTTGGAAAGACTTTTCACCTTACAGTCTCAACAAGAGGACTAAAAACAATTACAAAAAACGGAGCATTCAGAGCCCTAAAAGAAGCTGGAATAATCAAATAATAAAATCCCCTCGAAAAGAGGGGCTTTTATTTTATAAAAATATTCTGTCCGTCACTTTCTATCGCCACTCTTCCGTCATAAGTAGTGAGAATTGCAGAGCCCACTTCATTTATTCTCTCAATCGTCTCAGGACTTGGGTGTCCATAACTATTATCTTCTCCCGCGGAAATAATGACGAAATCCGGACTAACAATCTCAAGAAAGGCACTTCCAGTTGATGTCTTGGACCCATGATGTCCAGCTTTTAAAACATTTACATTAGAAACTTTTTCACTATTTTTTTCCAAAATTAAAGCTTCCGTTAAAATCGTTGAATCTCCCATAAAAAGAAAGTTTGTTTCTCCATAATTTAAAATGCCAACCGCCGACCCGTCGTTTCTCTCCCACAGAGACACATCTCGGTCTGGAAAAAGAAACTCAAAATTTGTTTTCTCTCCCAAATTTACATCTAGTCCTTCATATGCAAGCAAATGAACAGCCCCTTCTTCTTTTATTTTTTGCTCAAGTGTTTTGTATGTTGCGGTATCGTTCGTTGTTCCGGGCTCAATCACAACCTTTACCTCAAAACGGTCCAAAACATCAATAAGACCGGCAATATGATCTTTGTCTGGATTGGTAATAACCATTACGTCTATTTTTTTGTCATACCAAGGAATAACCCTACCAAGTTCAGACAAAACAATATTAGACGGCCCGCCGTCAATTATCATGTCTGTCCCGTCCGGAGATTTTATATAGGCAGAGTCTCCCTGTCCGATATTTAAATAAAATACTTTTAGATTTTTAGGTTGGCTGACAATATAAAAAATAAGCAAAGATACTCCAGCCCAAAAAATTATAATTGCCCCAAAAAGTCGGAACCTTTTATTCATGTTAGAATTAGTATATTACAAATATCCATTCCCTTGCCATGTTTACACCAAAAACTTTCAACATACCGCCTCTTAAAGGAATAAGCTCAAAAACTATCGAAGAACACATCAAGCTCTATGAGGGATATGTAAAAAATGCAAACCTTATCATAGAAAAAATGTCGACGCTCGACAGCGAGAAAGATCCATATGTTGCGGGAGAGCTCTTCCGTCGCTTTAGTTTCGAATACAACGGTATGAGAAATCATGAAGTCTACTTTGCTTCACTTGAGGGAGGCGCAGTACCAATGAATCCTGAGAGCCATCTTGGCAAAAGACTCTTAGAACTTTTTGGCTCATATGAAAGTTTTGTAAAAGAATTTTCTTCTCTTGCTGTAACTCGTGGTATCGGCTGGGCAGTGCTCTGGTATGACAAAAATGAAGATAAGTTTCT
>JAGOTH010000010.1 GCA_018061865.1 Minisyncoccota bacterium
TTTTTATCCAGCTTTTCTGTTCATTCTTTATCCAAGCAACTTGGAAACAAAGGAGCATAAAGGATAACAGGAGCACAAACATAAAGTTGTCCATTTCCAAAACAAACACCTTTTCAATAAAAAAAGATAGGACTGTAAGGAAGAATGCCACAGCAGCTGTATTTATTAACAACGCCAAAAATATACTTATTTTCATAATATACAATTTTATTATTTATATCATTTTCCACCACCCACTGACAACGAAAAACATTGTGCGACATTGAAAAAATGAGATAATGAAGAAATAATGAACGACTTAGCCAAATTAAAAAGAGAGTTTCTAGAATCTATAGAAATTGAAAAAGGAAACAGCCTGAAGACTGTAGAAAACTACGATCGTTATCTGTCTCGTTTTTTTGAATTTTCAAAAGCAAAAAACCCGAGTGATATAAATGATGACAATATTCGAGAATATCGATTACACCTAAACCGCTCTGCCGGAGTGAAAGTTCGTGGACAAGCCAGCGCCACAATGAAAAAAAATACCCAGAACTATCACTTAATTGCTCTCAGGGTTTTTCTCAAATACCTTATGAAACGCGGAGTGAAGTCTCTCTCCCCTGACAAAATAGAATTGGCAAAAATTCGAGAAAGACACATCGACCTTATCTCTATAGACGAACTTGATAGATTAATGAAAGCACCAGACTTAACAAAGGAGAAGGGTCTTAGGGATAAAGCCATTCTTGAATTGTTTTTCTCAACTGGACTTCGTCTTTCAGAACTTTGTTCACTTAATCGAGATCTGGATTTATCAAAAGAAGAATTTTCAATTAGAGGAAAAGGTGAAAAAGTTCGAGTTGTTTTCCTTTCTGGCTCAGCGAAAGAGGCAATAAAAAATTATTTATCGAAAAGAAAAGATATGGACGAAGCAATGTTTGTTGATCTATCAAGAAGAAGTGGTAAAGGATCTCGCGGGAGACTCACTCCAAGATCAATAGAACGAGCGGTAAAATTCTACGCAATCAAAGCCGGTATATCAAAAAGGGTTACTCCTCACGTTTTGCGCCACTCTTTTGCAACAGACCTTCTTCAAAATGGCGCAGATATAAGAAGTGTGCAGATGATGCTTGGACACGCGAACATTTCTACCACTCAAATATATACCCATGTAACCGATAAGCAATTAAGGGATATACACAAGAAATTCCACTCAAGAAAATAATTCCGTGAGATAATAAATAAACAATGGAAGACCAAAGAAAAAACTTTTTTTCACAAGCATATTTAACTGGAACAGATATTTGGACACTAAATGATTACCGAGACGTTCTAGAGCCATTTATATCAAGATTGCCAAACGATTCACTAATACTAGATCTTGGTTCTGGACGTGGCAGAGTAGACTTTTTACTTGCTCGAGAGGGGGTGAAAATAATCGGACTTGATTATGTTCCTCAGATTGTTGAAAAAAATAACATGGCAGTAAAGATGGAAGGTTTAGAAAAAAGCCTGAGATTTAAAACAGGAGATGTGCTGGACATACCTTTCACTGATTCATCATTCGATGCAATTTTAGACATTGGAACACTTCAACACTTGAGAGTTTCCGAGTGGGAAAATTATATAAGCGAAATAGCCAGGGTTACAAAACCAGAAGGTTTGGTTCTGTTAATTGAATTGTCAAAAAACAACGCAACTTATGGTCCTATAAAACCAAAAGAAAGCAATAGTGCAGACTTCTTAATTCATGAAATGCATTATCACTTTTTTACCAAAGAAGAACTTGGAACCATGTTTGTAAAAGACTTTGAAACAATTGCTCTTGTTGAACAAACAATGGGAGAGGATAAAGCTCTGAGATTCGTAACCGTTCTAAGAAGAAAATAATTCCTTTGCACCACCCGAAGCAATCCCTCCTGAATATTAAATAAATAAAAAACCGCACCCTGCCAGGCGCGGCTTAGACTTGAAAAGTGCTCAAGTATGAAAAGAAAATCTTTAAAAGCTCCCTTCACCGAAGGACTCGGATCCAGGAGCTATCCCCATGAAAACACATCTTTATGTCGAAACTAGTTTTAAAACCAGTCGGAACAATTTCTGACTACAGACTACTCTTTTTGAAAATTTTGTCAAATAACCAGCCGAGAATAAAGCCAATAAGTAATAATCCAAAAAAGTAACCCAGGGTTATAAGGAAAGACAGTTTTGGACTATTTTCTAGGTTTGTTAAATTATTAGCGAAAACAAAAACAAACCAACATCCTATAACAACACCAGCAAAGGTGTTAAGGAAACTGAAAAATCTTACCTTTTTCTCTTCAGCGGTTAATATAATTAAAGTTAAGATTAAACAAAAAAGGATTACTATGGATGTAACCACCCACCAATCAAATTTATATAAACCAACTATATTATTATTTTTAAGCCCCGTGTCAGTAAGAGGCATTAAAATTATATGAGCCAAGGCAATGACCCCGCTCACAATTGTGCGTGTTTTTATCATAAAAGAACTTTTGTCTAAATAATTACATAAATATAAAAAAATCAAAACCGCCCACTGAGGAGTGAGCGGCTAACCAAAACAGGCTTTCCAATGGCAAATTGGTATGCCCAAATATATTAAAATAAAAATTATCTTCTAGTAACATTATAGCAAAGCGATAGATATTGTCAAGTCTTAATAATCCACGAAATAAACTAAAATAAGCTAATGAGAATTATTTCTTGGAATGTTAATGGGATCCGAGCTGTACACAAAAAGAACTTGTTTGTGCCCTTTGTTAATAAATATAAACCTGACATTATCTGTCTTCAAGAAACAAAGGCAGAACAAAGTCAGTCTGAAGTTGATTTGAAAGATTACGAAGAATACTGGAATTCGGCTTCAAAAAAGGGCTACAGCGGAACTGCTATTTTTACAAAAATAAAACCAGAAAAAGTTCTTCTGAATTTCCCGAGTAATATAATAAAAAAATATAAGCTAAAGGATAAATATGGAAACCCGGATGAAGAAGGCCGAGTTATTGCTTTAGAATTCAAAAAGTTTTTTATTGTTAATGTTTATACTCCAAATGCAAAAGATGATTTATCTAGAATTCCTCTTCGACACAAAGCTTGGGATCCAGCATTTCTAGAATATGTTTCTACTCTAAACAAGAAAAAGCCTGTAATTTTTTGCGGGGACTTGAATGTTGCGCACACTGAACTAGACCTTGCTAGACCAAAAGAAAATATTGGCAAAAAAGGATTCACGAATGAAGAAAGGACTGGAATTGATAACGTAATAAAAAAAGGTTTTGTTGATGCCTTTAGAATTTTAACGAAAAGTGGCGGACATTATACTTGGTGGAGCCATTTCGCCGGAGCGAGAACTAGAAATGTTGGTTGGCGTATTGATTATTTCTTCGTTTCAGAAAAAATTTCTAAAAAAGTACTAAAATCTGAAAATCTGACAAAGCAAATGGGAAGCGACCACTGCCCTACACTTCTAGACATAGAAATATAGAGACTCTTCCAAATTTTCTGGTTTTGGTATAGACTCAAGAAAAATTTTAGTATGAGTATATTAACAAGTGAAAAAGTGGAGTTGGTAAACAGTATCGTTCCACCGTCCGAAATAGAAACTTTCGGACACAAAATTATGAATCTCCAGGTGGAGAATCACTTTATAAACAATGGAATGAAAGACCTTGAACATACGGGATTATTCCTCTTTACACAAAAAGAGCTAAAAGAGCTCAGTGAGAGAGGATTGGTAGCCATAACAACAACAAAAGAAAATGGGGCATATACCCAGAGGGTTGTTGGGTACGCAGTAGCTGTTCCATCGGAAATGGAAATAAAAAATCAACTCGTGAAAAAGATTTTTCAAAAATTGAAAATTGAGGAGGAAAAATTTTTTTTGGTTGACGCCTTTATGTCTTCTCCGACACAAACAAGTGGAAAGGCTTTTCTTCGAATGATGAAAAGACTTGAAGGAAATATTAAAACTGGAACGAAGGTGTTTTGCCCAATATATGCGGGCAACCGACATTTCAAAAAAATAGTAGAAATTTTTGACCTCAATTTTGAATATGGCCCAGGGCAGACTTTAGAAACCAATATTGGGGTCATCCACCTCCCTTGTAAAATATTAACCGCTTAAACGCGGTTTTTTGTTTTTATGTATAATTAAAGTATGCAAAAACAAATTACTATCGGCGGTGGGTGCTTCTGGTGTCTTGATGCAATATTTAAAACAATCCAAGGAATCACCAAAATAGAAAGTGGTTATGCCGGAGGAGAAAAACCAAATCCAACTTATTTGGATGTTTGTGGAGGCAAAACTGGGCACGCCGAAGTTGTTCGTCTGACTTATGACGAGGACCAAATAAAACTTGAAGACATAATAAGAATATTCTTCGAAATTCATGACGCAACAACAATGAATAAACAGGGCGCAGATGTAGGAACTCAATATCGCTCTGTTATTTTTTATGAAAATGAAATAGAAAAAAGTATTATCGAAAAAATTCGCGATGAAGCACAAAAGTCGCTAAAAGATCCGATTGTAACAGAAATAACTCCTTTAAATAATTTTTTTATAGCAGAAGAATATCACCAAGATTATTACGCCAAAAATCCAAATCAACCATATTGCACAGCTGTGATATCTCCTAAACTTTCTAAATTCTTAAAGAAATAAAAAACCCCGGAAAAATCCGGGGGTTGAAATCGCCGCTGAAAAATATTTGATTATGAAATAAGATTACTTTTTTTATAAATATTTGTCAAACAAAAAACCGCAAGATCCTAAAAAAATCCTGCGGTGACCTAAAAAAACAAACCAGCGCTATTTCCAACCTTTCCCATATTCAAACGAATATGGTAGGCCATCAATTTCTAAAAAGATTTTTGCGTATATATTTGTCGCGGTAGATCTTGTAGCCTCCCATCTAACAACCTGAGTATTTTTTATTTCCACAATATTGGGAGGAAATGGCATCTTGCAACTAATAACAGAGCCATCCGGAAAGTTAATTTCTTCAACAAAAATAAATTTTTTTTCATTGTCTACCATTAATACGGCAGACGTACCTGAAAAAATTTTATTTCTATCTGAAATAATAAGGGTGTCAAATCCGGCTTCAGTTTTGATTAAAAGGGTGTCGATATCAACATATACCGACTGTGCACTTGTAGACATTGCCACAAGCGACAATAAAATTACAAAAAATAAGTTTTTCATATAACAGGTTTTGTTCAGATAATACAACATTAGACGTTAAATGTCAACTGTTTCTGTGGAAAAATAAAAACCCCTTGCGGGGCTTTTATAATTTATAAACAATCTACTAATTATCTATGTTTCCAGAGATATTAGCTGTTCCTTCTGAGATTGCATTAACTGTTCCAGAATCAAGAGTTCCAGAAGCGGTTAGTCCATATGACGCCTGGAGTCCTTTGATTGCGTTTGTTGTCTCAGCATTTAACTCACCTGTAACCGCAGTATTAGGGAGAAGTCCTTGCATCCAAAGTTGAACTTGGTTTGTAAGGATTGCACTCGGTGAAGAAACAGAGACTGACCCAGATTGATCAACTGAAAAACTAACCTTTGGTCCATTCTCTACAATGTTTCCATCTTCGTCATAAACAACCCCGCCAATGTTACACTTCTTTCCTCCATCTGAACCATACACTGTTGTTCCGGCAAAAGGCTCGTTTGTTCCATCACTATAATAGAAATAAACAGTACAAGTATCATTTGCATAGTAGTCTACCCCGACATCTACTAGATATTTTTGTTTATAATCATTCTGAACAAAGTCTTTTTTGTCTCCTTTTATAACTTTACCCGCTTGTCCAAGTCCTCTGTCTCCTGATCCAGAAAACAGGAAGTATCCTGCTCCAGCAACGATTAGAAGCCCAGCCAATATCTTGATTGAGTCAAAATTTGGATTTTTGAAAAAATTCATAATTTATTTAAAAGTTATTATTAACGGCTTTTGGCCTTAATATAATTATACAATAAAAATCGGAAAATAAAAAAACCGCCCTGAGTAAACTCGAAGGGCGGTTGTGCAACGACGCTCAATGACATCGCTTAAAAAATTTTCCGGCATTTGCTTATAATCCTGCTGGTGGATTCCAGTCGATCACGCTTGTGATTATGTTGGCGGTTAAACCATCATCATCACCTCCGTTATCTACGGTACCAGTCTGGTATTGCACCTGAACGTTTGGAATCGTTGGCAGAATCTGATTAACATGATTCTGTTGCCAATTTTCAATCCAGTCGGCTCTTTCCTTTGTGTTTGAATACAAGGATTGATAAACCTGTCCGCTGTTTGTGTAGGCTGCAACACCAGCACCGTTTACGAACATAATTACCTGTTGCTTTTGGTCGAACGGACAGTTTACTACCTCACCATAGCCAAGGGGCGGGGTAAGGATTGAACATCCGCAAGTTGCCAGTGCAAAAATAAACATTACCGGTAATAACATTAAAGATTTCATAGTATTTAAGTTTAATTGTTTGAAATTAATAGATTTGAAAGTTATACCAGCCGGCTCGGCAGAACCAGCTCGTATAACTCTCAAATCCCCAAAAACCTATGAAATCCAAGCTCAAAGAACATTTATACTTTCGTATTATAGCAAATCTGTAGGATTTGTCAACCCCCACACCTTTCCATAAAAACAGAAAGATGTGCAGGTAAACCCCCTTCCTTTCCTCTAAACATAAGGGTAGTGTTCGGGGAATACCTCTCTCTACCCAAAAACCCCTGTTTTTGCTAGAATAGCCTAACAATTATCAATAATATTAAATTCTATGCTTATACCTACTGTCATCGAAAAATCCCAATTTGGCGAAAGAGCCTATGATATCTACTCTCGCCTACTCCGAGAACGAATCGTCTTCTTGAATGACGAAATAAACGACTATACCTCAAACCTTGTTATCGCTCAGCTTATCTTCCTTGCCAACGAAGATCCAAAGAAAGATATCCAATTGTATATAAACTCTCCAGGAGGCTCAGTCACTTCTGGAATGGCAATATATGACACGATGCAGTTCATCAAACCCGATGTTTCAACTATCTGTGTTGGGATGGCAGCTTCAATGGGAGCAATACTTCTCTCAGGTGGAGCAAAAGGAAAAAGATTTTCTCTTCCAAATTCTAGAATAATGATCCACCAACCACTTGGTGGTGCATCCGGACAAGCAACTGACATAGAAATCCATGCAAAGGAAATCCTAAAGTGGAAGAAGAAAATAAATGAACTTCTTTCAAAAAATACAGGACAGAAGATTGATAAGGTAGAGAAAGACACAGACCGAGACAATTATATGGAAGCGGAAGAGGCAAAAAAATACGGACTCATTGATGCCGTAATCTCGAAAGCAAAAGTATAAATAAAAAAACCGCCCAAGCAAGGGCGGTTTTTTGATACAAAATCATGACGGTTTTGTATCAAATTGTTTTAGTTTATTTTGTCTTTTTCTTCTATTTCTTTCTATTTGCTTACTTCTTTTCTCAAAGAAATTCTTAAAGAAAATTAGAATTGATACGAAAAAAATTCCCCAAAAAACAAGAATGAAAGTTGCTATAACAATTTCAAAATTGAATGCTTCGGCCCAAAATGAAAGTGCGAAGGAAAATACAATCCAAGTAATTAAAGCCGCGATTAATAGAAACTTTCTACCCTTTTTTGTTTTTAAATAATTAATAGAAATACATCCAAATATGATTAGAGACGCAAACATAAAAACAGCCATAGACATAAAAAGACCAGATTTTTCATTCAAAAATTGTTTAAATGTCATATCTATACTACCTTCTTCTTTTTCAAAAATAACCCGTGCGCCGTCTCTTCTTATTGTTTTCTTTTCAAAAGAAAGGTTTTTTTTCCAAGATGGGAACCACTCTTTTGTTGAATAATAGATACCGACAACTTTCGCATCCCCAGACACAGAAAGTTCTCCTGCTTCAAGTTTAGTTAAGGGAATTTCTGAGACAAAACTGTCTATTACAACCATTTTGCTTTCGAGAACACCTTCATCTGTTAGAAATGAAACCTCCTTCATTTTATAGAAGGTTGTCCATTCGGAGTTAGTGTAAATATCTGTCCACCCTGATCCCGCTGGAGAAATTCTCTCTATCTTCCCTTCGGGAATAACATAGTCTTCTCCGCAGCCAAAAAATAAAAAGCTTAAAAATAAAACAATTAGTAAATTTTTCATAGTACAAAATTTTCATAACTTTACAGTAATCACTGCAGACTGTCAAACAGAAGGCTTTGTAATAAAAAACCAAGCTAACTGCTTAGGTAAATTCTTGAAAACAAAAACGCCCTTTATCGGGCGCCGTGTAATGGTTCATGCTGGTATAAACTGAGTTTACCGGCAAATTTTTTATATTTTTTCTTCCAAGAATCTGGCAGCAGATCTTGTTCGGCCTGTTTGTTTGCTTCGGTAATTAATTCCCCAACTGATTTTGGGGTTAGTTGATTTACCTCATCTAAATGTGGGACAGTCGATAAGAACCGACTGATTGAATTGGCCCCGAAAATATCTTCGGAAATCTGACGAAACCTGTTTAAGCAGAGTTTTTTGTTTTGGTTATTCATATAAGAACGGTTTCTAAGAAAGATATAACCTTTCGGGCGCTAGGTCAATGGGGAAAAGATTTTTTAGGGAACAAAGCCCCGCGCCGATGGACGCGGGGCTTTTTCGGGTGTATTATCAAAGTATCGAAATTAACGAATTAATCACACACCCAAATGCAACTTAAACGAATTTCCCAAACTGAAAAATTTAGAAAAAACCTTATAAAAATAAGGGTGGAAAAACGCTAGCTTGCAAACGGGTTTTTAACCCATATGACATTTATAAAAATAATTGCCTTCGGAAGCTTCGCCCTTCTTGTTGGTGCTCTGATCGGGTATTACACTCGAATCTTGGTTTCTCTTTCAAAAAAGAGATCTCTAGAGATAGACATCAAACAAATGTTGGTTGGAGCAAAAGAAGAGGCCCAGAGAATAACAGACGAAGCAAAGAAGAAATCAGAAGAAACTCTTCTTGAAGTAAAAGAGATAGAAAAGACAAAAGAAGAAGAGGCCAAAAGAACAGAAGACCGACTAATAAAGAAAGAGGGTCTTCTTGATGCCAGACAAGTTGAAATAGACAGAGAAGTAGAAAATATAAAGGTAAAAGTTGAAGAAATAAAGAAAATAAAGGAACGAATAGACCTTGCTGACGAAGAAAGAAAGAAGAAGCTAGAAGCCGTATCAGGGCTTACAACTGACGAGGCAAAGAATCTACTAATCAAAGAGCTAGAGATTAAAGCAGATGAAGACTTGAAAGTTAGAATTCAAAAACTCGAAGTTATGGGATCAGAAACCCTGGAACGAAGAGCAAAGGATATTCTAGCTACAACCATCCAACGACTTTCTTCCTCAACCGCCTCAGAATTGATGACTACAAATGTCTCAATCCCAAACGATGAGATAAAAGGAAAGATTATCGGAAAAGAAGGAAGAAACATCAGAGCTTTTGAAAGAGCGGCTGGAGTTGAGCTTATAGTGGACGACACACCAGGAGTCATAATTATCTCAGCCTTTGATCCTGTTCGTCGCCAAATAGCCAAGATGGCGCTTGAAAACCTAATAATGGATGGAAGAATTCAGCCAGCCAAGATTGAGGAAGAAGTAGAAAAAGCAAAAGGTGAAATAAATAAAATAATAAAAGAAAAAGGAGACGCCGCTTGTTACGAATGTGGAATCTTCAATTTTGACCCGAGAATTGTTGCAATCCTTGGTCGTCTATATTTCCGAACAAGTTATGGACAAAATGTCCTTCAGCACTCAATTGAGATGACTCACATAGCTGGAATGCTAGCGGAAGAACTCGGAGCGGATGTATATGTCGCAAAGGCGGGAGCGTTAGTACACGACATTGGAAAAGCTCTTGATCACGAAGTTCAAGGAACACACATTGAAATTGGAATGAGAATTCTAGAAAAGTTCGGAGCAGACCCTCGAGTTATAACAGCAATGAAAAGCCACCACGATGACTGGCCACACGAAACAGTAGAAGCCGTCATTGTTCAGACAGCCGACTACATTTCTGGTGGACGACCTGGGGCAAGACGAGACACTGTTGAGAATTATCTAAAGAGACTTGGAGAACTCGAAACTCTAGCGAACAATATGAAGGGAGTAGAAAAAGCTTATGCTCTATCTGCCGGAAGAGAAATTAGAGTTTTCGTTAGACCAGAAGACCTAAGTGATATTGAAGCAAAGAGTCTTGCTCGAGACGTGGCAATGAAAATAGAATCAGATCTTAAATATCCAGGAGAAATTAAAGTTACAGTAATAAGGGAAACAAGAGTTATAGAATTCGCCCGATAGTTATATTTTAGCCAAAAGAAAAAGCCCTCATTGAGTTGAGGGCTTTTTTAATAAAATTGTTTTGGTTAAAAAATTAAATTCCGGTGTAAATCACCCCTATTGCAAAAACTGCAAAAGAGATAAAAAATAACAGCTTTGACCAATTTTTACTGGTAATAGCTAGGGACATAATAGCCCCGCACCCGAAAAGGGTTACACATAAAATTTTTGCCTGTAATACAGGCATCAAAACATAGCTCGCTATTGCTGCAACGAGCATTGCTACCATAATGCCTCTGTCGAGGGCTTTGTCTGTTCTCGTCATATTTACAAAATTTGTCTTCATATTAATACACTAATATAAGCTTGTCAACCTTTTGCTTATAAAATCTATATCCTGTATACTTTTTCTAGCCTGTAACAAACAGGAACGGTCGTAGATTACTAGCGTCTCTCGCAGTATTTGCAAAAGCTAAAAATATGAACAAGCAAGATCTAGTGGAATTCGTTCACGGAAAAATGGGTGGCACAAAAGTTGCCGCCGAAGAAATCGTGAATGGCCTCATCGATACAATCATCTCTACTCTTAAAAAAGGTGGTGAAGTTTCTATCGCAGGACTCGGTATCTTCTCTGTAAAAGCTCGCGCAGCTCGAATGGCTCGAAATCCAAAAACTGGAGCTCAAGTCAGTGTCGCAGCTACCCGCGTTCCTAAGTTCCGAGCGGCCAAGGCCCTCAAAGACGCAGTTAAATAATTTTTTCTCGAGAAAAAGTATTTTAAATAAAAAAACGCCCCCTATTGGGCGTTTTTTTATTTTTGACATTATTCTTCATATCCCCTTCCTCGTCCGATTCTCCCCTCAAAATATAAAATACCCAGAGATGATCTGGGTATTTTATATTTTGTGCGGGACGGGAGAATCGAACTCCCGCCTAGAGTTTGGAAAACTCCCATTCTGCCACTAAACTAGTCCCGCTTCTTGAAACTCTCGTAATTATGAATATAACTCAAAGTTGATTATTTCACAACTGGGTCGGGGTGCCGAGAATCGAACTCGGCTCTCACGGTCCCAAACCGCGTATACTACCGATGTACTACACCCCGACTCAGTTGTTAAACAAAAAGCAAAATCTGAAAATATGATTTTGCAAAAACAGCATAACATAAAAATCCTTATTTCAAAATGCGTATTCCAAAAACTCAACCTTGGCCGTCTTGTCTTTTATGTCTAAATAGACAAAAAGGACATCTGCCTGCCAATCAGAGACATTTCTTTGAGTCCTTAAATATTCTGAAATAACCGCTCTTTGTTTCTTTATCTTCCACGTTGTCATATTTTCAACTGGTTTCACCCCAGATATAGCAGATGAAACGCTTTTTACTTCCACAAAGTGTCTTGTTTTGTCCTTCTCCGCAATAATATCAATTTCACCATTTCTGGAGCAGAAGTTTCTTTCAATAATCTTAAAACCTCTTTTTTCTAAATATCTCTTTGCGATCTCTTCTCCCAACTCCCCTATTTTCTGTGATTTTGATGTAAAAACTTTAGGCATATCTCTTGGTTTTAAAGCTTTTTTATAATAGATGTTTCACGTGAAACCTAAAAGTCACTATTTTTAACTAAAATACAAATGTCCTTTTAAAATAAGCTTATTTTCAGATTCATTCTTTTTAAAATAAGGGTTTTTTGTTAAAGACATGTCTTTTATAAACTTCTTAAACACATTTTTCCCCATTTGTGAATAAGTAAATCATTACAAAAAGTCATTTGTCCTTATAAAAAATGTCTTACTTTTATTTGTGCGGCCAGGGAGAATCGGACTCCCGCCTCAATCTTGGCAAGATCGTGTTTTACCACTAAACTATGGCCGCATTCGCACTTCTCTATCGAAAATGGTAATCCATTCTAACATTTTGGTTTTCAAAAATCTACTAGTAATTCCTATATTACAGTTACCGTACCGAGACTTTTTTGTCTTTGTTTTCCTCTTTAGGATAATGTTTTTTGTAAATTGAGACTTTTCTAACTTTAGATTCATAGACCAGAACTCCCTACAAAGATCTGCATTCAAGGTTTCATCATAAAAGACCTGAGCTCTCAACTTCCCTCTTTGAACCGCCAGAAACTTCTCTAAGAAACTAGCAAAAATCAAAAGGACACCGGGGTCAGAATTACCAAGCCTGAGGTTGTACCTTGAAACCCTGTCTCCCCCCACCCAATAAGCCATTAGTCCGGAAATAAATAAAGGGTCAGAAGAAAACTTCTGGAAATCAAGCCTAGCTTCCTCTTTTGCCATTTGGTAATATTTGTTCAGTTTCTCCTCTCTTGCCTCATTTAGTCTTTTTAGCCTTTCTGACCTTCCTTTTTTGTTCTGTAGCGTAGTCTCAATTGTTTCACCTGAAACAATTTGGTTAAACCATAGGTATAGGGTATTTCGGCTTATGTTTAGAGTTTTTGAGATATCCGACACGGAGAAGCCTTCATGTTTCATGTGAAATGCCCTGTTTTTGTCCTCTATTCGTATCATACTAATTATTATAATACAATATTTAGGAAACTAAAGCTAGTTTTTTAAAAGGGGTAGGGGTTATCTTTGAATTTTATTTAATTTCTCCTAGATATGATTAAACCGGTGGCCATGGTTACGGCCACTTTTAGAGATTGTTACACAAGAAACATTTTGGCCCACTTTATGGGTTTTTGGCTTTGTTGACCAGCCAACTCCACGTGATTCTTGAAAATTGTCTTACCAAACAGGCTTTATTGATAAAAGACAAAAGTAGTGTATAATTTCTTTGCTTATTAACAATAACAGCGCTATTGGTCGGGTGACCATAGACAAAATGCGCCTCCATAGCTTAATGGATAGAGTACTGGTCTTCGGAACCAGTGATGGGGGTTCGATTCCCTCTGGAGGCACAAAAAAGTTTCAGATGAAACACAACTTGAACAATAAAATACCTGAATATGTTACACATGTAACAAAAACCCTTCAAAATGCAGGTTTTGAGGCTTTTTTGGTTGGGGGATGCGTCCGAGACATAATAATTGGCCGTGAACCCAAAGACTGGGATATAACAACAAGCGCTAACCCGGAACAAATACAAGGGCTTTTTGAAAAGACAGTATATGAGAACAAGTTCGGAACAGTAGCGGTTTGTATCCCCAAGCTTATAGCTGACAGCTCAGAGCTCACAGCTTCCGAATATGAAATAGTCGAAGTTACGCCTTTTAGACTAGAAACAAGCTACACAGACCACAGACACCCTGATTTGGTTACATTCTCAGACAACATAGAAGACGATCTACAGCGTCGAGACTTCACAGTCAACGCAATTGCCTATGATCCTATAAAAGACATTCTAAAGGACATTTTTGGAGGTATAAAGGACATTCAGGAAAAGGTCTTAAGGACAGTGGGGGAGCCTAACGAAAGATTTGGGGAAGACGCACTGCGATTGATGAGAGCGGTCAGATTTTCTGTTGAACTGGGGTTTGTTATTTCAAGCGAGACACTGGAAGCTGTTGCAAAAAATTCTGATTCAATTCAAAAGATATCCACAGAAAGAATTCGTGATGAATTTAGAAAAATAATTATGTCTCCTGAACCGGCCCTTGGTATTGGAATGCTTCAGAAGTTGGGATTACTAAAACACTTCATTCCGGAATTAGAACAGGGGATTGGTTGCGAGCAGGGAGGTGCGCACAAGTTCGACGTATACGAACACTTGCTCCAAGCACTCCAGCATTCAGCTGACAAAGGATGGCCACTTGAGATCAGACTCTCTGCGCTCTTTCACGATATCGGAAAGCCAAAGACTCGAAGAAAGGGAATTAAGAAAGCATACACTTTCTATGGACACGAAGTTGTCGGCGCTCGTATGGCACGCGTGATAATGGAGCGAATGAAGTTTCCGAAAGATACAACTGAGCTTGTAACGAGCCTCGTGCGATATCACATGTTCTTCTCTGACACAGAACAGATCACACTTTCTGCTGTACGTCGTGTTGTACGAAACGTAGGTGTCGAGAATATCTGGACGCTTATGAATGTCCGCGAGTGCGATAGGGTAGGGATGGCAAAAGTAGAGGCTCCGTATCGTCTGCGAAAGTATCACGCGATGATTGAACAAGTACTCCGTGATCCGATCTCTGTATCACAACTTGTGGTCGATGGAAATGTTTTAATGAAAGAGCTTGGTGTGAAAGCAGGACCTCGCATGGGTTGGATTCTAAATTCACTTCTCGAAGAAGTATTGGATGATCCAACAAAAAATACTCGCGAGTATTTGGATAGAAGAGTAGGGGAGCTTAATGAGTTATCTGATGAAGAATTGAAAAAACTAGGGGAGAAAGCAAAACAAACAAAAGATGAAGCAGAGGAAAAAGAAGTTGTAGATCTTCATAAAAAACACAATGTAAGAAAATAAAAAAATGAATCTTTAAGGGTTCATTTTTTTATTAAATACTATTTTATGTAATGGATCTAAAATACTAGGAAAAATCTTGCATAGTATATAGTATAGTGTATACTATATACTATGACGAATAAACAGAGGGAAATACTAGAGTATATAAAAAATGAAGGCTTTGTAACCGCACACAATATCGCAAAGGTTTTTTCTATTGGAGGTTCCATGACTCATAGACATCTAAAAAATTTGTTAGAGCAGGGTTTAATAACAAAACAAGGTATTCCACCAAAAGTTTTCTATTCTGCACCAATAAATACCGGATCACCAGATCCTATATTTCAAGTATCAAATAAAGACGTTGATATAATTGAAAAGAATTTTACATTATTAGAACCAGACGGTACAGAAATAACTGGCATGAATGGTTTCATAAAATGGTGTACAGATAGAAAACTAGAGGTAGAGGATAAAGCAAAAGAATATGTTTCTCTTTTAAGAGATTACTCACAATTTAAAAAAAGTGGAGTAATAGATGCAACACAAAAACTTTATGACACATTTAAAGACGATAAACTTTTCTTAGATAAATTATATTATCTACACTCTTATAGTCTGCCTGTTTTCGGTAGAACAAAAATAGGACAGTGGTTATTTCACGCCAAACAATCTCAAAACAAAATATTAATGAACAAAGTTCTAGAAATAATAGTTCCAGAGATTAAAACTTTTATAGAAAATGAGAAGCCAGATTCCATCGCGTTTGTACCACCAACAATAAAAAGAATACCTCAATTTATGAAAGAGTTGGAAAAATTTCTGAAAATAAACCTACCAATGATAAAAATAGAGAAAATACAGACAACAATACCTGTCCAACAAAAAAGCTTGAAAGACATAAAAGACAGAATTATAAATGCAAATTCAACCATGGTGATACAGAATAAAAATATTCACTACAAAAAAGTTTTGCTTATAGATGATTTTACTGGATCAGGAGCAACTCTAAATATAATTGCAAAAAAAATGAAGGAGCAGTATATCGCTGAAAATGTTATAGGACTCACAATTACTGGTAGCATGAACGGATTTGAAATAGTAAAAGAGGTTTAATATTTGGGACAGAAAAAAGCGCTCCGGGTGGGGCGCTTTTGAATATAAGGTTTTATTTTTACAGTTTAACGAATGAAAAAACTTTTCCACCAATCAAAATGTAGTAAGTTCCGGATGAAAGATTGGTGATGTCGAAAACTTTTTTGTTATCGATTTCGTTTGCCATCAGATATATTTCCTCTGACAAAGAAAAGATTCTTACAACTTTTCCAATACCATTTTCTACGGAAAGAAAATCTGTCGCTGGATTGGGAAAAATCTTCACTTCATTTTTTGTGATATCTTCAACGGAAACTTCATAACAAGAGGGAAGAGATATTACTCCTGGTGAATAAATATCTGCTCCATAAATGAATGCACCGCCGACATATACAAACTCGTCATTTGCAGATAAGGCATAACCGTTGTTGTCCAACCCTCGATCGGTTTGGATTATTTCCTTCGACCCTCGGTCAAACATCGCCAAGTTTTCTGCATCGCAATTTCCAAAGCTCGTGAAGTTGCCGGAAACAAAAACAAAACAAGAAGTTGCTTCAATCGCGAGAATGTTTCCATCACTTGAAAAAAGTGAGTCCATGTCTCCATCCTTGAATTCAGAGAAAATTCCGTATTCAAATGGGGGAGCGAAGTTAGTCGAAGAAACATAAATCCTGTCTTCTGCAGATTCCCAAGAAACGAAATGCTCATCTTCTGGAAAAACATAAACGACATTCCACACAGAATCGTCTAGTTGGAAAATCTTTTGAATCCCATCATCTAGTCCAACGCAAAACATTTTGTTTTGAAAAATTGTCAGACCGATAACTGACTCTGATTCCGGACTTGGAAATGACTTCCAAGTGTTTGTCGCAGGAACGAAAGAGTGAACAAAAGGAGGGGACAAGGTGTCGTCTATATAGACACCTGAACCGAAGACATGCAGAGTATCGTTCTCGGAAAATATTTTGACCCAGCCATCACTCTTGGCGACAATGCCCGTTTCACACGACTGATCTACTGAAAGTATCCAGTTCGATTCTGTGTAAACGTAGAACACGCCATCTACTACACCACCAGATGAAATCTCTCCGAGGGAGTCGGGAATATCACATTCCGTCCACTCTTCTGAGGAAATATCTCCAAAAACAATCTCGTCTTCTGCCCCACAGTACCGTCCGATAAAAATCGTTTCATTTTGTAAATCCAAAGATGAAACATAACAACCAGCTTCCTGATCTGGAAGATAAGTGTCTTCCCATACAGGGACAAAGTTCTGTGCATTTACAATCTCTGCAAAAAACACAAATAAAACTATTTGTTTCATATAAAAGTGCTTTGACTAAATTATTTCACAAATCAAGCAAATAAAAAACCCGAGAATTAAACACCTACCCTTATCTTTTTTGGAAAAGCAAATTTCCTAAAAAAGAGTTAGAATATAGACAATGAACGAGGATAAAGATATCGGACCGAAAGCACTTCCCAAAATAAGGACAATGCAAAGTGATATGGGAATCGCAAGTGACCATATGCCGGAAAAAATAAATATTGAAACTATTCCAGAAAAAGAATTGGAAGTATTTTCAGTTATGCCGAAAATTGAAAGTACTCCTGCGCAAATATCTGTGCAACCAATTGAGCAACAAATAAATAATATTCCCGAGCAACCTTTTGTAAGTCCAAAAATAAATGAACTCTCAAGAATGCCGGCACCATTGCCAAAAAATGAACCAGCGCCAGTGCAAGCTCGAGCTCCACAATCTCTACGAACTTTCTCGGACGATTTATCTTTGGCTCTCAGAAGAACACAAGGTTCAATCATAACAATCGCACTTCAAGAAGAAGAGAGACGAAACCAAATGAAACCCGTCGCTAAACGAAAGGACTCTTTCTTGGTGGTGATTTCAGTCGGACTCATAACGCTCGCGCTTGGAGCAATATTTTTTGTTCTGAGTGGCAAGGAACTTCCTTTCACCGAAACCACAGATGTCAGCACAGTGAGCGAAAAACTTCTTCTTCCAATCACAGTGAACAATATAAAAAGTATTTCACTAGATGGGAAAACTCGCGACTCTGCATTATCTGAAGTTTCAACTTTACTTGAAACAACAGAGACTGGAATAACTGGAATTATTTTTACAAAAACTTTTGGTGAATCAAACAAACTTCTCAGTACAACAGAATTCACTTCATTCTTTGAAATAAAAACACCGGGGGCTTTGGCTCGAGGATTCGACAGCTCTTTCTTGTTTGGAACATTTAAAGCGGAGAACGCTTCACCATTCTTTATTTTTACAGCAGAAAGTTTCGAGTCCGCATTATCTGGAATGCTCGCTTGGGAAGAAAACATTGTCACAGACTTGTATCCATTTCTAAATATAAAAAGAGAATCTCTTGGAGATCAGAATTTTGTCTTTGAAGATTCTGTTATAGAAAACAAGGACGTGAGAATTCTAACTCTTCCAACTGGAGAAAATATTTTTTATCTAGTTTATCCAGACGGAACAATCTTCATTGCAACAGACAAAAATATAGTGGGGGAGATAACAGAAAAAATTTCAATCGAGAAGTTGAAGTAAATTTAAATTCTTCAGTTTGACACAAAGCAGAAGTTATTATAGTCTAATTTAAATTTAACTAGCCCTTGCCACTCTTTATTAGTTCCTTTTTGGGAATTAAAAAAGGGTGACAAAGTCGTTGCTCTTTAAAAACAAAAATATGGAAACCAAAGAAAAAAAAGAAATAAGACTATCTTCTTGGGGAGGAGGACAAAACCAGAAAAGCCTTACAATAGCCAACCTTTCTGACGAAGAGCACGAAAAAGTGTTTGGCTGTATACAAGGAGGGATGTGGTGGATACGTGTAGAAAACGGAGAGTTGAAATTTGTCCCAAACTACAAACCTCTGCCGTCCCCAATCGAAGACAGCACAATGTTTCCTTTCTGGAGAAAGGCGACACAAGAAGAGATGAAGCGTTCATATTCTATGTTTGAAACACAGCCTATTGAAGAGCTTCACAGTTCAATAGCTTCAATTACAATCCACAGTTTGTGCGGTTATTACTACACACCTGAAAGATATAAAATTGAAGCGGAAAACTTAATTTCATATGGGTTTGAGTGTTTGCGCTCAAGAAGGGGTGAAGATTCAACATATTGGGAGATATGGCTTCTGCCTTCTTTGATATTCGCAAAAGGAAATTTGCAAATGTGTATACAAGCAGGGGAAGATGACAAGAAAAAACTGGCTCTGGCGCTTGAGTTTTTAAGAAAAAACTCCACATTTGGTTCTCTGGACGTTTCAGTTCAGCGATTGGCAATGCAAATGCCTGACTAATTAAAGATTTTTATAAAAAATCCCGCCAATGGTGCGGGTTTTTGTTTTTTTACCTTTAAATTTAAACTAGACAATAAACTACCATATTGATAAACTTATCCTATGACAACAGAGAAAATAAACGAGCTAAAGATAAAGCTTGAAGAAGAAAAAGCCCTCCTAGAAAAAGAGCTTTCAGGATTTGGAAAAAGAAACACTGAAACAGGAGACTGGGAAACTGTTCCAAATACTGATACAAAAGAAGCTGATTCAATCGACGAAGCAGATAGAGATGAAGACTTCGAAGAAAGAGCGGGAAAAATGGAAGCTTTGGAAGGGAGACTTCTAGACATCGTTTCAGCAATCCAAAAAATAGACAACGGAAACTTTGGAATATGTGAAGTGTGTGAACAGGAAATAGAAGAAGATAGACTTGAAGCAAATCCATCTTCAAAAACTTGTCAGGCTCACATGTAATATAAAATTAAGAATATGTATTCTTTAGTACACGCCGCCCAACCAGAACTTCTGCGGGGCGGCGTTGTTCGTATAGAAACAGATGTATCTCGTGGGCTTTATTCTTTTACAATCGTTGGTCTCCCCGACAAAGCAGTGGAAGAAGCACGAGACCGCGTTCTCTCTGCTATAAAAAATTCTGGTTTTGATTCTCCAACAAAACGAAACCATAAAATAGTGGCAAGCCTCGCGCCGGCAGACACAAAGAAAGAGGGTGCTTATTTTGATCTACCGCTTGCTGTGGGATATCTGTCCGCAATAGAAGAAATTCCAAAAATAGAAAGTGATTCAATTTTTATTGGAGAACTTTCTCTGTCGGGAGAGACAAGACCTGTACGAGGAGCCTTGGCTCTGGCTGAAACAGCCAAGAAAGAAGGATTCAAAAATATTTTTATATCAATAGATTCTGCTAGAGAGGCGGCGCTGGTTGATGGGATTTCTGTTTTTGGAATAAAAAATCTAACCGAATTAATAAAACATTTGAAAGGGGAGGAGGCCCTGTCCGCTCTTCCAACAACCGAAATAAACTTTTCCGAAAGTGAAAGTGATACTGACTTTTCCTTTATTGAAGGACAGAATAATGCCAAGCGGGCGCTTATGATTGCGGCGGCCGGAGGACACAACATTGCACTTTCTGGCCCACCTGGAACTGGAAAAACCCTACTGGCTCGAGCACTGTCCTCAATTCTTCCTCCTCTCTCGAGAGAAGAAGCGCTCGAGGTAACAGCAATCCACTCCATTGTTGGCTCAATAAAAAATGATTTCCTCAGCCATCCGCCCGTGCGATCTCCTCATCACACATCTTCATATGTTGCAGTCATTGGTGGGGGAGCAAATCCACGACCTGGAGAAGTTACTCTCTCACACAGAGGAGTTTTGTTTTTAGATGAATTTCCAGAATTCGATAAAAGAGTAATTGAGTCCCTTCGTCAGCCACTGGAAGATAGGTTTGTTTCTATTTCAAGAGCTAGAGGAAGCGCAATATTTCCAGCTTCATTTATTCTTGTTGCAGCGATGAATCCTTGCCCTTGCGGATTTAGAGGATCAAAAGATAAATCTTGTACCTGCCGAGCGATGGATTTGGAAAAGTACGAAAGAAAACTTTCTGGCCCAATTGTTGACCGAATAGATTTATTCGTCGATGTTCCAACCGTTTCCTTTGAAACCCTCTCCGGAAGAAAGGTTGAAGAGAAAGAAAGTTCAAAAGAAATAAGAGAAAAGGTGGTGAGAGCTCGACGCTTTGCTAAAAAAAGATTTGCCGGAACTCCTATAAAACTAAACAGTGAAATGAGTTCAAAAAATATTCACTCTCTAGCACGAGCAAGCGACGACGCACTGAAAACACTTGAAGAAGCCGGAAGAAACTTAAATCTTTCTGGAAGAAGTTTCCATAGAATAATAAAGTTAGCTAGAACTATCGCGGACCTGCGAGAGAGTGAGTATATAGAATCAGAAGATATTCTGACTGCAATTCAATATAGAAAAAAGGAGTCTTAAGACTCCTTTTTATTTTTATTTTTCTAAAATATTTTAGAAGGGAAGGGGGTCGGGGAAACGGGAGTTTCCCCGTGTAGGAAGGCAGCGAAGCGTTGGAAACCGAGAGGTGTCCAAAAATTAAAACTCGGATTTTATCCGAGTTTTAATTTAGTTAGCCCAGCTTCCGTCGCTTCCTGGATTAAATGCTCCCCAAACTTCAAAGTGGATATGCGGACCGGTAGATCTTCCAGTGTTTCCAACTTTTCCGATAACTTCTCCCTGAGAAACGTTTTGTCCAACTGAAACATTAACAGCTGACATGTGGGCGGATAGAGTTTTTACTCCATTTGCGTGTTCAATCACAACAAAGTTTCCAAATCCTCCAAACCAAGGATTTCCTTCTCTAAATTTACTTATCAAAACAACTCCGTCAGCAGAAGCTCTAATGGGTGTTCCTACAGGAGCGGCTATATCTACACCGTTATTTCCGTGAATGTTTTGAGACAATCTTCCTATTCCCGGAGTTAGTGGTCGAATGAAGAATCCTTCTAGTCTTGTTCCAGAGCTTTTTCTTTTAGCAATTCCAGCAACACCAGAACTTTCTTTTTTAACAATAACAGTCTTTGGCTTTGAAAGAGTCTTCATCATTTCTTCATCTGCCCCTGGAATAATAAGACTGTCTCCAATTTTTATTTTAGAAGAATCAGCAAGGTCATTAAATCGTAGTATTTCATCAACGTCAGCACCATATTTCTTTGCAATAGAAAGAATGCTGTCTCCTTTTACAACTTTATGAGTTCCACCAGATACAGGAAGAATGAAAAGGCTCTCCCCAACAGTTACACCCTTACCTTTTGGTATATCATTAGCCAGTCTTACTGTGTCTACTGAAACATCAAAAAGTTCGGCAATAGAAGATATGGTGTCCCCTTTTTTCACTATATATATAGTAGGCTCAGCAAATTCAGTCTCTCCCACCTCATAAATAACCCCACCTGTGTAGTTATTACCGATACGGCCAAGAGCGTGATCGTCTACAACGACCAGTCTTTCTTCAATATTACCAGAGGATAAAACTGGACTTGTTACCGGCTCAAGTAGAGCCAGCTCTCCGCTCTCTCCAGAATTTCTTGCATTAACCTTCTCTGTTTGGCCAGATAGAATAAAAGAGCCTGGAACAACAACCGCTCCAACTAAAAAGATAACGCCGGCTACAAGGGCTGATCCTTTATTGTATTTGGGCTTTAAAAATGACAAATTGCTCATATTTTCAGCCTTTTTAAGATTGTTTTCTATAAAAAGTTTTGGGTGTGCTTTTGGTTTTAGGTTCGATCCTTTGCCTTATGCACAATTTAGGTCTTCTCTGGTCGGCGGGCTCCTTCGGGTTTAAGAAGGGGTCTTTCTTTTCGGTCTATCTGAGGCAGGGGTGCCTGCTCTAAAATCCTACCTTATGAGGAAAAAGGGTCAAGGAGGGCTGTTAATATATCCCTTTTAATTGTTTTGTTGTATAATAATAAGAGCCTATAAATAAAGCCTAAAAGCACTAATTATGTCTAAAAAAGAGGGTGGGGAAAACCTCACAACAACACCAGAAAATGAGTCTTCTGTAAATAGTGACCCGTTAAAGGGTTACGTTTGGAAGGATGGGGAAGAAATTCTTCTTCGTGACGGGTCTAAACTAGTTTTAATAAAAAATGGGAAGAATAACTTCGGTTTTTCTTATATAGATGAAAATGGGACCTACCACCCAAGCCTCTCTCACGACAGTGGGATCTCCAATCCAGAAGACAAGAACTCTCCTTTTTTACTTTTTGGAAATACAATAATGGAAGCAGGGGAAGAAGTTGTAAAAAAAGAGAAGGAGGATAAAAAAGAAGAAAAAGAGGAAAAAGAAGAGCCAACAAAAAATGAGACTAGTCCAGAAAAGAAAATAAAAATATCTCCAGCTGTTAAGAAAATTGCCGAGGCAAAGGGACTAACCGACGAAGACCTACAGAAAATAACCGGAACTGGAAAAAACGATAATCTAACAAAAAAAGATATTGAAAATTACCTTAAAGAAAACTCAACACCAAAGGAAGAGTCTACTGATGAGTGGAAGGAAGTTTCTGACGACACAAGAGTTACTGTATTTGAAGAAGGAGAAATTACCATAAAGAAGGGATCTGAATTTTATATTGAAGGAATAAAATATGTAGTCACAAGCATAAAGGAACATGAGTTGAGTGACGATGAGGCAGAATATGAAATTGAATGCAGTATCTCTGGAAAAGGTGTTGAACCTGGTTCGAGGGCAAGTATGGATCTTGGAGAACTAGAGGATGTTATAAGAAATCTTTTTGATTCTGTAAACGGAGACAAAAAAGACCTCCGAAAAGTTTTATTTACTCCACCAAATTCCAACGCAAATAAAATTTTAATTAAAAAAAATGAAAACAAGAAGGGCGGTAGCGGAAAAAATAGTGAAGAGGAGAAATTTGAAAAAGAGATAAAAATAAATGGTTTTGTTTTTGTCGCCGGAAAAACAACATTTCAATCTGACGGTGAGCTATTTAGAATAGACAAAATTAAAGAAGTTGGACACACTCGGATGGATTGGGAATTAACTGTTTCAAAAATAGACCCAATAACAAAAGATATTATTGAGCAGAAGCAAAAAACTGGAGATTGGCTAAACGAAATAATTAAAGATTTTGCAAGTAATTCAGAAATAAACCTAAAAGAAAAAGAGGGTAAAAATAGTGCCGTTGATTTGGCAACAAAAGAAAAACGGGAATTGTCTGAAACTTTGGAAAAGTTAAAAAATAAAAAGACTAAAAAGGGGAATACAACTGACCCTGTTGTTACCTCAGTAAAAACAGAAGATGGGAAAGTTGCCCAACAAGAAAAAACAGAAGAAGTAAATGAACTGGCCGATTTTTTCTCAAACAACCTAAGTTCTTCTTTCTTGAAACCTAAGGCTGTAAATAAAAAAGAAGCGGTTGTAAAAACAGAACAAAAGAAAGCTGAAAATAAAATTCCAGAAAAGAATAGAGAGTGGGCACCAAACCGGGCGACAGGAGCAAACGAAATTGTTTCAGAAAATAAAAATGAACCAATTCTTGAACAAAAAGCGGTAGCGGAAAATCAAACTGTTTTAGAAACAAATGAAAACAAAGATGGTGGTCTAAGCCTAAAAGAAATAATCGAAAGAGAGAAACCAAGAACTGATCAGGTCTATTCAGAAAATTTACAAAAAAATAAAAAGGAGAAAACAGGTAACAAGTGGAGAAACGCCTGGGGTTGGGCACTCGGTCTACTTGGACTAGGGGCTACAGCTTATGGAGTAAAAGAGTATTCTGAAAAAAATCCCAATGACAAAAGTCTAGAAAATGAATCTAAGTATCAATACAATACAGAAAAAGAGCCTGAAGGATTTTATTATGAAAATAAAAAAGATTCTTCAAAACAAAATATTGAAGAAAAAGAAACTAAATCAATCTTCGATGAGATACTAAAAGATCAGGAGAAAAAAAATCAAAAAACAAAAATAAAATCTTCAACTCCAGCAGACAGCACAAGGGAAGTAAGTGAGGTAGAGCCAATTAAAAAAGTTCTACCAAAAATAGACAGCGGAAAGGTGGAAATCAAAAACATACAAACACCTGAGGCACCAAAATTCCTAATGGACGCAGTTTCAATTTATCATCCGGAACTGACCACTGAAGAAAAAAATATCGTTGGAAACTCTTATTCAAAAGTATTGGAATATATTTCTGGAGAAGAGGACGTAGAAGCATTTTATAAAAACCTTAGCTGGTTAAATACTATGGGGTGGAGTATTGATTCAACTCTAAATGTTTCCAAAAAGGTTTTGGCTGGAGAATATGGAGAGGTGGGGGAAACTGAAAAAAGAATGGCGGAATACTTTGTAAACTTTGCAAAAAGACAAGAAGAAAAAGGTCTACCTGCAAATGGAATGAATACAGAGGCCTATATAATTTCTGGACTAATCAAAGATGCCGGAATAAAGAAAGAATAAAAAATTTATGTTAATATTCTTCTTGTGAATTCACTCGAAGGATTAAATGAAGAACAAAAAGAGGCCGCTCTTCACACGAAGGGGCCTCTTTTAATTGTGGCAGGTGCTGGGGCAGGAAAAACAAAGACCATAACCCACAGAATCGCTCATTTAATAGAGAGCGGGGTCAGCGGAGAGAAAATACTGGCTGTTACCTTTACAAACAAAGCCGCTGGAGAGTTGAAAGAAAGAGTTACCTCTCTTATAGAAAAAAGGGGTGGTATGCCCACAGTTGCAACGTTCCACGGTTTCTCGGTTTTTTTACTAAGAGAATTCTACGAATATATAGGAGGTAAAAAAGATTTTAAAATACTAGACGAAAGTGATGCCGAAAAACTAATAAAAGAAGCGGTTGTAAAACAAAATCTGGATCCAAAAAAATACGAACCAAGAAAAATAAAGAGAGTGATATCAACCAAAGTTAATGAGGGGGTTTCAATGCTGGATTACAAAGATTCTTCTCGAGGAGGATTTGAGGATATTATTGGAGACGTTTGGGATAAATATCTCAGCCTAAAGAAGAGAGAGAACGGACTAGACTTCGACGACCTTCTAACAGAAGCCCTTCGTGTGTTAAAAAATCCTGAAGTAGATAACATTCTAAAAAACAGATATG
Source organism: Minisyncoccota bacterium (assembly GCA_018061865.1). Taxonomy (GTDB): domain Bacteria; phylum Patescibacteriota; class Minisyncoccia; order Phycocordibacterales; family UBA9973; genus JAGOTH01. The sequence goes on from JAGOTH010000010.1 coordinate 25,844, forward strand.
AATATATTCATATAGACGAGTATCAGGACACCAACATAATTCAATATGAGATGGTGAAAATTTTAGGAAGAGAAAGCGGAAACATCTGCGTTGTGGGAGACGTTGATCAAAATATTTATTCTTGGAGAGGCGCACACATAAGACACCTTCTTAGTTTTGAAAAAGATTTCCCTGGAGCAAAGACTGTTTTCTTGGAAAAAAACTATCGATCAACTGAAACAATTCTGTCTGCGGCCGACGAGATAATAAAACACAACAAAATGCGTGTTCCAAAAAATCTGCATGCCACTCGAGAAAGCGGAGAGAAAATTATTTTTTCTCTATCTTATGATGAAGTTGGGGAGAGTTGTTTTGTGGCACGAGAGATTGTCGGAATAATAGATTCTGGTGTTGCCCCTCACGACATTGCTGTCTTATATAGAACAAATTCTCAATCTAGATCAATTGAAGAAGCCATGATCGAACACAGTATTCCTTATCAGGTTCTCGGAACAAAGTTCTTTGAAAGAAAAGAAGTTAAGGATGTTCTGGCGTATCTGCGTCTAGCACTGAACGGGTTTACCCCTTTGTCTCTAGACCGAGTAATAAATTTTCCACCAAGAGGAATAGGAAAAGCTTCAGTTGAAAAAATTATGGAAGGAGATATGGACGGACTCGCGCCAAAGGCTCGGGCTTCATACTCGAACTTTGTAGGAAAGATTGGAATGATAAAAACAAAACTACAAGAAGAAGGTCTTGTCCCAGCACTTAAGGCAATAATAGAAAAAACTGGACTAACAGAATATTTTCTTGATTCAAATGAAGAGGAGAAAGTTGCCAACATGCAAGAGTTGGTGAGCTTTGCATCGAGATACGAATCCTTGCCAGGAGAAGAAGCAGGACAGTCTCTTCTTGCTGACGCGGCTCTCTTTGGAGAACAGGACAATATGAAAGAAGACAGAAGCGAGGTCAGACTTATGACAATACATGCGTCAAAAGGACTTGAGTTTTCACATGTCTTTATTGTCGGACTTGAAGAGGGGCTTTTTCCAATGGAGAGAGATGCCAATGAGGACGCCGAAGAGGAGCGCCGACTTATGTATGTTGCTCTTACACGGGCAAAAAATAAACTGTATCTTTCAGCGGCAGAAACAAGATTAAAGTATGGAACACGAGAACAAAAAATACTTTCTCGTTTTATAAAAGATATCCCTGAGAGTCTTATGGAAGAGGGCGGGGACGGGGAAGGAATAAGAACTGTTTATATTTAAATATGAAAAAAAACATCGTTGCAAAAAAATCATTTGGGCAAAACTTTTTGAAAAACCCTGGAGTAATAAGGAAGATTGTTGAAACAGGTGAAGTAAAAGAGGGGGACGTCGTTTTAGAAATTGGACCAGGAAAGGGGGCTCTCACAGCTGAACTACTGAAGAGTGGGGCGACCGTTTTTGCCATTGAAAAAGATTTTGGAATGAAAGATATTCTGGAGGAGACTTTTGAAAAGGAAATAAAAAATAAAAAACTTAAAATAATATTTTCAGATTTTTTAACCGAAGACATTGAGAAAATTATCCCGAAAAATAAAAGCTTCAAGGTAATTGCAAACATCCCATACTACATAACCGGAGCAATAATAGAAAAAACACTTTCAGAAAAAAGAAGACCTAACCTTGCTGTTTTTCTAGTGCAAAAGGAAGTGGCGGAGAGAATTATCGCTCGAGACAAGAAAGAGAGTATCCTTTCTCTGTCTGTAAAAGTTTTCGGAATTCCAAAAATAATAATGACCGTGTCTAGAAACTCTTTCTTTCCTGCACCAAAGGTAGACTCTGCTATTTTAAAGATATCAAATATAAAAAATAATTTTAATAAAAACTTTGAGAAAAATTTCTTTGCGCTCGTAAAAAACGGATTCGCACACAAAAGAAAGTTTGTTTTAAAAAATATAG
>JAGOTH010000011.1:0-3795 GCA_018061865.1 Minisyncoccota bacterium
GTACCAGTTTTGACGGCCACAGAGTGTCCTGGTATTTCAAGTACAGAACCTCTTCCAAAAGTCGGAACCCGGGCATCATTGTCAGACAAAATATCTGATATCTGATGGGCGGCATTTTCAGGAATAACCTGAGAAGAGCTAAAGTTTTTTATTTCTTCTAACACCTCCCCGTTAATATTTTCAACTTTCAAAACGGCAACCGGTTCAGTGTGTTTTCCGTTGTTTGCAAAAACAGAATACGCATTTGTTAGATCCAAAAGCTTAACCTCTCCTCCTCCGATAACTAGAGTTAGTCCATATCTTGATGGGTCTGTGAGTGTTTTTATTCCCATCTCTCGAGCTGTTTTTATTGCGTCGTTTATTCCCACAAGATAGAGGGCCTTAACCGCAGGGATGTTTATTGATTGGGCAAGAGCATCTTTTATTGTCATTGGGCCACGGTATGCGTTGTCATAGTTTTGAGGACTATAACAGTCTCCTGCAGACGCGCCCGGTTTAGGGTTTCCATAAAAATCACAAGTTGTTTGAAATTCTGTTTTTACGTCAAACAAAACAGTCTCAGGGGAATACCCCTCTTTAAAGGCTGTTGCATAAATTATTGGCTTAAAGGCAGATCCCGGTTGACGAGTTGCTGTTGCAACATTAAATTTTCCATCTATAACATCATCAAAATAATCACGAGATCCTACCATTGATAAAATCTCTCCAGTTCTTGAGTCTAAAACAACACTGGCACCATTGTTTGCGTCATACAAACCTTCGTTTTCAAGAGCTTTTCTTTTTACAACCTCTTCTGATTTTTCTTGTATTTCATAATCTAGAGTTGTTGTGACTCGTAGTCCACCAGAGAGAACTGTTTCTTCCCCATATTTTTGCTCTAGATATTCTATTACATAAAAAACAAAATGAGGAGCTTTTATTCCGGTCTCTTCTTCTGGAAGGAAAACAACTTGTTCTATTTTTGCCGCCTCATATTCGTCTTCTGTTATAAAACCAAGACTCAGCATCTTTTTTAGGGTGAAGTTTTTTCTTTCCTCAAGAGCGTCAATGTGTTTTCCAAAAGGTGAATAGTAAGTTGGGGCTTTTGGAAGAGACGCTAAATAAGCAGCTTCTGTAATAGTTAATTCAGATGATTTTTTACCAAAATAAGTGTGAGACGCCTCTTCTACTCCATAAATACTTCCACCATAAGGTGCTTCGTTTAGATAAATTTCCAAAATCTGTTCTTTGGTTAGAACTTTTTCAATCTTTACCGCCAAAACCCACTCTTTAACTTTTCTGGTTATGGTTTTTTCTTTTGTGAGCAAAGTGTTCTTTATTATCTGTTGGGTCAAAGTCGATCCTCCCTGAGTAAATTCACCCGTTGTTATGTTTACCAAAACAGCACGAAGAAAGGAGAGTGGTCTAATCCCATTGTGTTCATAAAATTTATCATCCTCCAGAGCGACTGTCGCGTTTTTTATATTACTTCCCATTTCAATGGAAGGTATAACTGTCCTTTTTATGTTTTCATGGACATCATAAAGAAGAACCTCTCCAGTTCGGTCGTAGATTTTTGTAGAACTTGCCACAACCCTAGACTCAAAAGAAGAAAAGTCTGGTAGTTTTAAGGAAATTATCCAAAAAATTAGTATTGCAGTAAAGAAAAAGCCGAGGGCTATCAGACCGAGCACAAGGGTTCCCCTTTTTGTTTTAAAAATTTTCATATACTTTTAAGAATAACACAGTAAATCAGTCTCGTGGTATATTATTTTTATGTTAAAAGTGGATGAGGGAAAAATTAAAGAAGTCTTAGAAAGAGGGGTGGAAGAGGTTTTTGTAAAATCAGAACTAGAGAAAAAACTAAGAAGTGGAGAGAGGCTCAGAATAAAATTGGGGATTGATCCAACTGGACCCAATATTCACATTGGCCGGGCTACGGCACTAAGAAAACTTAGAGCTTTTCAGGACATGGGACACAAGGCTGTTTTTATTGTGGGAGACTTTACTGCCCAGATCGGGGATGCCTCAGATAAGCTTTCTAAACGTCCAATGCTTACAAAGAAGGATATAAAGAAAAACCTTAAAGACTATAAAAAACAAATTGGAAAAATAATTGATTTAAGGAAAGCTGAGTTTCACTTCAATTCAAAGTGGCTTTCTAAACTAAGGTTCGACGACGTTGCGCTTCTCGCGGAAACTTTTTCAGTTCAACAAATGTTAAATAGGAGAAATTTTTCTGACAGAATGGAAAAACAAGAAGAGATCTCTCTTAGAGAATTTCTTTATCCATTAATGCAGGGGTACGATTCTTTTGCTGTTAAGGCCGACTTTGAGATTGGGGGCTTTGACCAGTTGTTTAATTTGAAAGCAGGAAGAATTATACAAAAACATTTTGGACAAAAAGAGCAGGATATAATGACGTTGCAAATGCTTGAAGGGACAGACGGAAGAAAAATGTCTACAAGCTGGGGAAACATAATCACAATCGTAGATGAGCCGTCTGATATGTTTGGTAAAGTTATGACAATCAGAGATGAATTAATAACGAAGTATTTTTTACTTTGTACTGATTATTCTAGAGAAAAAATTTCTGAAATTGATGAGGCTATAAAAAACGGACAGAATCCAAAGAACTTTAAAATGGAATTAGCGAAAGAGATTGTTCGAATTTATCATGGACAAAAAGAGGCCGAAAAAGCAGAAGATTTTTTTATAAAAACATTTGAGAAAAAAGAAATCCCAGACGAGGTTGAAGAAATCTCTTTCGGAGAAGATAAGGTTGCCGACCGGCTTATAAAAGAAAAAATAGTTTCTTCAAGAACAGAACTAATTAGGCTTATAAAAGATGGCGCCATTACAAATCTAGATAAAGATAAAAAAGTAGAAAGAGAGGACGATCTAAAAGAGAGAGGAACATATAGAATAGGAAAACACCGATTTATTAAAGTGAATTAAAAAAAGCCCCAATCTTGGGGCTTTTTTTAATAAATCTCTTCTTCGTCTCCGTCTTCCAGAAATGGTCCAACTTTTTCTTCTTCCAAAAGGTCCTCCTCGTCTATAAGGGGAACATCCTCTTCTTCAGGAAGAATGTCGGCGTCGTCGGTCTTTATGCTCATTCCGAACATATTCTCCTCTTCCCCTAAAACATCCTCTTCGTAATCTGACATAGTTTAATTAAATTAACTTTTATAAATTACCGTCATTAAAAATATTTATCAGATATCTTTAATATATGCAAATATCTCGGCTATTTTCTGTGGAAAGCTCTGGTTGAAATGGTCGCAACCCCAATGGCCACTGCGTCTATTTCGTCATCAGACTCTGTTTTTTTAAGTCCAGAGACTAAAATTGGCACCATCTTCATAACAGACTTTTTGTCTGCGTTCCCATATCCGGTAACGGCAATTTTTATTTCTTGAGGAGAGAATTCTACTACTTCCGCCATAGAAGCAGAAGCTAAAGACAAAATTATTCCCCGAACCTCAGCCACCTTTAGGGCTGTCTTTTGGTTTTTTTGGAAGAATAATTTTTCAAGGGAAATAACTTCTGGTTTAAATTCTGAAATTAAATTTTTTATCTTTTCAGAAATATTTGCCAACCTTTCTGGTTGAGATAACGTCTTACTTGTTTTAAAACATTCAGAATAAACAACTAAAGGAAGTTTTTGCCCATCCTCCAAAACCGCAACCCCAAGCCTTTCGTACCCCGGATCAAAAGATAAGACCCTCATATTATTCTGCGTTCGTGAATACCTCGCTCACGTCTTCCAGTTCTTCAAGGTCGTCAATTAATTTTTCTAAGTCAGCAGAAATA
>JAGOTH010000011.1:3895-26457 GCA_018061865.1 Minisyncoccota bacterium
TAGTCATAAGAAAGATGCTCATAAGCTCTTTTTGTTGCCACTCTTCCTCTTGGTGTTCTTTCTATAAAACCTTCTTGCATTAAATAGGGCTCAATAACTTCCTCTATTGTTCCTTCTTCTTCACTTGTCGCAGCGGCGAGAGTTGAAAGCCCAACTGGACCTCCATCAAATTTTTCAATCATTGTTTTTAAGATTCCACGATCAACTTCATTAAGTCCCGCTTCATCAACACCAAGAAGCGATAATGCTTCACGGACACTTTTTTTATCGAGTGGAGATTTGTTTACCTGAGCGTAGTCTCGGCATCTTTTTAGGAAATAGTTTGCAGTACGAGGGGTTTTTCTACTTCTAACAGCGATTTCTTTTGTCGCTTCGTCTGGTATATTAATCCCTAGAATTTGAGCAGATCGATTTATTATTTTTGAGATTTCTTCAATAGTATAAAACTCAAGTCTAAATACTCCACCAGAAAATCTAGAACGAAGAGGGGAGGAGAGTAGAGATATTCTTGTTGTTGCGGCAATAAGAGTGAAGGCTGGAAGGTCGAGCTGAACACTTCTAGCCGACGGGCCTTTTCCAATCACAATATCAATAACCCCGCTTTCCATTGCAGGATAGAGAACCTCTTCAACCATTTTGTTTAATCGATGAACCTCGTCAATAAAGAGAATATCTCCAGGGGAGAGGTTTGTAAGGATTGAAGCTAGATCTCCCACTCTCTCTATTGCGGGTCCTGATGTTGATCTGATTTGTCTGCCGGTTTCTTTTGAGATTAGATGAGCAAGTGTTGTCTTTCCAAGTCCTGGTGGTCCGTAGAATAGAAGATGCTCCGCTGGATGTTCTCTCTCATCAGCCGCTTGGATTAGAATCTTTACGTTCTTCTTTATTGTCTCTTGGCCAACATAATCATCCCATTTACCCGGTCTGAGGGTGTGGTCTAGGTGTCCGTCCTCTATTTTGCTGTTTTTTTCACCTGTTGACATTTTATTTTTAGTGTGATACACTCTGGGAGTAAATTACTGAACATTAAAGATTATAGCACGCAAGAGAGGGTAGGATTGTTTTCCACCTAATCCACAGCAATTCCACAAAAAATGCTTATTTTTTGTCTGGTAAGGTGCAACAAACACGCTATAATCAAAAAGCAATATTTTGTAGAAAAGAGAGGTGCAAATCTCTAAGCAATCAGGTTTCCTACGTGGCTACCCAAAGGACGTTCCGGTTTCGACTAGAACCATCGTGCGACATGCCGCTACTTATAAGACTTAGTTTTATAAGGATTGTTTAGAGATTTGTCCTCTTTTTTTATTTTAAAAACTTTTATTTTTTAAAATAACCCTGCGTAGTCTTGGCGAAGTAGGGTAGAACTTAAAAATAAAAAATTAAACCTCCTCTTCAAGATAGACAACACTCCTCACTTCTTCCAATGAAGTTATTCCAGACAAGGCTTTTAATACGCCATCTTCTCTCATATCAAGAATCCCTTGTTTGTTAGAAATATTTTTTATATCTCTTTCGCTTGGGTTTTCTGGAATTATTTTTTCAATTGCCTCATCAGTCAGAATTGCTTCAAATATTCCAATTCTTCCTTTGTAACCAATTCCTCCACAAGCTGGGCATCCCGGTGCTTCATACAACATAAATGGAGAATTTATTTTTTCTTTCCACTCACCAACATCTTTTCCATTAGCTGTCGCTTCAGATACAATTTTTCTAACAAGAGCCATGTCTTCTTCTTTTGGTACAACTTCTTTTTTACAATTAACGCATAACTTTCTAACAAGTCTCTGGGCCATTGAAATTGTAAGAGAAGAAACGAGTGTTTTCGGATTAACCTCTAGATCAATAAGTCTTGGAATTACTCCACCGGCATTATTAGTGTGAAGTGTCGAGAAAACCAAGTGTCCCGTTAGAGAAGATTCAACGGCGGTTTTTGCCGTTTCTGGATCACGAATTTCTCCAAGCATTATCACATCAGGGTCTTGTCGGAGTGCCGCCCTTAGTCCCTCAAAGAAAGAATATCCTTTTTCTACTTGAGTTTGAGTGATTCCTTTTAGGTGATACTCAATCGGATCTTCAATGGTTATAACTTTTAGTTCTGGATTATAAATTTTTTGCAAAAAAGCATATAGAGTTGTGGTTTTTCCAGATCCAGTTGGTCCTGTTATAAGAATAAGACCATTTAATTTTCGCATTGAGTTTTCAATGTGTTTATATAGTTTTGGCTCAATTCCAATTTCTTCAAGTTTTACTTGAATAGATCTCGGGTCAAGTAGACGCATAACAATTGATTCTCCGTATGCACCCGGAACAACAGAAGTTCTTATGTTTATTTCTATTTCATCAAAAAATATTCCAAACCTTCCATCTTGCGCGGCTTCTTTCATTGTTAGTTTCAAACCAGAGAGAAGTTTTATTCTTGTGTTTAGTGTTCGATAAGCTTCTTTCGAAAGATAAAGAACATCAAGAAGAACTCCGTCGAGACGATATCGGAGTCTGGCGCTTTCTTCTTCTGCTTCAATGTGAACATCTGATGCGGAAAGTTTTATAGCTCCAGCCATTATTACTTCCAGAATTCTAGAAGTTGCCATTGACCCACCTTTTCCGTCTCCTTGTTCGATAACATTTCGAACGTCAGTGATTGTTCTGAGTTGCTCCGCCATCTCTTTTAGAGTTTTTGGAGAAATGTCTATTCCACCAGCGCGGACCTCTTCGGCGTGAGAAATATCTTTGTATCTTTCCCAAACCTTTTCAAGGGAGGCCATTGAAACCATAACAACAATAACTTCAAACCCTTTTTGTTTTATATCTTCAACAACCTGAGAAATTCCTTCGGTGTTTGGAGAATGCACTGCAAGATAGGCTTTTTTCCCGAGAGTTTTATAAGCTCCAACCTTGAGTGCTCGGGCGGTTTTTTCCTCAACGAGAGCCAAGGCTTCGTTTTCTATTTTTTCAGTGAGTAGGTTGGCATAGGGGAGATCGTATCTACCGCTAGCTAGGGCAGAAATTAAGTCCTCCTCCTCTCTTTTTTTAAGGTCTTCTATTTTCTTTTCCTGTAGCTCGTTATCGAAATCTTGTGACATATAAAAAATTATCGCATATTTCTAGGTTTTGCGCTTATTTTTTAAGGGGTTTTCCGTGGATTTGACCACGAAAATGAGCTTGACAAAAGAGGTCAGATGTGATACTATCTATTCAAATTGTAAATTTATGAAAAATAAATCTTGTTCATTAAAAAATGGTTTTTTCTTTATGTTATTTATTGCAATCACCCAGATTGCGCTCGGACAGGGTTCTCCTGTTGCCCCTCATAAGGCGGCTGGATACTCAGTTTCTGAAGTTCAAAAAATGTATACCGACGGAACGATTTCTCCACCTAAACAAGAATTTGTAAATCAGGTGGTGTTGATTCTTCAGCAATCAGCTGATCAACAGCAAATGAAATATGCCGACGGTTCTCCTGTTAAGTTTGTTGCCACAATGCCGGGTTTAATGGATACAATATTTCGTTACACAGTTGTAAAAGATGAACCTTTAACAAAAGGACAATTCATAAACTACAGTTGGGAAAACGGAAAGTTCATTCCAGTACCTCGTGAATTGGTTTCAGGTGAGAAAGGGTTCTATTTTGACCCCAACCTTACCCCGTATTTTTCTACAAAATACGAACCAATAAGATATGCAAGTAACTGGTGCTTCAACCCGCAAGGGAAGAATTCTTATCAGAAAGCATATACAAATACAGGTAAAACAGACAATGGAAACGGAACAACAACAGAGGTTGTGAAGGTGCCAGCTGGTGAAGATGGTGAGGATATTTATATCTTCAACTACAACACCAACACAAACACCAACACAAACACTGCTCCACTGACAAGTACTCCGCCTACGAATATGTTGCCAACGCAATCATATTCACCCGGTTCCGCTTATTGCGTGGCCGATGGCCAGTATTACCCGCAAGGGAATAGTCAGGGGCAATGGTGCCAACAAAGTAATGGACAGATGCGTTGGGTAGATTGGGCAAATTTGTTTTTGAACGCCGCAGACTTAGCTGTAGACATCTGGTCGTTATGGAAATTGTATGACCTTGCGGGGACACCGGAAACGGTTGTGCCTCCTACGGTTTACAATTATTACACTACCGTAAATGAAGGTGATGAAATCACTAACAATTATGGTGACGATGACGGAGACCCGGATTTACCGGGAAATGGTGATGATGGTGGTCCAGATCTTCCGGACAATGGAACTCCCGACTTGGGAGAAAATGGAAAATTCGCCAATTCTGGCAAAAGTTCTAATCCATTTGGTGGAGCCGGTGAGGTTGTTAAAACCGAACCAATTGCTGTTAATCAAACTGTTGCAGGGAATATCTTTGGTGGATCGACTTCGGTTGGTTCGCCAGCTGTTGCGGTTAATCAAAATGCCGTTGCAGGGAATATCTTTGGCGGATCAGTTTCGACTGGTTCTCCAAATGTTGAAGTAAATCAAACAATCGCTGGAAATGTTTTCGGTGCAGGAACTTCGGTTTCTAGTACTGGAATAAATACTGGCGCAGTTTTAAATGATGGAATAGCTTCGGTTAGCCCATTAAATACTTCAACAGGTATTTCCAATCCATTTGGCGGTGAAGCTATCGCGATGGTGGAAGTTGCTAATCTTTCTGGTTTAACAACCACAGGTTTTAATGGGATTCAAAACCCCGTGAACTTGGGTTCTAATCAGATAATTTTAAATCCTTCAACCGGGTTACCGATCACGAATGTGGTTGGACAAAACGGTACGATTGCGGTTAACGGAGTTCCCGGTACAAACGGAATCCAGATCGTTGATGGAAACGGAGTAATTTCAGGACCGAAAGGAACTGGAATTCAGCCGATCCAAATAAATGGAGTTGCAGTTAATGGCAATATTGATGGCGGTGGAATAAAACCCATCACCTTAATAGATCAGCCAACGGCTGCAACAAACATTGGTTTCAACGGAAATCAGGGTGGAATTGATAAAAATATTGTTGCGTCACAGCAACAATACAACATCGGATCAGTTCTTAGTGGAAATGGTGGTAAACCAGCAGGAGGATTAATCCTCAACAATACCGGTAATACCGGAATCCAAGCTAAGTCTGCTGGTGTGGGAACCGGCGGATTGATAAAAAATATAAAATTAAAATAAACAAAGAAAAACCATTGTTCCGGAGCGTTGGCGCACAAGCGTACGTTCCGGACAATTTTTCTGTCTTGAATTACGGCAGTCATTGAAGACGGAACGATTGTAAATATTATTAATGTTCGGAAGAACACGAAACGAAAGTTTCAAAAAAGTCGATATGCAAAATAAACTAAACAAATTATTTTTTGCTCTAGCAATTGTTACAGGAGGTATTTTTGTACCTTTCTTTGGTGTATCAGCTACTGCGCTTGCGAGCACAACTTTCAACACAGATGGCCAAGATTATCCAACGATTCTTGTTTCAAACTATAGCGAAAACCCAGGATGTGAAGAAGCCTGTTGGGAAACATCTATTGATGCCCAGCCGGGAGACACTATTGCTGTCCTAATTTATTTCCACAATACTGGAAATGAAACAGCGATTGATCCAATCCTAAAATTGTCTCCAAAAGAGACTGGTACGGGAGATAGCTTCACATTTACCGGCACAGTTGATGCGGACAACGCTTCACCTGTTTCTGACTCGGCAACTGTTCATCTTTCAGAAGATAGTTCAATATCTTATGACGATGGATTTTATCCAAAACTTTATATGTCTAACCCAGCAACTAGTCCGGTAACACTACCGTTTGGACAAGATGGGGACGAGCTCTTCACAACAGGAGGACTTGAATTAAATGACATATTAGATGATGACACTTGTTCGGGAAATTCTTTTTGTCACCAAGGCTCACTTGTTGTTCACTACAAAGTGGCAGAAGTTGAAGATGAAAACGAATGTGATGACGGAATAGATAACGATGATGACGGAGAAACAGATTATCCAGATGACGAAGGATGTTCATCTTCTTCTGATAATTCAGAAGACTCAGATGAAGACGACGGAAATGGAAATTTCGAAGTTAACACTCTAAATGAAGAGGATGTTGAAACAGATTCAGCAAAGCTTTTTGGAGAGGTTGATGGAATTGAAGATGACAGCTTTACTGTCGAAAGATGGTTTGAGTGGTCAGAAGATGAGGGAGATGTTGAAGATGGAGATGGAGATAATCTTGATGTGTCTGGAGATACAGACGAGGATGGAGAATTTTCAAAAACTCTTGAAGATCTAGACGAAGATACAACTTATTATTTCAGAGCTTGTGCTGAAAACGAAGACGGCGACACTGAGTGTGGCGATGTTGAGAATTTCACAACAGACGAAGAAAATAATAACAATGATGACGACAATGAATGTGAAGACAATGTTGATAATGATGATGACGGTGACGAAGACTACCCAGACGACGAAGGATGCTCATCTTCAAACGATGACTCTGAAGACTCAGAAGGGGATGACTTTGCCAGCTTTGACTCTGAAACAACTTCACCAAATAGCATCACTCAATCTAGTGCGAGATTAAACGGAGTTGTTGCAAACAACGACGCTGGAGATTTAACAGGATGGTTTGAATGGGGGGCTACAATGAGCCTTGTAAACAAAACACCAGAAATCTTTCTCGGGAGCACTGATTCAGTGAATTACTTCAACACAATAATCGGACTTAGTGCTAACACAACTTACTATTTTAGAGCTGTCGCTGAAGACGAAGACGGATCTCTAAACTATGGTGAGATACTATCGTTCCGAACTCTCGGAGCTTCAGTTGTGCCTCAGCCACCAGTGGTAATCGTTTCAGGAACTGGAACAGGTTCACCATTTGTGATGCTTGAAATAACAGCTGATGACGAGACTGCCTATGTGGGCGAGCCAGTAGACTTTACTGTTACCTACAAAAATATTAGTGGAAAGGTTCTTGAGAACACTGTTCTTGAGATATCTCTTCCAGACGAAATCGACTTTATTGATACAACTGAAGGAGAATACTCTATTTCAGATCACTCAATCATTGTTGAAATTGGAGACCTTGAAATAAATGAAGAAGACGAATTCTTTATTGATGGAGAGATAACAAGAAAAGCTATCCCAAGAGACCTGCTTGTAACTGATGCTGTTATGGCATTTGAAAACCCAAGCAACGGAGCAACTGAAGACGCGACTGCCTATGCGCTGATTACAGTTCGTGACCGAAGCAATCTTGTGGGACTAGCTCTATTTGGAGCAGGATTCTGGCCAGATACTCTTATTGAATGGCTTCTCCTTATAGCTATAATCTTTGGACTAGTTTATCTAGCGAGAAGACTTAGTGAAAAGAAAAGCGTTTTAATTGAGAGAACAACAGCAACTGTTGAATCTCGCGGAACAAGCCCAGACAACCTACCTAGATAATATCTAAGTAAACAAAACTAAAGCTCACCCCAAAAGGGTGGGTTTTAGTTTATATTGACAATTCTTGACCTATATGATATAATTCAATTATGAATATAAAAACCCTTATAAATAAAGCTTTTCTTGCAATAGGAGTTGTGGCACTTTTGGCCCCTTCTTTTGTGAGCGCAAACTACATTCTTTCTCGAGTAGAAATAACAATGGAGACAAATGACCGAGTTGAAAGAGGAGAGGAAATGTTTTTTGAGGGAGTTATAACAAACACTTCATCTCAAACACTAGAAGACGTTCTAATTCGAGTTCCGATTGAAAACGGTTTTGAATTTGTTGACGCAAATAATGGTGGAAAATATTCCTATTCTGATAATTCAATAATTTTTGAAATTGAAAATCTTTCAGCCAAAGAATCAGAAGAATTTTCTTTCTCACTTCTTTCTACAGAAAACCTTGGACGAAACGGCTCACTTCAAGCAAAAGCTGTTTACACTGGACCAAATGAAGAACAGGGAGATGCGACAGCTTTCGTTATTCTGGAAGGAAAAGGAATAAGAATGTCAGACCAAGCAGCCCTTGCTTTGTACGGAGGAAATTCTTTTCTTCCAGACAGCATTCTCGATTGGGTCATTCTTATTGTAATCATTTACTTTGGTATCTTGATCTACAGAAGAGTAGTAGATGAAAAGCCTGCTTAAATAAGAAATCAACAAAACCCGTCCCACACCCGTGAGGCGGGTTTTGTGTTAGATTATGATTATGAAGGAAAAGACATACAAAGAATCTGATTTAGCAACCTTGGCGGAGAAAGTAATTTCTTTGTTGTCTCTAAAAATTAAAGAAAACAAGGCAACGGTTTTATTTTTAGATGGAAATCTTGGAGCCGGAAAAACAACTTTTACAAAAAAATTGGCGGAGTTTCTTGGTGTTAAGGAGAGCATTACCTCTCCAACTTTTACCATAATGCATAAATATAAAACACGGACAGGGGAGTGGGACAACATATTTCACATTGATGCTTATCGATTAAACTCCAAAGAAGAGCTGGGGATTTTAAATATTAGTGAAGATTTAAAAAATAAAAAAAATTTATTTATTTTTGAATGGCCAAGTAATATATCTGGCGAAATTGTTCCAGATCTAGAAATAAAACTGTCTCACCATACAAAAGAAGAAGAGAGAAAAATCTCATTTTAATCAAAATTGACATAAATCATTTTTGGGAATATTCTTTCGGCAAAGCTATTTGCCATGAAAATAAAAATAATTATTTTTGGGTTGGTTTTGTTTTTTATCTCTGGCTGTGTTTCGATAAGATTCACAGAGGCCGAAAAAAATCAAAAAATTATTCAGGAGTATACGGGAGGCCTGTCTCTGCAAAACATTAAAGTTGGGGACCAAACCATCTCTGCTCTGTTTTTGGATAGTCTGCCGGTTGATGAGTTGGCTCATCCGAAAAAGGATATTGGAATAATCGAGCTGTATCTGATGAAGGATCTCCTAAGAGACGATGAAGTATTGTTTTATGTTGACACCTCTTTCGGGTTAATTAGACAGCTAGAGTTGGCCGGAGGCACCACCTTGTATCACGAAGATATAATTGACGTATCTTTAGGTTATGGATCTGAATTTTTTGTGTTTTTAAAGGGCAAGGAAAAAGAATCCCAATTCTTAAAGAGGGCTTATATGAGAAAATATAAGCTCGATTTTAGGGGTCAGCCACAGTTGGTCCTACAAAAGAAAATAAAAAGTATTCCATTTACAAGGGGCTAAAGGCTCCTTTTTTTTGTTTGCCCCCATACCAATTTTATTGGTATGGGGGTTTATCCAAGAAAAAGTTATACTCGTTATGTGAGTAAAACCACCCAAAAAAGAGTCGTTGTCCTGCTGGATGTCCACGCGATAATCCATCGAGCATATCATGCCTTGCCAGAGTTCAAGACAGCCGAAGGGGTCCCCACAGGAGCCCTTTATGGCCTTTCTACGATGGTTTTCAAGATAATCTCTGAGTTTCATCCAGATCAGATATATGGCTGTTTTGACCTCCCCGGCAAGACTATTCGACATGAGGTTTATGGGGAATACAAGGGAACAAGAGAAAAAACTGACCCAGATCTAATTTCTCAAATAAAAGAATCTAGAAAGCTTCTTGAGGCTTTTGGAATAGTTACAATCTCTAAAGAGGGATATGAAGCAGACGACATGGTTGGAACTCTGGCCACAAAAATAAAAAAAGAAAAAAATACCGAAGTTATAATTGCCTCTGGAGACATGGATACATTGCAACTTGTCGATGGAGACAAAGTAAAAGTTTACACACTCAAGAAAGGAATAAACGACACAATTCTATATAACGAAGAAAAGGTTGTTGAAAGATATGGTTTCCCTCCAAAACTTCTGGCTGACTATAAGGGCCTCAGGGGAGACCCATCGGACAATATAATTGGCGTTCCAGGAATTGGAGAGAAGGGTGGAACAGATCTTATCCTTGCTTTTGGAGGGATTGATGAAATTTTTAAATTTATAAAAAAATCCAGTGAGGAAGATTTTGTTAAAAAAGGATTTTCTAAAAGGATTAGAAATCTCTTAATCGAGCATGAAGAAGATGCAAGATTTTCTAAGGCTCTTGCAACAATACACACAGACGCACCAATCGTTTTCGATTCAACAGTAAAGCCTGCTTTTTCTATAAAACTAGCAACAGAATTTTTGGAGAAATTTGAATTCAGAAGTCTTGTAAAGAAGCTACCGGAAATATTTAAAGTAGAAGCCCCAAAGGAAGATACTCCCAAGCAGGAAGAGCTTTTTGTATCGGAAGAAATTTCCCCATATGACCTAAGAGAAACAGGGGTCGCTCTTTCGCTGCTTGATTCTGATAGAACCTCTCCGGATTTGTCAGACATATTATCTTTTTCAAAAAAGAAAACATTTAAAGAAGCGCAGGAATTTATTTTTTCTGAATTAAATAAAACAGAGAAACTAAATGATGTTTTTTTACACATAGAAAAACCACTTATACCCCTTGTTGTGAAAATGGAAGAAAAAGGGATAAAGGTAGATAAAGCGTATTTGAAAAATCTTGAAGAAAAATATACTAAAGAATTAAAAAGGCTTGAAAAAGAAATTTTTATAATTGCCGGAGAAGAATTTAATGTTAACTCACCAAAACAACTCTCTGTTATTTTGTTTGACAAGCTAGGACTTCAAACAGAAAAGATGAAAAAGAGAAAAGGGGTTACAAGGTCAACTGGAGTTGAGATTTTGGAAGAGCTTGCTGTCGAGAATGAAATTGCTAAAAAAGTTCTCTCTTATAGAGAATTGCAAAAACTTCTTTCAAACTATATTCTGACAATTCCAAAGCTTGTGGCAAGTGACGGCAGACTACATGCCAAGTTCCTACAAAACGGTGCAACAACAGGAAGATTTTCTTCAACTGATCCAAACATGCAAAACATTCCAATAAAGACAGAGCTTGGTCGGGCAATTCGAGGAGCCTTTGTTGCAGAAGACGGGAAGAGCTTGCTTTCGATAGATTATTCTCAAATTGAGCTTCGTGTTTTAGCAATTCTTTCCGGAGACAAAGTTTTAACCAAAGTGTTTGTTGATGACAAGGATATTCACCGCTCCGTTGCTAGTGAAGTTTTTGGTGTACCTGAAGATAAAGTCGACGCTGAAATGAGAAGACGCGCCAAGGTTATAAACTTTGGAATAATTTATGGAATGGGAATTTCCGCGTTGAAACAAAACTTAAATAGCACCAGAGAGGAAGCTGAAAAATTTTATAAACTTTATTTTGAAAGATTTCCAAGCGTAAGGTCTTATTTAGACAAGACAAAAGAGTTTGCCTACAACAATTTTTATACAGAGACTCTTTTTGGAAGACGAAGGAGATTTAAGGACATACGGTCAAAAATCCCATTTATCCGAGCATTTCAAGAAAGAATGGCGACAAACGCGCCGATTCAGGGAACCGCTACCGCCGATATAATAAAATTAGCAATTCTTCACAGTGAGGAAGAATTAAAAAAAGCCGGGCTTTTGGATAAGGCATCACTTCTACTACAGATTCATGACGAACTGGTTTATGAAGTGGATAATAAAAGCCTGCCCCAGGTTGAGAAGGTTTTGGTAGAAACAATGGAAAATATAATGTCTCTTTGTTGGAAGAAAATAAATATCCCCTTTAAACTTAAAGTCGCATTCTCTTCTGGGCCGAATCTACTCGACGCCGGACACTAGACGAGATATACTCGTTTTATGAGTCATACACCCAAAAAACCACTTTCTATACATGAGTTGTTGTCCCACTCCTATCTCGTCTTTTTAATTTTATTTTTAGTCGGAATAACCATAGAGATTTTTTTCTCTACTAATAGAGGCCTTAGTAATATTGGACTCGGTTACTTTTTTTTAATCTTGGGTACAGTTTTAATTTTATGGGCACAGAACACTTCAAAGTCCGGTAAAAAAGATAGAGTTTCAGGAAATTTGTCCGTTTCAAATTTTCTTAAAGGTCCATACAAAATAACTAGAACACCAACACATCTTGGAATGTTTCTTACTGTGCTCGGGGCTGGGTTTATTTGGGGATCTCTTTGGATTGTAATTACATCTTTCTTTTCTTATCTTTTTACAAAAGTTACTTTTGTAGCAGAAGAAGAAAGAATCCTTGCTAGAAGATACGGTGCTCCATATCTTGAATACAAGAAAAAGATAAAAATATAATGATTCTGTTTTTTCTCAATGTTCCAAAAGAAAAACGCGACGCGGAAATAAAGAAAGTTTTTGACGGTTTCCGTGAGTCTCTAAAACAAGAAGACCTGACACCTTCAGGATTGTTGTTTTTTGCCGGAGGGAATTCAATGTTTGGTGGAGTTTCTTTATACGAGAGCGTTTATCTTTTCGGAGAAGATGAAGAAGAGAGGGAAGAGTTAATAAATATATTTCCAGACCTTGAAGATTCAAGCAACATTTTTGTTTTTGTAGAAAATGAAATCTCTTCTAATGAGAAAGAAAAAATAAAAAAAGTTTCTAGGGTTTTTATTGAAGGATTTAAAAGAGAAGAAGAAAAGGTTAACCCTTTCACTGTTGTAAATAAACTGTCAGACCGTGACAAGCTGGGTAGCTGGATTGCTTTCAGGAAACTTCTAGATAAAGGGGAAGATCCAAATGGAATACTTGGAATATTATTTTGGGCCGTTAAAGATGGAATCAAGGCCGTGAAAGGTGGTGTGGCTTCTCGAACCGGAACTCTAATGAAGAAAAATTATAAAAAAGAGGAACTCTTAAATCAGGGAGAAGAAATAATTCGTCTGTATCATGAATCGAAAACTGGTAAAGAAGATATTGTTCTCGGAATTGAAAAGTTTATTTTAGACAGTTCAAACAAGTCTCGATAAAGTTCGAGATTTTTTGTTTAATAAAAAAAACACAAAAGAAAAACCCCTTCTATAAAAAGGTGAAGGGGTTATATATCTTGTTATTCAATTGTTAGATTGAGTGCGTTTGTTTTTGTAATGTACTGGTTCAGTAGTTTGCCATATTTTACGGCTGTAATTGTTGCTCTTAAAACTGAGCGAGTTTGAGCCGTTTGGGAAACAACTGATTCGTATATATTATACATAAAAAAACATCCACAAGTCTATATGCTTGTGGATATCTTCTTTTTGTCCATCTAGATTGAAGCAGAAGAATTTTTTCTGTATGCCAAAAAACTATTGATAAATATGAATAAAGTCACGAAAAGGGCCATTGTTGGTATGGTTACAAACCCAAACTCCATAACATATCGGGCAGAGCAACTTCCGGTTGTCCCACAGGAAATGAGCTCATTTCCTCCGAATGTTATATATGTATGATATCCAGTTACAACGAGAGCGAGTCCAGATAAAAATAAGTTATAAACGTGAGCAGAGAAATCTTTTCTTATTATTCCAATAAGTGAAATGACTGCGGTAGGGTAGAGAAATATTCTCGCCCACCAACAAAGCACGCAAGGTGGATAATGTAAGACACTTGAGAAATATAAACTTCCAATTATTGCCCCAAAAGAAAAAATAAAGGTTGCCCATAGAGCAGATTGTTTCGAAAATTTATTTTTTAAAAAAGGTAAAAGCAAGGCAAAGACCAGTGGTAAGAGCGACAATATAGAAATTATTTTTACCATATTATTTTATTTCTTCTGGTATTGGACAAGAGGTGTTTAGTGAGAGTTGTTCAAAAGTTTGTTCGCCATTACCCACTGTTTCGTTGGGATAGAACCAAGTAGGGTAAGATTTTATACCTAAGTCTTTACATTCTTGGGTCATGTTTTGTCCATCGGCTGTTGAGCATTCTACATAAGGTAGAGTTTTGGCAGATTGTTTGAACATCGCTTTTTGATTTTGGCAGTGAGGACACCAAAATGCTCCATAAAATATTGCACCACTATCTTTTATACACATTGCGAAACTCTCCCGAGCTTCCTTTTTTGCCTGCGCCTTTGGGCTATTGGCTATTAATATACCGATTATCACAAGGACTAAAATTATAAAAACCGAAGCTATAAATGTTTTTTTGATATCCATACACAAATCCTATCACTTTTCTGTTCTTTTAAAAACTTCCTAAATCAAGCTTTCTGTGAGAGTATTTATTATTAATGAAAAAGCATGGACTGCATCAGTTTGCACAAATCTTGACTCCCGTGGGAGTTGGATTTTTAGGGTTTTTAGTTTTCGAAGGTTTTTTGGAACATCAGAGGGAAGGCATTCTCTTTTCTTTTGATACTACAATTTTAGTAGTCTTTATTTTGGCAGGAATATTTTTTGGTCAAAGATTGGCAAAGCACATTGCCTGCAAATGTGATCATGGACACAGTCATGATAGTCACGGAGAGGGGGAGAGTGAAAAAGAAAGAGAGATTGATTTCTGGTTTCTCGTATCGGTATCACTTGCTGGGATTTTTCATACAACCATAGATGGAGCAGTGCTTGGTAGTGTGGCAGGTGAGGGAAAAATATTCTTGTTTATACTTCTCCCAATTTTACTTCACGAAGTAATTAGGATTTCAACTCTTCTAGTTTCTATTCGAGATATGGGATATTCAAAATTTGCTTCATTTCTGTCTGTTCCATTTTCGACTATTGTGGGCCTCTCCCTCGGTATTTTTCTAGAAAATTCTTTTAGTCACATTTTAGAAAGTAACGGGGAGTTGATTCACATGCTCTCCGCAGGACTATACTCATTGGTAATAACAGATCTATTTTTATGGATTAAAAACAGATTTGGTATAAGTAAAACAACTGTATTTCTTATTGTTTTGGGGTTCCTGGTGGCGATGGCACTATCGGTCCCACACTCTATTTAACTCTCAAAACCGTTGCAAAACAGTAGTTTTTATTGTAGTGTATTTAAATCTGCAGTAAATATTGCACCCATAGCTCAGATGGTAGAGCAGCTCCCTTTTAAGGAGATGGTCCTAGGTTCGACTCCTAGTGGGTGCACAATGAAAAAAGAAATAATCGTAATCTTGGAAAACATTCGTTCTGCCGAGAATGTTGGGTCTGTTTTCCGTTCAGCTGACGCCTTTGGTATAAAAGAAGTTTTTCTTGTCGGTATAACTGCGCAATTAAACGATCGTTTCGGTCGGCTAAATAGTAAGATTGCCAAAACTGCCCTTGGAGCTGAAAAATCTGTTCCTTCTAGATATTTCAAAACAATAGAAGAGGCAATCGTCACTGCAAAGAATGATGATTACAAAATATTTTCTTTGGAGATTTCAAATAAATCAGAACCAATTAAAAAAGTTGAATTAAAAGAAAAGATCGCTCTAGTTCTAGGCAACGAGGTGACAGGTGTTTCTGCAGAAGCTCAGAATTTGTCTGAGAAGATTGTTGAAATACCAATGCAAGGAGAAAAAGAGTCTCTCAATGTATCGGTGACGGCTGGAATTGCAATGTTTTATTTTTCTAATTAAAGACCTAGATCTTGCTTTTGCACATCTTCGGGTCCGTAAGTCTCTCCCGTATCTAGGGGATTTGGTGGTTTTAGGAATGGATCTTCGTCGAGTCCATATGTTGCTTCATATTTAGCTGGTCCTCCTGTTAAGAGCCAAACGAAAAATAGAAGAAAAAATCCTCCTAATAAAAATTTTATAAAATCTTCTCCAGGCATAATTACTTTTGGTGTTTGGAGCAGAAGTGCGAACTTCTACCGCCGATTATTTCTCTCTTTATAATACCACTACATCCTTTTAAATTACACTTTTGCCCTGTTTTCCTGTAGGCATTGTGGCTCATGTGGAATTTGCCGTGTTCTCCGTCTATATTTCTGTAGTCACTGGTTGAATCTCCACCGAAATCAATTCCTTTTTTTAGAACCGAGACCATGGCTTTGTATATCTTAGGGAACTCGTCCTTTTTTATTTCAGAAATTTTTCTTTTTGGGTTTATGCTGGCAAGCCATAGAAGTTCATCAGAATAAATATTTCCAACACCAGAGACCACAGACTGGTCTAGAAGAACACTTTTTATTTTTCCAGTTTTCTTTTTTAGTAGTCGCTCCTTTAGTTTTAGAGCGGTGAAAGATTTTTCTAATGGTTCGGGACCGAGATGAGAGAGGTGTTTGGACTCTTTTATAAGAGAAGTTTTTTCAATAGCGATTTTTCCAAATTTTCTGGTGTCACAAAAAGCCAGGTGCTTGCCGTTGTTTAAAACAAAGACCGCTCGCACAAAACGATTATAGGGATCATGCAGACTGTCTCTTTCGTCTTTTGTTGGTTTCCAGACATTGTTCTTTTTGTCATACTCATACTTTCCGTAAATTAAATGCCCCGTCATTTTTAAGTGAATCAGAATTGTTTCTCCGTTTGAGATGTGTATTAATATATTTTTTGCCCTTCTTTCGGCCTCAATAATATTTTTGCCAACTATTCTTTTTTTAAAATCCAAAAAATATTTTGGACTCTTTATTGTTTCTCTTTGGCGAGGATCTTTTGTTTTTAGGTTTGTCCAAACATCAATAACCTTGAGTCCTTTCACCGTTCTGTTTAGTCCGTTCACGGTCGTTTGTACTTCGGGGAGTTCAGGCATACCAATAGGTTATAGGGAATAGCGAACAGGGGCAAGCTTTGACAAAAGAAAATTTTTATGTTACTTTAATAAAAATTTAAAAAATGAAAATATTAGCCGTTTTTCTTTTGATTGTTGGTTTTTTATGTCCTTCTTGTGAACAAAAGAAGGCTGAACCTACAATTTATATTATTTCTTCCAACTCAAGCTGGACAGAAAAAGCTTTTACTTTTTCAAAGAAATTGGCCGACTCACTTGAAAACGATGGAGTAAAATTTTATTTTACTCATGAGAGCTTGAATAAAAGAGATATATTGGATGGCGAATGGAAAGGTATTAAAAATAGTGAAAATCTCACTCTTGTTTGCACTGATGAAAGACAGACAAGTAGAGACTTTAAGAAACACTATGAATCGTCTTATTCTTCTATTTTTTCTCAACAGACAAATATTATAAATAAATATTTTTCTGATGTTTGCAAAGAATCAGGGATTGAGCCGGTTGTTCCGTTATGGGACACTCCAAAAGCAGATTCTTTACAAGGTGTTGTTGTGCAAAGATTTTCTACAGAGCCGATTTTTGTGGAATATAAAGATAGGCTTAACTTTTTGAATCAGCCAAACGATAAAGTTTTAAATCTTTGTTTGGCTTCACATCAAGAAAAAAGTAGTTGCATTGTGAGATATGATGATGCTCACTCTTTTTGGCTCCAAAAGGAATTAGAAAAGAGAGGGATTGGATATAAATATTTTTATATAGGAAATCCAAAAGATAATTATGGAAAAGAGCGCAAGTATTTTCTTTTACTAATGTCTGCGTCTTGGGTTGTTGGAGAGTTTTAAATATTCCGCCATAGAGGGCGGATTTTTAGTTAAAGTTTTTTTGACCCAGTATTTTTAGGGCCTCTTTTACTCGAGCGCTTGTGCCGGTTGTGTTTTCTGAAATTTGTTTTAGTGCACCTCGGGCGTCTTCTCGTGAATAACCAAGTTCTTCAAGAACAGCCACAACATCAGTTTCTCCTGACAATTCTCCATATTCTGCCGTATGGCCAAGAAGAGCTAGCTTATCTCTAAGTTCAATCACGATCCTCTCCGCAGTCTTTTTGCCTATTCCTGACACCTTTGTGAGGTATCCAGTGTCTCCAGAACCGATGGCCTTCTTGAGTGAATCAATAGCGCCGATTGAGACAATTGAAAGGGCGGACTTTGGTCCAACGCCAGAAACAGAAATAAGCATTTCAAAAAACCTAAGCTCGTCTCCCGTTTCAAATCCATATAGATCAAGGGCGTCTTCTTTTACATTCAGATGAGTTAGTAGGGAAATACTCTCTCCAGCCCTTTCAGAGTTTCTGGCAATAGTGTCAATCGGGACATATAGACGAAATCCAACGCCGTGAACATCCACGATCAATGATTTGTCTGAAACCGTGATTATTTTCCCTTCGATTCTGGCTATCATAAGTACTCCTAGTATAACAAAAAGATATCAATTTAAGGTTAACTCTCTAACTTTACAAACAGCCAAAATCAGGTTAGGATAGGGAAGTCAATCGTCCGTGTCTCGGCGTGCGATAAAATCTAAAATAACTAATTAAAATAAATGGCAATTACAAAATCAGCTAAAAAGGCAATCCGAGTTTCCAAGAGAAAGAAGGTCTTCAACGATAGAAAGAAGAAGATAATGAAAGATGAGATAAAAAATATCGAAAAACTTTCTAAGGCAACTAAAGTAACAAAAGAAAGTCTATCTAGTGCATATCAGGCAATCGACAAAGCAGTAAAGAGAGGAATAATGAAGAAAAATACTGCTTCTCGCCGAAAGTCAAAAATAGCCAAAATGGCAAAGTAATCAAAAATCCCGCGTTCGTGCGGGTTTTTGATTTGTGTTAAAATTTCACCGTCGGTATTTACTATAAATCCCGACCTTTAATCGGGATCCCGACTTTCGTCGGGACTAATAACTATAAACCATGTCTCATTTACTTGAATTTTACGGAGAAGAGTGTCCACACTGTATTAAAATCAAACCTCTTATTGAAAGTGTCGAAAAAGAACTCGGCGTTAAAGTGGACAGCTTTGAAGTTTGGCACAATGATGAAAATTTGAAATTATTAGAAACTCACGACAAAGGTTTTTGTGGGGGAGTTCCTTTCTTAATAAACACAAATACAGGAAAGTGGATTTGTGGAGAGGCAACATTAGATGAGTTGAAAGCTTGGGCAAAATAATAATTTTGAGATAGTTAGTTCTTTTGCTATTCTCCTTTTACGACTGATCCCGTCGCTTTATTTCCGGGGATCACGCGGTCTCGTCGTTCAATGGATAGGACGCAACTTTGCGGAAGTTGTAATGTAGGTTCGATTCCTATCGAGGCCACCATAAGCGAACTAAATGATTTTGAAGAAGACAAGGAGTGGGCGTTGCGAAGCAACGCCCACGCTGTTTCGCCCGTTTTCGCCAATGAATTCAGGGTTCGGAAATCGGCACCGCCTTCGGCGGTGTGAATGGTTTTTTCGGAAAGGAGGAGGTTCGAGCCAAAGATTTCTTTGGCACAGACCTTTTTCGCAAAAAGGTCTGTATCGGAAGCAATTTTGTCTATATTTTGTGCGACTTCTAACCAGTTTTGGAAGGGTTCGAGCCAATCATTTTGCTTGTGTGAAAGATTGTAGATTTCTTCTTCGAGCGACTTCTTAGAAAGTAATAATTTAGATTTTTCGGAACGGTATATTTCTTTTTCAATATCTTGGTCAAGGTAACCATTTAGAAGTCGCTCTAACTTTTGTGAAATATTAAAAATCTTTTCTTGTTTCTCTTTCACACAAGCAGTCAAAGACTGGGAAGAATTTTTGTGGTCTTGCAAAGCAAGACGATTGAGTTCAATCGCCCAGTTTTTGGGTAAAGAAACTTTTTGAATTAAGGATGATAATTGATTGTCTAATTCCTCTTGGCGAATACAAGGTTCAGGACATTTAACCATTTTGTTTTTCTTTGTGCAGTGATAATAAATATACTCGTGAACATTTCCATTTTTCTGCTTTTTAACCTTGTATTCGCCAGTTATCATCATTCCGCATGAAGCGCAAGAAATTAGTCCGCAAAATGGTTGAGGTTCATTCTTTGCTTTTCTATCTGGTTTACCGCGAAGTTTCAACATTTCCTGCGCCTGATCAAAAAGTTTCTTTGTTATGATTGGCTGGTGCTTTCCTTCGTGAATTTCACCACCATATCTAAATAGTCCAGTGTAAAAAGGATTTGATAAAATAGAAGTCGCACGAGATTTATGAACAATGTTTCCTCTTTTCGAAATGATATTATGCTTCGCCAAAAAGTTTGCGATATCTTCTAACCTTTGGTTTCCTTTTACATATATCTCAAACGCTTGCTTAATAACTTTCGCTTTCTTTTTATCAACGACAACAGTTTTGGTTCTACTATCATTTATATAACCAACAGGAGCAAGCGTTGGATAATCTCCATTTCTAACTTTTTGGCGAAGTCCTCTTTTGGTATTTTCGGAAAGAGAATCCACATAGTATTTGCTTTGCCCGAAAGCCATGTTCAACATAAATTTACCTTGTGATGTGGAATCACACCAAAATGTCGGGAATTTTAAGCTCGCAAGTTTTTCTGTGTCGAGGAGATAAATCACCCGACCTCCATCCACCGAATTGCGGGCAAGTCTATCAGGATGCCATGCGAGAATAGAATCTGCATCGCCCTTTTCAATACAAGAAATCATTTTATTAAAAACTGGACGACCTGGAATTTTCGCAGATTGTTTTTCGATAAACTCTTGGGCGATGTTCAGATTTTCTCGCTTGGCATACTCCCGCAATTCGGTGAGTTGTGCTTCAATAGATAACACCTGCTTATCCTCGACATCGGTACTCTTGCGAGCGTACAAAAAGAATTTTTGTGACATATATTTTTTTCATAAGGCAGAAATGGCTACTCTAGTGTTGAATCCTAACGTAAGTTAGAAAGCTAGAATAGCCATTTCTGCCAACTTACTAATAATGGATTCAACATTTCTAGTATAACAAAAAATATTTGAGAACAAAAATTCTTTTTGAATTTAGTCAAAATTGCTTCTGATTCCGAACCTCCTCCTTTCCGAAAAAACCATTCACATCGCCGAAGGCGGTGCCGATTTCCGAACCCTGAATTCATTGGCGAAAACGGGCGAAACAGCGTGGGCGTTGCTTCGCAACGCCCACTCCTTGTCTTCTTCAAAATCATTTAGTTCGCTTATGGTGTGTTTATTAAACCATATCAGAACCTATTTTCAAAACAAAGTATCATAGCGTTCCCCGCGCGCTGAAGCGCCTCTGTGCGAAGCACAGAGCTTCTGCTGAAGCAGAAGTACGGGGAAACGCTCTGCACACCACACAATCTTTTAAAAAGGATGTGGTGTGCAGAAATGCAAATGCGGAACGCGAGCGAAATTTTGCGAAATGCTGGGGGTTTGGGGGAAAGTATTTCGCAAAATTTGCTTCGCGTGCTTTGGGATTTTTTGGCGGGATTTTGGCGGGGCGGGCATTAAGAAAGAAAATACACAACATTGAAATCTCGGCGAAGCCGAGATACAAATTAAAACAACTTAATTTTTTATAATTTTCTCCAACCAGAATTTATTAAATTTTATTCCGTCTACTTTCGTCACTACCTTAAAAATTTTTCCTGTATTATCAATACGCTCATGAAGAATGTTATCTTTTTCCTCGACAACCAAAGACAACTCCTCAATTTCAACTCCGTTCCAACCTAAAGCAACCGCAACAGTTAGTGGATCATATTGGAAATTTATAATGTCTTTGGGAATGTTTTCACAATCCATGTATTTCTCAGCCATTTTTTCATCTTTTTCCCATTCTTCTGCTTGGCGCGCTAGAAGTTCTCCAAGCAGTCCTGCTTTTTTAAGTAACTCAAGGTCAGTTTTTGTTATAAAAGTTTCTTCGGTCACTGAAAGTTGAACCAATGTAATATTTGAGTTTGCAAAAACATGTTTCGCTGATTTGATATCAATTTGCTTATTAAAGTCCCATTCGTTTTTCCAGTCAGGAAAACCAGGTCGAGGAGAGTGAACATATCCTCCCATAAAAAATATTTCTGTTTGTTTCAATATGCCAGGATATTTAATATCAAGAAGATACAAATTTGTGAGTGGGCCAATGGCAACAATAATTGCGCCTTGGTCAATACTCTGCTTCAAAAGTTCTAGTGCTTCATCAATCAAATTTTTAAGAGGCGTAATTGGTTCTGGCCAATATTTTTCTTCTGGGGGAAGGCCAAGTTCCGTAGGATAAAATCCACCAGCGTTGTCTGCTCCTGCTTTTACGGGGATATTTTCTCTACCAGAAATTTTTAGAGTGTATTGAACTTGGCCTGCTCTTTTTCCACCATTTTCTGCAACTGTAGTGATACCAGTTATTTCGGCTTCGGGCGATTTTAACAAGAACGCTAAAGCGCAGATATCGTCAATATCACCACCAAAATCTGTATCGAGATGTATTTTTAAATTCTTATTCATTAAATTAAAGTTAGTGCTTTATTAAACGCGTCATCATAATTTTCAAAAACCTCATATCCATATTTTTCTGCTTCTGCTTTGTAATGTGGTCGTTCAATTTCAAAAAATGTTTTTGCCTCTAAAGCTTGCAATTCGTGAGTATTGCCCCAACGAGGAGATTTTATATTTCTTTCCAATATTTCCTCGTATGATTTTCCTATCAAAACAATTCCGGAAAAATCTAAATGTTTTTTTGCAATATGAGGAAGTATATTTACACATTCAAAAATCACAGGTTTTGTTTCATTTTTGTACTTCTCAATTTCTTGCAAAAAAGCAGGCCACAATCCTTCGGATTGTGCTACAAGATTTTTCCATTGTTTTTCAGGACTTGTTTTAGTTAGGTATTCTTTTTCGTCTACATCAAGATAAAAATTTGTCCATTTTTTGTATTGCTCCTCTTGTGCAAGATTTTCCCGAAAATTATCAAACAAAACAGCAATACCGCCGACTTTGTCGGCGAGCTGTTTCGCGAGATATGATTTTCCCGATGTTGGAATACCAGT
>JAGOTH010000012.1 GCA_018061865.1 Minisyncoccota bacterium
ACAGGGGATTCTGCTACTTCAACCGTAGATATTATCGACAATGATCAGGTTGTTATTTCGGCAACCGTAGATCCAACAATTACTTTCACAATCTCTGACAACGCAATCGGTTTCGGAACTCTAACAAGCGGTGGTCCACGATACGCTACATATGATGGAGCAGGAAGTGGATCAGCAACTGCAGCTCACAATCTAACAATCTCTACAAACGCTTCATCTGGATTCTCAATAACATACAGTGGCTCAACACTAACATCAGGAGGAAATACAATTTCTGTTGCAACAATTACGAACGAT
Source organism: Minisyncoccota bacterium (assembly GCA_018061865.1). Taxonomy (GTDB): domain Bacteria; phylum Patescibacteriota; class Minisyncoccia; order Phycocordibacterales; family UBA9973; genus JAGOTH01. The sequence continues at coordinate 298 of JAGOTH010000012.1, forward strand.
ACAGATGGAACCGCTGGAACAGAGCAGTTCGCTATTTCAGGTTCTTCAACTGCGGCCGTTAGAGAAACATCTGGATACAACTATAACTTTGGAACAAACCCTGACTGGAATTTTGTTGCTGGAACTGAAACTCAGTTCGCTTCAAGCTCCAACTCAACATCAACTCAATTCATAGATATGTATTATCTTGCAAACATTGCTGGATCAACTGAAGCGGGAAGTTATCAGACGACGATTAATTACATTGCAACAGGAAATTTCTAAAGTTTTCCCCGCTTTTCCTTGCACATAAGCACCATTTTTAGGTAAAATAATAAACATATGAATTATAATTTTTTTAGAAAAGTAAGTATGGGCAAATCTAAATTCCTTTTCGTTTTTTCTTTGGTTCTTTTGTTGGGAGTTTTTGCTTTTGTTCAAAATAGTGCAAAAGGAGCTAATGTTATGAACCTTTCAGCTGCAATGTCGAGATTAGCAGACGGAACAGCGACAAACTTGGAGTTGAAATTCACTACACCAACAGGAGTTTCTGCCGCTGGAACAATCATTGTTAACTTTGCAGGATTTTCTATGCCTTCATCTAGCCCAACAGGACTAAACTTTAACGACATAGACTTCGCGGATAATAACGTGGCTGGTTCTTGTACAACAGGAACATTTACAGAAAACACATTGGGAACGTCTCCTTCAGGTGCTACATGGGGAATCTCTACATCTGCAACTGCGGTTATAATTACTTCTGGAACAGACACTGTTACTGCTGATAGATGTATAAGAGTTAGACTTGGAACAAATGCAGTAACTGCTGCAACTGGAGACTCTCAACTTATCACAGGCGGACCTGCAACAGTACACACTGTTGCAGTTGCGGGAACATTTGGAGATGTTGGAACTTCATCTATTGATGTTATTGATAACGACCAAGTTGTTGTAACAGCAACCGTCGACCCAACAATCACTTTCACAATCTCTGACAACGCAATTGGTTTCGGAACTCTAACAAGCGGTGGTCCACGATACGCTACATATGATGGAGCAGGAAGTGGATCAGCAACTGCAGCTCACAATCTAACAATCTCTACAAACGCTTCATCTGGATTCTCAATAACATACAGTGGCTCAACACTAACATCAGGAGGAAATACAATTTCTGTTGCAACAATTACGAACGATACAGATGGAACCGCTGGAACAGAGCAGTTCGCTATTTCAGGTTCTTCAACTGCGGCCGTTAGAGAAACATCTGGATACAACTATAACTTTGGAACAAACCCTGACTGGAATTTTGTTGCTGGAACTGAAACTCAGTTCGCTTCAAGCTCCAACTCAACATCAACTCAATTCATAGATATGTATTATCTTGCAAACATTGCTGGATCAACTGAAGCGGGAAGTTATCAGACGACGATTAATTACATTGCAACAGGAAATTTCTAAAGTTTTCCCCGCTTTTCCTTGCACATAAGCACCATTTTTAGGTAAAATAATAAACATATGAATTATAATTTTTTTAGAAAAGTAAGTATGGGCAAATCTAAATTCCTTTTCGTTTTTTCTTTGGTTCTTTTGTTGGGAGTTTTTGCTTTTGTTCAAAATAGTGCAAAAGGAGCTAATGTTATGAACCTTTCAGCTGCAATGTCGAGATTAGCAGACGGAACAGCGACAAACTTGGAGTTGAAATTCACTACACCAACAGGAGTTTCTGCCGCTGGAACAATCATTGTTAACTTTGCAGGATTTTCTATGCCTTCATCTAGCCCAACAGGACTAAACTTTAACGACATAGACTTCGCGGATAATAACGTGGCTGGTTCTTGTACAACAGGAACATTTACAGAAAACACATTGGGAACGTCTCCTTCAGGTGCTACATGGGGAATCTCTACATCTGCAACTGCGGTTATAATTACTTCTGGAACAGACACTGTTACTGCTGATAGATGTATAAGAGTTAGACTTGGAACAAATGCAGTAACTGCTGCAACTGGAGACTCTCAACTTATCACAGGCGGACCTGCAACAGTACACACTGTTGCAGTTGCGGGAACATTTGGAGATGTTGGAACTTCATCTATTGATGTTATTGATAACGACCAAGTTGTTGTAACAGCAACCGTCGACCCAACAATCACTTTCACAATCTCTGACAACGCAATTGGTTTCGGAACTCTAACATCAGGAGGTCCACGATACGCTACATATGATGGAGCAGGAAGTGGATCAGCAACTGCAGCTCACAATCTAACAATCTCTACAAACGCTTCATCTGGATTCTCAATAACATACAGTGGTTCAACACTAACATCAGGAGGAAATACAATTTCTGTTGCGACAATTACGAACGATACAAACGGAACACCAGGAACAGAACAATTTGCAATCTCAGCTTCTTCTACTGCTGCGGTTCGTGCAACTTCTGGATACGACTATTCTTTTGAGGTTAACCCTGACTGGAACTTCGTGGCTGGAACAACTACTGAATTCGCCTCAAGCTCCAACTCAACATCAACTCAATTCATCGACATGTATTATCTTGCAAACATTGCTGGATCAACTGAAGCGGGAACTTACACAACCACACTTACATATATAGCAACAGGAAACTTCTAAAAAATATGAAAAAAACAATGAAGTTATTTTATAAAAAAATAGTCATAGTTTCTCTCTTCATCTTGTGTTTTGCTGTTTTTTCCCCAAGCGCTAACGCCCTTACAGTTTCTCCTGTTAGATTTGAAGTTTCAGCTGATGCAGGGGAGGAAATAATTGATAGCATCATTCTGTATAACGACACAGATGTGACTCAGAATTTGTATACATCTTATGCAAACTTCGAAGCAAGAGGGGAAAGTGGAACACCTGCTTTCTTGGAAGAAAAGACAGATCTTGCTACTTGGATAAGAACTAACCCTAATATCGTTATTCAGCCAGGAGAATCTAAGATCGTTCCTTTCACAATAAAAATACCGTCTGAAGCAGAGCCAGGAGGATATTTTGCTACTATATTTTTCGGAACAGTTCCTCCAGAGGGTTCAGGTTCTCAGTTGTCTATTGGAGCAAAAACTGGAGTTCTAGTCCTACTTAGAGTGAACGGAGAGATTGATGAAGAGGGTGGAATTCTAGAGTTTGCAACTGTTAATAATCAAACATTTTTTACAGCTCTTCCCGTTTCTTTTACTTACAGATTTCAAAATAGCGGAAGTGATAGAGTAAAACCAGATGGTTTCGTTAATATAGAAAATATTTTCGGGGGAGGAGCCGCTAAATTAATGGCCAACCCAGTTGACGGAAATGTTCTACCAGAAAGCATTAGACGATTTGAAGTTGTTTGGAATGATGATGGTAATTCCGTAGAGCCTCTTTCAGAAAAAGCTTCCTTCTTTGAGAAGGTTGGATTTGAATGGAAAAACTTTGCTTTTGGAAAATATACCGCTACCCTTAATTTGTCTTTTGGGGCAACAGGGGGCGAAATGGATCCAATGTCATTTAAATTCTGGGTCTTCCCATGGCACCTAATTATCTTTTTGATAATTGCAGGTATTATTGTTTTCTTGATACTAAAAACAACAATAAAGAAATACAACAGATGGATTGTATCTCAAGCAGAAAAAAGCCTCGCAAGACTTGAAGCTGAAAAATCTTTATCAGAAAAAGGCAAGTAATATGTTTAGTTTTAAAAAAAACCTTGGTGACCACCTTGAGTTTTTTTTAATTTTACTATTTGTATTATTCGCACCTTCTATTTCAAAGGCTGACACAACTGTAACAACAACTGTTAGTATAACAGCCATTGTTGCCTCAACTACAACTGAAGAAGTTATAGAAGAGGAAGAGGGTGGTGTTAGCGGTGGAGGTTATATACCAATAATGACTTCTCCCTCAATCTCTTTTAGTGGTATCGCTTATCCGTTTTCTCCAGTAACAATGCTTTTGGATGGGCAGGATTTGGTAACTGTATACGCAGGACTTGACGCGAGATTTTTTGTAGGAATGCCGTCCTTGCCTATTGGTAATTATACTTTTTCTTTTTCTGCGACAGATAGTTATGGCAGAAGATCTATTGTTTATACCATTCCAGTTAAAATATCTGACAATCTCGAAGTTAGTATAGAGGGTGTTTTTATACCTCCTTCAATTTCTGTTTCTCAGGGTATTTCTAATTTTAAAATAGAAGGGGAAACCGCCCCAGGTGCACTCGTTAATATTTATATAGACGACGAGCCAATTCCTTCTGGGTCTGTCTTCTCTGACATGAGCGGTAAATACGAAAAAGATTTTTCTTATTCGGGTTTTTTAAAGGGATTTCATTTTGCAAAGAGTAATTCTTCATCCGGAGGAGTGGTGAGTGTTTTTTCTAGAATTTTGAATTTTCCAATAGGTGTTCCATTTGGTATTGCCGATGAGTGTGATATTCCTGCTGATTTGTCGGATGATTGCAGGGTTAACTTGGTCGACTTTTCAATACTGGCTTATTGGTATAAAAGAGACTCTGTTCCAGAAAATGTTGATTTGAATAAAGACCAAAAAGTTGATATGTCAGATTTCTCTATAATGGCTTATTATTGGACAGGGTAATATTATGATCAAAAAAATACTAATTATTTTAATACTGTCAGGACTACTTCTTTCAAGGGATGTTTTTGCTGTTGACTTCGAAACATTTTATTTTGAATCACAAAATAATATAAAAGTTGGGGAAGAAGTTCAGGTAAAAATACTAATGAAGAACGGAGCTTCTCCGGTTAACGGGGTTTCTTTAGAGATAAATTTTGATGATGAGAATATCCAGTATGTAAGTTCTAATGACAGTGGAAGCGTTATTACAAACTGGGTTTTAAGACCAACCCAAAATGGGTCAAGTGTTAAAATGGAAGGAATTATCCCAGGTGGGATTGTGGGGACAGCTTTACCTGAGTTCGGAGTTTTTGGTGACACAGAGATAGTAACTTTGATTTTTAAGGGAATAAAAGAAGGAGAAAGTAAAATTATTTTTAATGAAGGAAGCATCTATTTGAGTGATGGAATGGGAACGGTTGTTAATCCGTTTTTGTTTGAAAAAACCATCAGAGTATCTGGTTTTCTGAAAGAAGAACAAAAAACTTTATCTGACGTGGTTCCACCTGCAAAGTTTGAGGCAAAAATAATTCAACATAAAAATATTGCTGAAGGAAAATTTGTTTTGATTTTTGATACATATGACACCGCCTCGGGCTTAAGCCACTTCGAGGTCTCGGAAGACGGCGGAGAAACTTTTGTCCCTGCATTAAGTCCCTATGTTTTGTCTACTCAATCTGGCAAAGGCAATATCATAGTTAGGGCATATGACAATGCCGGAAACTTTTCAGAGGTTGTTGTTTCTATACCAGATAAAAACGGCATAGTCGCACTTCTTTTGGTTGGGGCTTTCATTATTGTGATTTTTTCAATAAAATATAGGAGAAGAATAAAATAATGAAAAAATACTTCCTACTCATTTTAATAGTTTTCTTTTTTTTCCCGAGAGATAGTTTCGGGGCATTTTTCTTTATTGAAAATCAAAACAACGGACAAGTTTCTCAAGGGGATAGTTTTTCAACAAAAATTTATGTAAACACTGAGGGTAAAAGCGTTAACTCTTTTACCGGCAAGCTTGTTTTTGATAATGAGATACTAAATCTGGAGTCAGTTACAATTGATGGCGGTTTGGTTGATTTTTGGCTTAGAAACCCATCTTCTATTTCTGCGGAAAATGAAATAGTTTTTGAGGGAATTATTTTAAACCCTGGGTTCACGGGAGATAAAGGTTTAGTTTTTGGAGTTAACTTTAAGGCAAAAAAATCTGGTTCAGCTGTTTTGGCGATCGACGATGCCTCTATTTTGGCCAATGATGGAAAGGCTACAAATTTATTTGCGAGTAGTTTAACAAAAGAATCTACAGTTACAATTGCGCAGTCGACAGACGCTATTCCACCAACCCTTACTTTCGAAGGTTCAAAAAATTATGAGGGTAGAATTATTGAAACAGAGGATATAAAAGAGATAATTGATAACCACAATCCAGTTATCGGGGAAATAGCTGATTTCTCTGGAAAAATTCCACAAGGAGTTCTTACTTTTCTTGCTCTGATCGGATGTCTTGCCTTGTTTATAAAACTTATATTTATTTTCTTTGAAGAAAGAGCTTGGGGAAGACTATACAGCTCAGATGGTGAGGTGATATCTGGCGCTACTATTAACTTATTCGATAACTTTGGGAAAATATCTGAGTCTGTAAAAACTAATTTTTTGGGTTACTTTAAATTTAATGCAAAGTCTGGGATATTTAAAATACTTCTAGAAAAAGGAAGGATGATTGTCCCAGGTTATATCTCAGATATTTTTGATGGACAGGCTTATGATGGGAAAAATTTTCTAATTAATCATAATTCTAGGAGACCAAGAATTATGATCATAAGAGAAGGGGAGGGCGATGGTAAAGAAAAAAAGTTAAAATTCTATAGTTTTTTGGATACAGTCCTAATATTTATGTCACTTGTTGGTCTGTTCTGTTCCGTTGCTCTTCTAATCCTTTAGTTTATAATAAATAATAATGAAAAAAATTCTTTTTATCTTATTGCCAGCTTTATTTTTCTCTTCTGCGTTTTCTGTCTTTGCTCTCAGCGGTATTCCAAAAGAGTCAGTTTGGATGTCAGAAAAATCTCCAGAAGAGGGAGAGATTGTAACGCTCTTCACTTTTGTTTTTAATGGGCAGAAAAGTGATAATTTATATGGTGATATTGAGTGGTATGACGAGGAAACTCTAATTGGAGAGAGGTCTTTCACAGTTTTGCCTTTGTCTGGACAAGTTATTTCTATTGAATGGAAAGTAACAGAAGGTAATCACGAAATAAAACCAATAATAGTAAATACAAAATCTGGGAAGGATAAAGATTCTGCTACTACTATTTTAATAGAAGACAGTGAGGCTCCTCCGCTTTTATTTTTTGTTGCAAATAAAATAGAAGAAAAAGAGACTGAACTTTCAGAAGATAAGATTTTTGCGGATCTTGATAATTTGGAAAACAAAATAATCTCTTCAACTCCTCCGGTTGTGGCTGAAACCATTGGAGAATCTTTTGGTTTTCTTGAAGAGACAAGGAATGAAGTAAAGAATATAATCTTTGAAGAAATTGCTCAGGTTGAAGAAAAGAGTGAAGAGTTAAGCGCTGAGACAAACACTGAAGAGACGGCAGAAGAAGGTGAGATTGCAATTGATACAAAGAAAGAAGAGTCTCCTGCTGTTAAATACGTAGAAAAGCCGGCACTCGGTGTATACAAGTTTTCATTAAATAGCCTATATTTTATTTTATCTTCCGCTCTTCTAACCTATGGTCTTTTAATCTTTTTCATTTACCTTATTTCTAGGTTTGCTTATAGAAAAATAAGGAAAAAATAAGCTCGTGTTATACTCTGGTTTATATGATAATCAGGGTCATTTCTTTCCTTCTAATTTTAATTTTGGCGGTATTTTTACCTTGGTGGGCAGTTTTTTTAATATCTTTTGTTTATATTTTATCTTTCAGAAACACATACGAAATACTTCTAATTTTACTACCTTACGAGATGTGGTTTTTCCCAAAAGAAGATAGGTTTTTGTTTTTTCCTCTAATCTCAATTGGGACCCTAGTTTTTATTCTGTTGGTATCTTTTTTAAAAAAGAGATTTTTAAATATTTAATTTATGTTTTGGAAAAAGAAAAAAGTATATTTAGAAATTGATCCAGATGAAATTTTTTTGGATTCAAAAAATATTCCACTCTTTGATCAGCATCAATTTGAAGGAAAGATAGAGAGACCAATTGGGCTAAGTACAGTTAGACTATTTTCTCTCAGTTGTCTCCTTGTTGGTGTTGTTTTTATATTTAAGATAGGTATTTTACAAATTAAAAAAGGAGACTTTTATGTAGCTTTGAGCGAAGAGAATAGTATTAATGCAAAACCACTTTTTGCAGAAAGAGGTGTTATTTATGATAGATACGGAAGAGAGTTGGCTTGGAATGAACAAGGAGCAGAAGACTTCTTATTAAGAAAGTACACCGAAAGTGGTGGATTTGGGCTTTTGCTTGGCTACACCTCATATCCCGCAAAAGATAAAAGCGGAAACTACTGGAGGCTTTATTCAGAAGGTAAAGCTGGTATAGAAAAAGACATGAATGATGTTTTGTCTGGGAAAAATGGAAGATTGATAATTGAAGAAGACGCTCTCGGAAATAAACAAAATTCAAACATTGTGGTTTCTTCTGTTCCAGGAGAAAATATTTCCCTATCAATAGATAAAGAATTCCAAGCTTCGGTTTATGGTGCAATAAATCATTATGTTGAAGCCGGGATTTATAGTGGAGGAGCGGGAATCGTGATGGATATAGAAACTGGCGAATTAATTGTAATAACCAGCGCTCCTGAGTTTAGCCCTCAGGTTATGACTGAAGGAGAAGATAGGGCACTCATTTCCTCTTATTTGACCGACAGAAGAAGTCCTTTCCTTAATAAGGCTGTTTCAGGTCTCTATACTCCCGGATCGATCGTGAAGCCTTATGTGGCCATTGGGGCATTAGAAGAAGGTGTTATTTCTCCAGAAAAGGAGATTTTCAGTTCGGGGCAGATAGAAATTCCAAATCCGTATTTTCCTGAATTGTCCTCAGTTTTTAAAGACAACAAGGCTCACGGATACGTGGATATGAGACATGCTCTTGCGGTTTCTTCGAACGTTTATTTTTATGAAATAGGAGGAGGATTCCAAGATCAGAAAGGGATTGGAATAAGGGGAATAGAAAAATATTCAAAATTATTCGGTCTGGGAACAGAAACTGGGGTTAATATTTCTGGAGAGATTGGCGGGTCTGTTCCTACTCCCGAGTGGAAAGCAAGATATTTTCCTGGAGACCCTTGGAGAGTCGGAGACACATACCACACTTCCATTGGGCAGTATGGCTTTCAAGTTACCCCAATTCAAATGGTTCGGGCAATTGCAGGTATTGCAAGTGAAGGGTCTTTGGTTACACCAACAATTTTTTTGGGAGAGCAGTCTAAAAAAGAAACTTTAGATATAAATAAAACAAATTATATTCCAGTAAAAGAGGGGATGAAATTGTCTGTTGAGGAGGGAATTGCAATTGCCCTAAATTTGATTGATTTAGAAATCGCAGCAAAAACCGGAACTGCTCAGGTGGGAGCACTTAAGACTCACACTAACTCTTGGGTCACAGGATTTTTCCCGTATGAAAATCCAAAATACGCTTTTGTTTTACTTATGGAAAAAGGGCCAAAAGAGCAAGCCCCAAGCGCTTCTTTTATAATGAGGGAGGCGCTCGACAATCTGAGATTATCGTCCCCTAATTATTTTCAGCAGGTTGACTCTGGCGTCACAGAATAGTAGAATACCTCATTCGTTATGAGTGAAGAATTTATATCATTAGAAAGAAAAAAAGAGCTCGAGATAGAACTCGAAGAGCTAAAGACTAACAAGCGCCAAGAAATATTGGCGGCTCTTAAATTTGCAAAGGATCTTGGAGATTTGTCAGAAAATGCAGAATATCATCAAGCACGAGAAGATCAAGCAAAACTAGAAGACAGAATTAGAAAAATAGAAGAGATTATAAAAGAATCAAAAATAATGTCATCTAACACAAAGTCAAAAGACATTGTGAATGTTGGTGGTAAAGTTGTTGTTCAAAAATCTGGATCAAAAGATAAAATAGAATATACAATTGTTGGAGCAGAAGATGCTGATATGGCAGAAGGGAAAATTTCTTACCACTCTCCACTGGGTTCCGGTCTTCTTAATAAAAAGAAGGGGGATGTTTTTGTTATTAAAACTCCAAAAGGAGAGATTGAATATAAAATTACCGATATTATATAGTATCGATTTTGAGTTATATTCTTTTTCGGTCATAATAAACACATATGAGCGCCGAACTAGAACTTAAAGAAATAAGAAAAAATAAAATAAAACTACTAGAGCAAGCCGGAATGTCGGCTTTTCCTGCTAGGGTTCCAAGAGATTTTTCGCTACTTGAAGTGAAAAATGATTTTGATAATTTATCCAAAAGCACAGAGACAAAATCTGTGGCCGGTAGAGCGATGGCCGTTCGTGGACAGGGAGCAATACTATTTATTCCTCTTTTTGATGGAACAGCAAAACTCCAAGCTGTCCTAAAAAAAGATGAGATTGGAGAAGAGAAATTCGATCTATTTTTTAATACTGTAGATATTGGAGACTTCGTATCTGTAACAGGAACATTTTTTACAACAGACAGAGGAGAACAAAGTATTTTAGTTACTGATTGGATGATGGCATCAAAAAGTATTTTACCTCTTCCAGATAAGTGGCACGGGATTACAGATGATGACGAGCGGTATCGTAAGAGATATCTAGATATCCTTATGAATCCAGAACTAAAAGAAATATTTATAAAAAAAGCACAATTTTGGTCTTCTACACGTAACTTTCTTTTAAATGAAGGATTTTTGGAAGTTGAAACTCCCACACTAGAGATAACAACTGGTGGGGCAGAGGCGCGACCTTTTAAGGCGCATCATAATGATTTTGACATTGATGTATATTTACGAATTAGCGTTGGTGAGTTGTGGCAAAAAAGATTACTTGCTGCAGGTTTCCCTAGAGTGTTTGAAATTGGAAGAGTATATAGAAATGAAGGATCCAGCCCTGAACATTTACAAGAATTCACTAACCATGAATTCTACGCTGCATATATGGATTATAAAGAGGGTATGGTTTTCACTGAAAGAATGTTAAAGCAGGTAGTGCAGGAAACTTTCGGCACTTACAAATTTACAATAAAAGAAATGGAGGTTGATCTGGAGCCAGCTTGGCAAACTATAGAATATGTTCCATACGTTAAAGAAAAAACTGGAATCGACGTGTTGTCTGCTTCGACTGAAGAAATGAAAGAAAAACTAAACGAGCTTGGTGTTTCGTATGAAGGAGAAAATCGAGAAAGACTCACTGATACTCTTTGGAAATGGTGTCGCAAGCAAATAGCGGGACCAACTTGGCTTATTCATCATCCAAAATTAGTTTCTCCATTGGCTAAAAGTTGTGCTGATAATCCAGAGATTGTTGAAAGATGTCAGCTAATTTTAGGAGGAGCAGAGGTCTTTAACGGTTTTTCAGAACTTAACGATCCAATCGATCAGCAGAATCGTTTTGAAGAACAAAGAAAACTTATTGAAGCAGGGGACGATGAAGCCATGATGCCAGATTTTGAATTTGTTGAAATGTTAGAACATGGAATGCCTCCAGCATTTGGATTTGCTTATGGAGATAGGCTCTTTGCTTTTTTGGTAAATAAACCAATTAGAGAAACTGTCTTTTTCCCTTTGATGAAGCCTAAAAAGGAAGAATAAATCTTTTCTAACTTTCTTTTTTAAAAACACGATAATCCGCCTGCTGGCGGATTTCTCATCTTGGACCGTCGTCCTGCGGTGGGTTTTTGAAAAAGAAAGCGGGAGTTTTTGGGAAAAACAAAATCCGGCCTTATTGGCCGGTTGCTGTCTGTATCATTTCCATTAGTACTCCAAGTGGGAATATTCCAAGGGGTATTTTTTTTGTTTCCTGTATCTCTTTTTTTACCTTTTCGAGAGGCACATGCTCAGCTACCTTAACATCTGGATTGTGCACCCATACCATGGGTTTTTTTGTGTCGCTATTTTCCATAAGTAACAATTTTGTTTATATTACAACAAATTAACTTAGAGTCAAATAGATATTGCCTTTAGTTATCCACATAGGAATTTGGAGACAGGTGGGGTAGAGTGGGGTATAATAATAAGGAAGTGGGATAAAGTGGTATGTTAATAGGAGAATTTATACACACAATTGATGACAAGAATCGCGTCGCGCTGCCAGCCAAGTTTCGAAAAGATCTTGGGAAGACGGTGGTTCTTGCTCCTGGGTTAGATCGCTCAATTTTCATGCTCACATTGAATGAATGGAAGAAGGTTGCACAGAGACTCTCTGAAGGATCTTTTCTCCAATCAGACAATAGAAGTTTTAACCGCTTCATTTTTGGTGGGGCCGTCGAAGTGGATGTCGACGCTCAAGGAAGAGTATTGATACCAGAATTTCTCGCAAAACGAGCTGGACTTAAAAGCAAAGTTGCTTTAATTGGTGTGGACAGTCGAGTTGAAATTTGGAATGAGAAAACTTGGAATGAATACAAACAAGTGGTCGAGTTGGAAGCTGACCAACTAGCTGAGAAGTTAGGACAGGTTGGTATCCTCTAGACTATATGAGACACATAAGCGTTCTTTTAAACGAGACAATTGATGGACTCAATATAAAAGATGGAGATTTGATAATTGACGGGACTCTTGGAGATGGTGGACATACGGAAGAAATTTTGAAAAGATTTCCGAATGTTCGGGTGATTGCTTTCGACCGCGATCCTGACGCCATAAAAAGAGCCAAGGTTAACTTATCTAAATTTTTAAGTAGAGTAAAAATAATCAACAGTAATTTTAGTGAGCTTGATAATCATCTTGAAAAGGATGAAGTTCCAGACGGAATTATTTTTGATTTTGGACTCAGTACATATCAACTTCTGGAGTCAGGACGAGGATTTTCTTTTAAAGGAGAAGAACCTTTACTTATGACGATGGGAGATGATTCACTTGATACGGCCTTCAATGTTGTTAATACTTTTCCAGAAAAAGAACTCGAAAGAATTATTCGTGAGTATGGTGAAGAAAAATACTCATGGAGAATCGCTAAGCGAATTGTTGAGACAAGGAAAATTGACACCATTAAGACTTCTGGGGAATTGGCGCGCATTATAGCTGACGCGGTTCCAAAAATGTTTGGACGCAAAATTGATCCAGCTACAAAGACTTTCCAAGGAATACGAATTTTCATAAATGACGAACTGCGAAGTATTGAAAATGGTTTGAAGGCAGGACTTTCTGTCCTAAACAGTGGAGGAAGAATCTGCGCAATATCTTTCCATAGCTTGGAAGACCGAATAGTTAAAAATGTTTTTAGAGATGAAGCAAAAGGTGGAAGTTTCAAGATAATCACAAAAAGACCGATTATCTCTGATGAGAAAGAATTACAAGAAAACCCACGCGCTCGAAGCGCAAAATTAAGAATCATAGAAAAAAATGACTAGAGTAAAAAGAAAAATAGAAAATGCTCTTGAGAAGGCGGCTTTAATGACAACTAAAGCAGTGTTCTTTGGTGCAATCTCACTCTTCTTCATATACGCGTTCGTTGTTGGTTCTGTTACAGTATTGGCGGTTAATGTCTCTATCGATGAAAAGAGAACAAAGGAACTTGTTTCTGAAATTTCAGAACTTGAAATAGAGTATTTAAATAAGGAAAAGGGAATAGACCAGGAATTGGCAGGCAGTCTTGGTTTCAAGCTTATTTCAAACCCTCATTTCGTTTCTATAAACTCTTCATTCGCATCTAGAGAAACAAATGGTTTCTAATTTTTCTAAAAGGATAAAAATTGTTGGTGCAATAGTTTCTTTGGTAGCCGTCGTTATAGTGGCGAGGCTTTTCCAAATTCAAGTTGTTAGAGGTTCTTCCTATCAGCAACAAGGGGAGAATTCTTATTCTAGTAAGACAGCAAACATCGACAGAGGTGTCATTTATTTTAAAGGAAAAGAAGGAGGACTTGTGGGAGGGGCTGTTATGAAAACCGGATATTCTTTGGTTTTGAAGCCAGATCTTATTTCTGATCCTGAAGCACTGTACGCTAAGCTAGATCCCTTTATTGAAATGGGGAAAGAGGAATTTGTATCTAAGGCTAGTAAAAAAGGAGATCCTCATGAAGAAATACAAAACCGCTTAACTCTTGAAGAAGTAAATAAAATAAAATTATTACAAGAAAAAGGAGTTTCAATGCCCTCTGAAACTTGGAGATTTTATCCAGGGAGCACTCTAGCTTCTCAGGTTCTTGGTATCGTGGCATTCAAGGGTGATGATCTCGGAGGAAGATACGGAATTGAGAGAAGTTACGAAGATACTTTACGTGGAGAGAAAAGTAAAATTTCTGTAAATATTTTTGCGGAACTTTTCTCAGGACTTACTGGAGACAATGATGACGGAATTGGAGACCTTGTTACAACCATTGAACCAACTGTTGAATTGCAGTTGGAAAAATCTCTATCTAATATAAAAGAAAAATGGGGAGCTAGAACCGTTGGTGGAATAATAATGGACCCTCGTACGGGGGAGATTATCGCGATGGCGACAAGCCCTTCTTTTGATGCGAATAATTTTAAAGATATAGAAAGTGTTTCTGTTCTATCAAACCCGAGCGTTGAAAGAGTTTATGAGTTTGGTTCTGTTGTGAAGCCCCTTATTATGGCGGCGGCGCTAGATCGTGGAGTGGTGACACCAGAGACGACTTACTTCGATAGCGGATTTGTTCAAGTTGAAGATAAGGTGATAAACAACTTCGACAAAAAGGGAAGAGGTCTCGTTTCAATGCAGGATGTTTTAAATCAATCTCTAAACACAGGAATGGTTTTCGTTTTTAATCGTCTTGGAAGTGACAACATGAGAGATTATCTAACTAATTATGGAATTAGAGAAAAAACTGGAATTGATTTGCCTGGAGAAGTGCGCCCTCTTACTTCAAACCTAGAAAGTCCACGAGACTTGGAATACGCCAATGCTTCTTTTGGTCAGGGAATAGCAATGACTCCAGTAAATCTTATTAGTGCCCTTTCTATTTTAGCTAACGGTGGATACAAGATAACACCTCACGTTGGTTATGAAATAAAATACAAAGACGGTGGATCTTTGAAATTAGAATATGAAAAATCTGAAGAAAAAATATTAAGCGATCAAGCTTTGACTGACATTCGAGATATGTTGATCACTGTGGTAGATGAGGGTTATTCAATCTACAATCTATCGCTTTCTGACTATTCTGTGGCTGCAAAAACTGGAACTGGACAGATCGCTCGAGATGATGGAAAGGGTTATGTAGAGGGTGAGAATATGCATACTCTTTTTGGATTTTTCCCAGCATATGACCCGCAGTTTATTATGCTTTTTTATGCTGAAGCGCCAAAGGCTCGTTATGCTGTGGAGAGCTTGTCAGGAGAGTTTTTCAATACGGTGAAGTTTCTTCTTAGCTATTACGATGTTCCGCCAGATCGGTAAACTGTTATAATAAAAAAATGATTTTCAAAATATTTCAAATAAGAAAAGACATAAAAGAAGGTAGAGAGGCCCCGGCTTCTTTTGTTACAAACAAGGGTTTTGAGTTTTTCTTTGGACTTCTTCTCATTCCTCTTATAATTTATTTGGCTGTGGTTACGCTACTCTTCTTGTCTGGTTATACAGAAGTCTTTGGTTTCGAGAGTGGGCTAGCTCGTTTTGTTTTCTGGCTCCTGGCTATTCCTGGAGCTGTGTTTTCTATTCTTTTTTATAAAATTAGAAAATTTACAAAAAGACTTTCAAAAAAAGGAGATACTGTAATAAAAGAAAAAATTGGGGACAGCCACATTATAGACTCTGAAGTTGTTGAAGAGATTTATGAGAAGAAGTAAAAAAATAATTTTCTGGATTTTTTTCTTAGGATTACTTGGGGGTCTTGGATATTTTCTTTTTGGAGATCTAGGGTCTGATGTTCCTAAAGAAGGAAGTGAAGAAAAGGTGGAGGTCTCATATGACTTTTCTTTTTTGGAGAATTATTTTTCGAGTAATGATATAAAAAAAGCTGAGCTCTCTGGACTTTATATGTCTCCAAACGGAAGGTATGTAGTTTATGGAATACCGGGTTTTGGAATTAAAGTCTATGACGCCTTAACAAAGAAAGAAAGAAATATTTCAACAACAGAAGAATTAAAAGATGCATCCTTTAAGGCAAACAGAATGGTTATTTCAACCGACAAAGGATTTCATTATTTAGATATTGAAAAAAATGAAACTGTGTTTATTCCTGGAAAAATAAAAAATGCGGTTATCTCTGAAGAAGCAGATTTGATTGCTTATCAAGAAGAAAAAGGGATGAAACTCTATAACATAAAAGAAAAAACAACTAGAGAGTTATCTTTTAGTGGCTTTGATACACCCTTTATGTGGTTTGGAGACAATAAGAGGTTTATTGGTGCAAAGGATACCGGAAAGGAAATAAATTCCACCTCTCATGGTCAAGTTATTTCTATTTATGATACGACTTATGGATCTTGGACTGATATTGAAAAAACTGAGTTGGTAAAAGTTTATGAAGACGCTTTTTGGACCTCAAAGGGTTATAGTTTCTTCGCTTCTTCTCTGAGTGATTCTAGTAGCTCTGTTACGATTGGAATTGTGGGAGAAGACAAGATTGTGGATATTGAATATAAAAAAGGCTCAGAAATATATACCGCCTCTGGTGTTTATAAAAAAGTAGCAGTTTTGTCTTCAAGTTCCATTTCAATTTTTGACTCAAAAGGAAATAACGAAGGAAGCTCAGAGATCTCTGATTTCGTAAATTTAAAACCTGTTTTTGCGTTCTTTAATACAAACGCCACAGTCGTTGCTCTCTTTGAAGATGCCACAGGAGATATCTCTCTGTTTGAAATAAACACAGTAGATGGAAAGGTTAAGCCTCTAGGATTAAAGGTTTCCGGTAAAATTGTTTTTGTTAATGAAGAAAAAAGGAATTTGGTTTTTCAAATTGGAAATGGAATAAGGGTGCTTGATTGGAGTGAAATAAAGTAATGTTTAAAGATAAAGTTTTTGCGGTTGTTAGTAAAATTCCAAAGGGTAAAACCCTAACATATAAACAAGTGGCTAAGCTTGCGGGGAGTCCGAATGCGTATAGAGCAGTAGGAAATATAATTTCTAAGAATTATAACCCTAAGATTCCGTGTCACAGGGTTGTGAGAAGTGATGGGGGAATGGGAGGGTACAATCGAGGGGTAGAGAATAAAATAAAACTTCTTAAGAAAGAAAAGGCCATAAATTGATTTTTTTGTCTTCGCCTTTTGAAAACACGGATAAATTCTTACTAGAATTTTCCTCGAGTTCGCGCCGTCGCGCTCACTAGTTTTTCAAAAGGCGAAGATGGAGGTTTTTAAGAAGGAGTCGCAAGTCTTTCTAAAAGCGAAGTTGGACGTTTGGGAAAGGACTTAAGAGGTTTTTCAAATGAAAGAGAGGAGTTTTTTGAGAAAAATAAAAAAGCCCAAATAGGGCTAAGTAAGGGTTGACGTAATAATTGCAGAGATTATTGAAAAAATAATTGCAATTAATATTTCTGAAATTACTCTTTGTTTTTGAGAATCTTCCACCAATTTTTTTAAATCATATGAGATTATAAAGTTACTCTTTATTTTTCTCATATTCTTGGATATTTTTTTATCTGAAATAAAATAAAAAATACCAAAAGTTATTAAAAGAGCTGTTGCAATAATATAATACATCTTCTTTTTTTCTTTAATTTAATGTATATTTTTTAATTTGTCAAATTTTGGCGTTGACCCTAAACACAGAAAATGCTATTTTTATACATATTATGAAGGACTATTATAAAATTCTAGGAGTTGAGAAGAGTGCCTCACAAGAGGATATAAAGAAGGCTTTTCGTAAGCTTGCCCACGAGCATCACCCAGACAAGAAGGGCGGGGATGACGTTAAATTCAAGGAAATAAACGAAGCTTATCAGACTCTCTCTGATGAGAGCAAAAGACGCAATTATGACCAGTTCGGTTCTGCCTCAGGGCCTCAATACGGAGGTTTTGGAGGGGGAGCTCAGGGATTTGACTTCAGTGGATTTGGTAACGGTGTAGAGTTCGATTTTGAGGGAATGGGAGACATTTTCGGAGATATGTTTGGTGGTGGAAGAGGCAGACAGAGGGCTTCTAGTGGTGGGCGAGATCTTGTCGCTGATATTGACCTGTCTTTCAAAGATTCTGTTTTCGGAGTTGATAAAAATATAAAAATAAGGAGATCTTCAGTCTGTTCTGACTGTAGCGGAACAGGAGCTGAAAAAGGATCAAAGCTTGAAACTTGTGACGCGTGTGGAGGTGCAGGGCAAGTAAAAGAGACAAGGCAGACATTCTTTGGTGTATTTAGTACGGCCAAAATTTGTGATAGGTGTAATGGAAAAGGAAAGCGTCCAAAACTTTTGTGTAAAAATTGTTCTGGAAAAGGGGTGAAAGAAGTGAGTGAAGATTTGAGAATCAAGATTGCTCCGGGTGTAAACGATGGTGAGACTTTGCGAGTAAAAGGATATGGAGATGTTTCTCCAGAGCTTATTGCTGGAGACTTGTATGTTCGAGTTCGAGTTTTGAAAGATGATAGATGGAAGAGAAGTGGAAACGATATATTGGCAAATTTGGAAATAAAATTGACTGAAGCGATAAAAGGTGGAAATAGAGAAGTCGAAACTCTCGATGGGTTAGCTAAAGTAAAAATTCCGGCAAAGATAAACACAGGAGATATTTTAAGAATAAAAGAATACGGAGTAAAAGATAAAAGAGGTAAGAGGGGAGACTTCTTAATAAAAATAAAAGTAGAAATTCCTACCAAGCTTTCTAAAAAAGCCGAGGAAGCCGTGAAGATTCTTGAGGCGGAGGGGTATTAAAGAGTTTATAGTTTCAAGTTTTTAGTATAAAATATCCTTATGTGGATAATATTTTCTTTATTGGCCCCACTTTGTTGGGCGGCAACAAATTTCATTGACGAGAACCTTGTAAATAAAGAAAAAGCAACTGGAGCAGCTGTTATATTTTCTGCGGTTTTTGGAGCAGTCGCCTCTCTCGTAATATTTTTATTTTTTCCGGAAGTTTTAGGTGTTAGTTTTCATGATGCAGTTTTGTATATGTTCACAGGAGTTGCCTTCATGGGAATGGTTATTTGTTACCTTTATGCGCTAGACAGTGCTCATAGAATAAATTCTGAGTATACCGTTTCTTTAGTTGTTCCATGGTTTGAGTTATCTACTCCTATTGCGGTCCTTCTTGGATACGCACTACTGGGAGAGACTATAACTTGGATTCAGGGAGGGGCTATCGCCATAATTTTCGTTGGAGCAATTTTCTTGAATACAGACTTCAAGGTTTTCAGATTTTACAAAGGTGTCGCCATAAAAATGCTTGGCGCTGCATTCTTTTTTGCGGTAGGAAGAACTCTGTATAAGTTTGTTGCTGGAGGAACAGAGTCATTCTGGACCGCTTCTTTCTGGGAAAATATAGGAATATTTCTTGTGGCTTTAGTCCTCTTTATTCTGATAAGAAATTACAGAAAAGATTTTATTGGAGTATTTAAAAACTCAAGGAAAAAGGTTATAGGACTTAGTGCGGCGAATGAGTCAATCTCAACTGTTGGAAATTTGATTGGAGCCTATGCAACACTCATTGCTCCAATCGGAGTGGTGTTTGCGGTATTTTCTATCCAATCACTTTATATTGTTATCTTTGAATCGATAAAGGCAAAAGAGTTTGGTTGGAATAACGCACAAACAATCCTGTCTATTTTAATGATAATAGCCGGAGCGGGACTTCTTGCTTTAGTCTCTAATTAAATAACTTAGATATTTAAAATCCTCATCAGGCTGATGAGGATTTTTATTTTATGTAACCCCACTTTTTTAGGACAGGAAGGTCTTTTTCTATAAATCTCTCTCCAATATCATTTCGGTATAGAACTTTTGGTATTACTATCCTTTTTGCTAGATTATAAGCGTCTTCAAAAGTTTTTTCTGGATTTATCCCAATGTTTGTAACATAAAGAACATATCCTCTGTTGTCAGAAATGTAATAGCCTTTTTCATCTTTTGAAATTTCTTCGAAATGAATATGAGACATTTCTTCCTTTTTAACTTGAGTCATGTCTATGTAGATTCCACGGTAATCGTGCTCTGCGGACTTCTTTTGGTATGGGAAAGGAGGAAGGGCCATAAGAATTACAATTCCAAATCCTTTTTTCCATTTCAAATCGTAATCTTCTCCTCGTGCCACAGCAGACAGAAGCTCTCCCCATGGAGAATCATGAATCTCTGAGTGAAGATGAACAATAGGGGAACCAAATCTTGGGGTTGCTTCAAGTGGAACAATCTCGTGTTCGTTTACGATACAGTTTATTTCGAAGTCTCCGCGGAAATTTATTTTTTGCAAATATTCTTTAAAAGGCGCTATAACTTTTTTATATAAAATGTTTTCTTCGTCGTCATCATACCAAGCGATCGTTCCCATCTCACTTGTTGTGGGACCGAGGTCTCCCGCTAGGAATTTCTTGTGCTCAACATTGTATTCTATTGGACCAACCCAATTAGAACCATTAAAGTATCGTCCTATTCCGACTTCAACTCCGAACACTCTTTTTTGAAGAGTAATTTTTTCCTTTTTTAACAAATCATTTGAGGCGTAACTTTCTAATACAGAAATAACGTCAAAACCTTTTGGATCTTGTCCAACGTAATTCATAGATTTTGGAGCGTGATTGTTTTGTTTTATAACCCAGAAGTCAGGATGTCTTTTTATGTAGTTAACAGCTTCCTTTATAGTAGGGAAGTCTTTTGATGGGACCACATCAAGTCCGTGTTCTTTGAAAATATTTTGAGCTGATTCTCTTTCGAATTCTAAATCGTCTCCACCGGAAGAACCTCCGAACACTGCAAAGCCTGCATCTCTTAACATTTCTTGCTCCTTCCCGTATCCAGAATCGTCAAAAACAATAACCCCGTCGTGGCCTACCCAAGGGAGTTCTTTTTTCCAATCTTCTGTTTGCCCTACCATTCCAGAAAAATTCTTACGCCTGTCGCGCTCTTCTACGAATAGCTTTACTTCGTGACCTTCTTGTACAAGCAGGTTAGCCAAGTTTCCAGCAATCAAATCAGTTGAGACAAATAAAAATCGCATGATATAATTAAATTGTATAACAAAATGTTAAAAGAAACAAAAATCCTTTTTTTATTACTACTGGCGCTTCTTATTGTTTTTACTGCTTTTACCGTGGAAGAAACAATTCATCAGAATGACTTTGATATAATAATTTCTGAATAATAATCATGAATGAACTTCTTTGCTTAGACTCTATTCCTTCTGTTCTCGGGGTTTTTGATTTTTCTATTGCCCCACCACTTCTTTTTTATTCTTATATACCGATAATGCTTCTTACGATATTTGTTGGATTCCTTATTTTTGTGGGAGAGAAGAGAAATATAGTAAACCAGTTATTTTTTGGAATATCTCTAGCTTTCTCTCTTTGGATATTGTCAGTTCTGGTTCAATGGACCGCCTCTCAGGCAGACATAGTTATGTTTGCTTGGCAGATGCTGGTCGTTTTTGAAATTGCCATATACATCTTCTCTTTATATTTCTTGTTTGTATTTTTAAACAAGAAAGATATAACATTCTTTTATAAAGGAATAGGTGCTACTATTTTTTCTGCTTGCATAATATTATTACCAACCGCTTTTAATATAGTTGGGTTTGATATTGTGAACTGTGAGGGGGCAATTGGAGAACTTTGGCACTTTATCTATCCAATGGAAGCTCTCTGTTTGGCGGGTATTTTATATATTGGATTTTCTTCATTAAAATCAAGAAAGGAAAAAAAGCAAAAGTCAGAGGCGATATTTGCAACCATCGGAATGTTCTTGTTCTTGTCTATATTCTTCTTCTTCAACATTATTGGGGAGCTAACACAAAGATATGAGTTCAATCTATACGGACCAATTGGAATGGCTCTGTTCCTTCTTTTTATTGGATATTTGATTATTACCTTCAAGTCTTTCAATGTAAAAATCCTTAGGGCCCAAGCTCTGACTTTTGGAATGGGGTTCCTTGTTTTTGCCGCTCTTTTCTCTGAATCTATAGAAGACGTTCGGTTGATTTTGATGGCGACAATTGGTCTATTGATTATCGTTGGACATTATTTGGTAAAAGGTGTTCAAAAAGAAACTGAGCAGAGATTAAGACTTGAGGAGCTAACAGGAGATTTGAAGGAGGCCAATGTAAAGCTTGAAAAGTTAGATAAACTAAAGACTGAGTTTCTCTCCCTTGCCTCCCATCAGCTTCGAAGTCCTCTTACTGCGATAAAAGGATATGTTTCGATGCTTCTTGATGAATCCTTTGGACAGATTACACCAGAGCAGAAAGAGGCAATATCTAGAGTTAGTTCTTCAACTGAGCATCTTACTAAGGTTGTGGAAGATTTGTTGAATGTTACAAAAATAGAGCAAGGAGGATTGGTTTTTAATTTCAAGCAATTTTCTATAACCAAACTGGCTTCAGATGTTTGCCGAGAATACGAAATAAATTTCCAAAAAAGGGGATTAAGTATCAAATGTGATGTCCCTACTACAGAAATATTTGTTTTCGGAGATGAGGAAAAAATAAGACAGGTGATAACTAACTTCGTTGATAATTCAAACAAATATACAGAAAGTGGTGGGGTCGTTGTTTCTGTCGTGGACAAGGGAGAAGACTTGGTTTTGTTTGAGATAAAAGACACTGGAATTGGTCTTGTTGCGGAGGAGGTAGGATCTGTGTTCCAGAAGTTCCAACGAGGAGCAGGGGCAAAGCTTGACTCTGGTGGATCTGGTCTTGGTTTGTATCTTGCTTCTAAAATAATAGAAGGGCATCACTCTAAAGTTACAGTTTTTTCTGAAGGAAAGGGAAAGGGTTCTAAGTTCACTTTCACACTTTCTAAGAAGCCGTTTTAAATAAAAAAGACATGTTAAAAGCCCCGTATTCTCGGGGCTTTTGTCTATTCCCAAATACTAAGATAAGCGGAAGATGTTCCATCGGGGTTGTCTAAAATAGAAAATCCTTCACTCTTTATTTGATCTCGTATTTCGTCGCTTTTTTGAAAGTCTTTGTTTTTTCTTGCTTCGTTTCTTGTTTCAAGTAATTGAGTTATTTCATCCGGAACATTTCCAATTTTAGAAAGTCCTAGCCCCAAGTATTCATCGGCGTATAGAATTAATCCAATTCTCTCCGCTTCCTCCTTGTTTTCATTATTTAAATTTTCCCAAACATAAGCAACGAGTTTCGGTGTCGCCAAGTCATCAGAAATTATTTTGTTTATTTCATCTTTGTCTTCATCGGACACTCTGGCATTATCTGTGTCGGCAATGAAAATAATTCTTCGGAGTTTGTTTAAGGCAACACGAGATGCCTCTAGGCTATCCCAAGTAAAGTTAAGTGGCGCACGATAGTGTGCCTGAAGTGCAAGGTAGCGGAAAACTATTGGATCAAAACCTTTTTCTTCGATGTCTTTTATTGTGTATTGATTGCCGAGAGACTTTGACATCTTCTTTCCATCAACTGAGAGGTATTCGTTGTGCATCCAGTAGTGAACGAACGGATGAACTCCGCTGTAACACTCTGATTGAGCGATTTCGTTCTCGTGATGGGGGAACATGTTATCTTTTCCTCCAGTGTGAATGTCTATAGATTGACCGAGGAGCGCCATGCTCATGGCAGAGCACTCTATGTGCCAGCCCGGTCTACCTTTTCCAAAAGGGGAGTTCCAATAAACTTCTCCGTCATCGAAGGTGTAAGCTTTCCAAAGTGCAAAGTCTTGCACTTCTTCTTTTTCGTACTCATCTTTTGTAACTCGTCCGGAAGCTCCGTCTTGGAGAGTTTCCTTTTCGATTCTAGCTAGCTTTCCATAATCAGGGAAAGAAGATATTTTGAAATAAATACTTCCTTCGGCGCTCTGATACGCGTAGCCATTTTCGAGAAGTCCTGCGATTATTTTTATCATCTCTTCGACATAGTCTGTTGCTTTTGGATATTTGATTGCTGGGATTATTTCTAGTTTATTTATATCTTCAAAAAAAGCTTCTGTGTAATATTCAGTGAACTCTTTTAGAGATTTTCCTTCGGCGATAGAGTTGCGAATAGTTTTGTCATCCACATCTGTCAGATTCATGACGTGGTTTACATCGTATCCTGCACCGAGAAGAGTCCTTTTTAAGGTGTCTGTGAATATGTAGGCTCGATAGTTTCCAATATGAGGGAAGTTGTAAACAGTGGGGCCACAAGTGTATAGATTTACTTTTTTACCTTCCTTGTCTATAGGAGAAAAATCCTCAACCTCTCTTTTTATTGTGTTGTAGAATTTTAGAACCATTTCTTCTTTCGGAAATAAATATACATAAACATTGCAATCACCATCATTCCTGCTAGGACAATCATGAAATCGGCTTCGTTTTCTATAACGTCAAAAGCAATATTCATTCCGAATATTCCTGTAACTAAAGTTAGAGGCAACATTATGAAGGTCATAACTGTTAGTTTTTTGATTGTATCGTTTGTGTGAGCGGTTAGCAGAGAGTCGTTCGTAATACGGAGATCGTCGAGGATTTCTTTGTTTCCATTTAGAAGATTCTCAGTTTTATTATATTCACTGATTATAGAGTGTATGTAAAAAAGGAAACCTGGGCCAAAAAATCCTTGGCAGGCAACTTCAAAGGATCTAAGAATTTCTTTGTGGAATCTTAGGGACTGTTTGAAGTCGAGTAGAACTCGGTTTGATTCTGATATTAGCTCAACAGTTTTCTCTTCTCGAGCTGAGAATATTAAATGTTCTATTTCTCTTATTTTGTCGTTCTCACGATCTAGTTCACCTAGAGTGTCTCGGTATAGTTCATTGATTAGGTGGAAGAAGAGGAATCCTGCGTGCTCGCTTTCATTTCTTTTTTCGAGACGAGAATCTTTTTCAAACAAATCGGCGAAGTTCTTTATCGCTTCTAGTTTTCCATAGTGAGTAGTTATTAGGAATTCTTTTCCAATAACGAAATCAACTTCTTCTTCTCTAATTTTCCCGTCTTTGTGTCTAACAGGGAAGTGCAAAATAAGATAAATAACATCGTCATAACGGTCGACTTTTGAGCGGAGAGTTTTCGAAAGCATTTCGTCCCCAACGAGTGGAGGAAGGTCGAAAGTATCAACAACTGAAGCAACTTCATCCTTGCTTGGTGACTCAAGGTCAATCCAAGTTAGTTTTTTGAAAGTATATTTTGTAATCACCTTTAAATTATAAAGGTAATAGGGAATAGGGGCAAGGCCCGCCTGCCAGCGCCTGCAGTTGCAGACAATGGCGGGCAGGGAATATTCCATGAGTCGATGATTATTTGACAAATTCAATAAAAGTTATATTATTGCATCGGATTTAAAAAAGAATATTATGATCAAAAACATCAAAATTTTGAGCATGGCTTTTCTGGTTGCCATGTCTTTCGCTTCTTGCTCCAAGAGCAA
>JAGOTH010000013.1 GCA_018061865.1 Minisyncoccota bacterium
ATTCCTCCGATTATTTGAACATCATAATGACGTTGTGAAAGAGATCGTTTTGCTGATTCACGAACATGAGCAAACGCTTCGGGTAAAACATCTTCAAGACTCTCTCCACCTATAACTCTTTCTTTAAGTTTCAAAGATGACTCTTTTAATTCGGCGTCAGAAAGAGAAGAAAGTGTCTCCTCAAAAGAAGCTGTCAGAGACAACTCTTTCTTATACTTTCTTTCTATTGCCTCTCGTGTGTCAGAGGAAAATAAGCTTTTTAAACCCATCCCATTAGAAGCAAACATTCGCCAAAGGGCGTCTGTTTTGCTTAGTTATATTTTAAAAATTTTACTCTTTTAATCGTCATAATATATCCCTTAGATTGTCAATAATGGCTTCTAACGGGACAAGTAGATTAAGGCATTCTAGCATAAAATGACAAAAAAAATAACCCCGATAGGCGAGGTCATTTTTTCTAGCAAAAGACTATTGTCTCTTTGCGCTCTTTCTCTTTGCTGGCTTTTTAGCAACTTTTCTAACTGTCTTTTTTGTTGCTTTTTTAGCTGCTTTCTTTTTTGCTGCCATAAAATTTTTTTTGGTGTGGACTTATAAGTCATAAGAACGACTCGACCGTGTTTATAAAAAATATTTTTTCATAATCACTTGTGTCATCCTTGATAATTTAATTATCTCAATTATCAAACACTATTAGCAAGAACATTTAGAAAAAATCTGTGGATAACTTTGCAACAAAAAAATAAAAATAAAAAAATAAATTTAATTTAAAAAGTTTTTTAAAATAAAAAAATAATTATTATTAAAAATTAAAAACAATTCTAAAAATATTTTTTACGAAAAAAGAGTAAAATAAAAATCCCGCAAAGCGGGAAAATTTATGAGACACCTACCTTCAAGGTAAACGGGAGCATAACTCCAACACAAATGCCTATGTGAGCGCTGCCGTTTACCATGAAGAGAGATCTCCTCTAGTTAGAATGTTACCTTATTGAGATTTTTAGTGCAACAAAACAAAACCTTCATCCCACAAACGCAAACCCCAGCCGAAGCTGGGGTTCACGATAGGCATTTGTTTTAATAAATCGTTGGAATAACGACTCACAAAAAGATGATAGCAAATTAAAACGATATTGTCAAGTTTTTATCATTGTGTTAGTCTCTATTTGTGCCAGATATACGCGCCGTTCGCTTGTCGAATGGTGAGGAAAGTCCGAACACGCATTCAACTTTGGTTGATTAAACGTAGTGGGTAACGCCCATCGTCCCGCCTTTGGTGGAATAGAGCTGCGAACAGAAACGATCCGGTTTAGTCCGGCTGAAACGGCAAAATGCTTACGCGCGTGCAAGACCGTGCCCCGAGAGAAATCGAAGGAAGAGTCGCTAGAGGTTATTGGTAACAATAATCGGAGATAGATGTATATCATCCCGCTTCGGTGGGATACAGAATTCGGCTTATCGGCACAACAATACGAAAAACGCTTCCTCACGGAGGCGTTTTTCTTTTATTTTGACAAAGTTACCAAAAAGAGTAGTATGAAGAAAAATTTGTACTTATGATAGATCTTAAAAAATTAGCCGAAAATGTTGATCCCGATTATACAGGGATCCTTGGTTTAAATAATGAGTCATTTGAAATTTTCTGTTTTGGTTTGGGAACTCCTCACTTAGATGCCATTCTACGGTCAGGTATTTTTGTCCAGGGTGAAATTCCAAGATGGTGCATTGTGTATTTTGGTGAAAAGGAGACTAAAATTGAAGTATTCCACGAACTGACAGTAGAGAAAGAAATTGAATTAGTTTTCCCATTAAAAAATACAGAGGACTTCCATATGGGACAGGCAATGACCGGAGAATCATTTCTTTTGGTAGGAGGTAAAGACGATACTGGATTTCCTTCAACTTTTGAAAAATTCGATAAATCATTTACAAAAATGTAGCCCGCTTGCGGGTTTTTTGTTTGTTTGACAAGCCTAAAAATAAGAGTAGAGTTAAGAAAAACTTGTAAAAATGCCAGAATATAAAGAATTAAGTTATGAAGAAGGAGTGAAGTCCCTTTCAATCGTTTGGACAATAAACATAGACTCTGAAGAAAACTACTTCCCTAACCCATTTACACCAAGAGATTTACGATTTCGTACTTTTTTTCTTATAAAAGAAGGTGATATCAAAATTTATATTCACCTAAATGAAAATGAGAAAGTTGATAAATTTTTCTTAAATCTAATAAATAGTTGTTCAGATCTGAGTAAGATGTATTTTTATGGAGCTTATAATCAGGTAAATGTAGTTCAAATGAGAGCTACGGGCTCAATTGAGAATTGCGGTCTTTTAACCAACATACAGGACTTGATGCAGAGGAGACTACTAGGAGAAGAGATTGGGGATAAGTTTCAAATCAAACCAGAAAAAGAAGAGGTCTTACATGCTCTGAAACTTCTTGAAAAAGGAACGATAGTTTGTTTCAAACCAGTTTCTTTTGCGTACAACTCATATGAAAGAGGATAGAATTACTCCGCCACCCGGCGGATTTTTTGTTTATTTTAAAAACAAACCCAAGAAACTTTACTTGACAAAGTCAGATTTATGTGATACCATACAAATAGATGCGTAAAAAATTATACATACAACTCGGACGATTTGAGGCAGCCGCAGAGCTGTAACCTCTAAACGACCTAGACTGAAAAGTCATTGCGGACAAAGCCGCCAATACCCCACCTTCAATGCGTGGGGTTTATTGCTTTTTCTTAAACACTCCCAATCTCCCCATTCAAAAACCTATTGCAGGGCGACGGCCCGGAAATGAGAAATCCGCCAGCTGGCGGATTTCGTGTTTTTGAATGGGGAAATTAAAAAACTGGTTTTAAATAATTTTCTTACGCTTCACAACTAACACAAACATTATCTTCAGAAACAACAGTTACTTTTGGTTTACTTGAATCCATTTCTTGAAGTTTCTTTCTTCCAAACTGTTGAGCTGCATTCATACTGTGCTGGTAGTAGAGAGTCTTGATTCCCTTCTCCCAAGCATATAGATAAAGTGAATTAAGATCTTTTGCTGAGATGCTTGGGTCAATCATAATATTTAGAGATTGAGCTTGGTCAATATATTTCTGACGATCAGCAGCTTGGTCAATTATTACCTTCTGATCAATTTCAGCAAAAGTTCTAAATACAGCCTTCTCCTGATTTGTTAAGAATTCTAAATGCTGGACTGAACCATCCTTATCACGAATACTACTCCATACTTCTGTTGTATTCATTCCCTTTTCTTCCAGAAGTTTTTCTAGTGTTGCGTTTTTAATAGTTACTTTCATTTTGTCTACATCTTTTACGAAAATGTTAGACATAAGAGGTTCAATACTCTGGGACACTTGTCCCAGAATAAACGCACTTGAAGTAGTTGGAGCAACAGCAAGAAGTGTTGTGTTTCGGCGACCGTATCCTTTTAGAACTTCAGGCTCACCATATTCTTTTGCCATATCTTCCGAAGCCTTGTATGCCTTTTCTTTAATTGTTTTAAATATTTCCTCATTGAGTCTCATTGCCTCAGGACTCTCGAATGGAATGTTGTTCTCTTGAAGAAAAGTATGCCAACCTAATACTCCAACTCCTAGAGCGCGATGTTCTTTGGCAAACTTATATGCTCGTTGCATAAAGTAAAAAGCAGAATTTTTGTGAGGATCTTCACTATCTCTGAAGCTCTCAAGTCTCTTTATAAAATCAGAAATAACTGTATCAAGGAAAATAGCTAGAGTTTCAACGGCGTCAGTATCTTTCCATTCATTATAGTGACGAAGGTTGATTGAAGAGAGACAACAAACAAAAGAAATATCATCAGCGCTTGGTAGAGCAATCTCAGAACAGAGGTTGCTTCCATGAATTCTCATCTTTTTATCTTTATAGACATCAACTGTGTTGTTGTTGATAGTGTCACTGAAGAGAATATATGGATATCCTATTTCAGTTCTTCGTTGAATTATTTTTGCCCAAATCTTTCTCTTCTCTTGATCGCCATCAATCATAGATTTCAACCACTCGTCCCCCACGGTTATAGCATAAGTTGATTCTTGGATTGGATGACCCTCTTTTCCAATATTTAAAAATTCTTCAATGTCCCCGTGTTCAACTGGAAGATATGGAGCACAATGTCCACGACGCATTGATCCTTGGCTGACAATATTAATAAGTCCATCAAAAAGTTCCAAAAAGTGAACCGATCCGGAAGAATGACCGTTGTCTTTAATAATTGAACCACGAGGACGAAGTCCTCCGAGACAGACAGAAGTTCCTCCTCCATATTTTGTCATCATACCGACCTCGGCATGAGTATATAGAATACGAGCCATATCATCATCAACATAACTACCAAAACAGCTGATCGGAAGTCCGCGAGGGTGACCATAGTTTGCCCAAACAGGAGTCGAGAGAGAATAAAAGCCCTTCGACATGTAGTCGTAGAACTTATCGGCAAATCCAGGTTTATTGAGATGCTTCTCAGCAACTTCAGCGATTTCGCGAATGCGCTCTTCAGCCGTCACGTTACCCACGAGATATCCATTTGATAAAAATTTTCTACTGTTTTCGTTTAGCCAATACATAATATGTCTTTAATTTATTCTGGTAATAATTATTTCTTAAAAGAGATCGTCGCTTGTTATGCTCTTATTCTTTTTGTTGTAATTGATGGATTTTTTATTGAAAAAATCTCCATGCTTTGTTCCGATAACCTCATCATAAAACCAATCTGATTCTTTTAGAAGCGCTTCATCTGTGTCAAAAATCTTTCTGATACCGATGCTTTGAAGTGAGTTATTAAACCTTTGCTTTATAAACTCTAGAACAACATCTTTGGACATAAACTCCAGTTCACCTTTTTCAAAAATCCAATTGACAACTTCTTTCTCTGATTCAAACGCTTCTCGACAAATCTTCACAATCTCTTCTTCAAACGCACGGTCAAACCAATCGGGATGCTCCTGTTTGATGATGTTAATTAGATTAATTCCAAACAATCCGTGAATTTGTTCTTCTTTTGAAGTTGCTTCAACCGCGTTAGATATTCCCTTGAATAAATTTTTATGTTTATTGAAGGACATAATAATCAAAAATTGAGAGAAAAGAGAAACGTGTTCAATGAAAAGAGAAAATAGAAGAATTGATTGACTATATTCTGCATTGTCCTCACTTCGAGAGTTCGCAAGAGACTTTTCTAGATATTGCACACGCTTCATAAGAGCTGGAATTTCGCCAATTTTCTTAAACACATCATTGAGTCCAAGAATTTCTAGTAAGTGAGAATACGCGTCTGTGTGTCGCACTTCACTTTCTGCAAAAGTTGCTCCAACTGCACCAATTTCTGGTTTTGGAATTCTTTTATAGATATCTCCCCAAAATGTTTTAACAGCAACTTCAATCTGTGCAATCGCGAGCATTGCATTCTTCATTGCGTTTCTTTCTTTTTCATCAACATTTACTTTGAAGTTTTGAACATCTCCAACAAAATTAAATTCAGTATGAATCCAATATGAATGTCTGATAGCGCTCACGTACTCATAAAGCTCCGGATACTCATACGGCTTTAGATAAACTCTCTTTTTGAAAATATCTCGCTTTCTCTCTTTATTTCTTTCTTCTCTGTATAGAATATAAGCCTTGGCTACTTCAAAATCTCCAACTTTTGCAATCTCTTTTTCTACGAGATCTTGAATGTCTTCAACTCCAGGAGTCTTTCCTTCACCAAAATTCTTATCAAGTTCTGATACTGTTTTGTCGATTATTTTATTTAATTTATCTGCAGATAAATCTAGACCAGTTGCAGAATAAGCTTTTGAAATTGCTGTTTCAATTCTTTTCGAATCAAACAAAACAATATCTCCACTTCTTTTTTTGACGACAGTAAGTGACATGAACTTCTCTCTTGTTACTTATAAAACTTAATAGATACATTTTACAAAAATTAGAGACTAACGACTCTGTGGATAACCAAAATTTCACTCTGAAAAGACTCTTGTGTAATGAAAAAATCTTTTTGTAAAGTCGAACGCTCTTAGGGCTCTAATTTAAAAGCATTTTGACCAAACAAAGGAAAAAAAGTGTAAAAGAAAAAACACCCGAATTTCTCGGATGTTTTTTCTAAAAATACGCTAATTCAAAGTATAAAATAATTCAGTACTATTTTGTTCTGGCCAATCTTTACGAACCTGAGGCTCGATTTTTGTCTGTCTTTGCAGACCGTCATATAGTTTTATGTTCTATCAAACAATTTCTGTGCTCAATTGAGGCACAGAACCGACCTGCGTCATCCGGTCAAAGACCAAATGCGTAGATTTCAAATGAAGTATTCCACGACCAGCTTCCGCTAGCCGTGCCTTGTTACGACTTACTCCCTGTCACCGAACTTACCGTAGGCCCTCCAATGGAGAGATTTCGGGTATTCCCGGCTCCCTTGAGTTGACGGGCGGTGAGTACAAGACTCGAGAACGTATTCACCGCAGTTTAGCTGACCTGCGATTACTAGCGATTCCGGCTTCATGAGGGCGAGTTGCAGCCCTCAATCCGAACTGGCGCCACTTTTCTAAGGATTGGCTCAGGGTTACCCCGTCGCGACCCGTTGTAGTGGCGATTGTATTATGTGTGTAGCCCAAGATATCAAAGGGCCATGCGGACCTGGCGTCATCCTCTCCTTCCTCCCAGCCCGAAAATTACATCATCTAGATTCTCTATGAAGCAACTTAAGTATAAATACTTTCGTTGCTTCATAGAAAACCCAGGATATAAACTTTGGGCTAGGCGGTCTCGTGTGACAAATATAACACACGACGAGGGTTGCGTTCGTTTCCCCACTTAAGGGAACAGCTCAAGCCACGAACTGACGACGGCCATGCAGCACCTGCTTAACAGTCTTGCGAGGGCTTCTGTTTCCAGTAGCTTTCAGTTAAGTTTCAAATCTTGGTGAGGTTCTTCGTTTACCATCGAATTAAACCACATAATCCACCGCTTGTGCGAGTCCCCGTCTATTCCTTTGAGTTTTAGCCTTGCGGCCGTACTTCCCAGGCGCCTATCTTACCGTGTTAACTTAGCCTCTCAGAGGGTCGATACTCCGAAAAGCGAGATAGGATCGTTTAGGGCGTGGACTACTGGGGTATCTAATCCCATTCGCTACCCACGCTTTCGTGCTTGAGCGTCAGAAACGCGCTAGTGTGCTGCTTTCGCTTTTGGTATTCCCCTAGATATCAACGGATTTCACCCCTACACCTAGAGTTCTGCACACTTCTCACGCTCTCTAGCATTACCGTTTCTCTCGCGTTTTCTTCGTTGAGCGAAGATATTTCACAAAAGACTAATAATGCCACCTACGCACCCTTTACGCCCAATAATTCCGGATAATGCTTGGGGCTCTCGTATTACCGCTCCTGCTGGCACGAGATTGGGAGCCCCTTATTCATAAGGTACCGTCAATAAACTTCTTCCCTTATAAAAGATCTTTACACCCCAAAGGGCTTCATCAATCACGCGGCGTCGCTCCGTCAGACTTGCGTCCATTGCGGAAGATTCTCGACTGCAGCCACCCGTAGGTGTATGGGCCGTGTCTCAGTCCCATCGGTGGGGGTCAGGCTCTCACCTCCCCTAAACGTCATTGCCTTGGTGAGCTATTACCTCACCAACAAGCTGATATTCCGCAGGCTGTTCCCAAAGCGTTAAAACTTTACTCTTGCGAGACCATCGAGAATTACCTACGCTTTCGCGTAGCTATGCTCGACTTTGGGGTACATTCCTACGTGTTACTACCTCGTCTGCCACTAACCAGAAATCTTTTCCATAGAATCGCTTGTATTGCTACTTACTTTTCTACTTCCAAGGCCTAGTTCGTTCGACTTGCATGCCTTATCCACGCCGCCAGCATTCATCCTGAGCTAGGATCAAACTCTTTTTTAAAAGGATTGACCAGAACAAAACAGAATTGAATTAATTTTACTTTTATTTTTTACTTAGCGTATTTAAATGTCAAAGATTGAATTTCTCCTCGAAAATCTCTAGATTTAGAGACCGATTTAAAAAGCGCACTCATGCGCGTAGGGAGAGTATATACTAGGCCTATATATATGTCAACTGTTATTAAAATGTCCAAAATAAGCTTATTATTAAGCACTTTAAAGACCAAAGCTTGCCAAAAATCTGTAAGTATGAGAACATAGTTTCTATGGGTACTATAAGTTCTATTCTGCCTATTGTGCAGATAATTTTAGCGACACTTCTTATACTTTCTGTATTACTTCAGCGTTCCGGTTCTGGAATAGAAGGCGCTCTTGGAGGAGGAGAAGGATCTAGTTTTTACAACGCGCGACGAGGCTTCGAGCGCTTTCTATTTAATTTCACAGTTGTAATTTCTATTCTTTTTATACTTTCAACTCTAGTGGCAGTACTCATCTAAATAAAATAGATTTACTTCTAAAAACCCGTTCTACGGGAAAAATAATAAATGAAAATAAATAAACAAGGGATTAATTCTTTATTGCGTTTTATAAAAGCAGTAGTTTCTTCTTTTAACACAAAACAACAAATCGTTTTTGGATTATTCTCTACCCTCCTTATTGTGAGTTCTCTAGTTTTAATCTTTAAGCTAAACGAAGAACTTAAAATTTCTGTTCCTCAAAAAGGCGGAAGTATAAGTGAGGGAATAGTTGGAACACCAAGATTTATAAATCCGGTTATTGCCGTATCAAATGCAGACCGAGCCCTAACCTCAATCGTTTTCAGTGGGCTACTTAAAAAAGATGAGAATGGAAATATAATTCCAGATCTTGCTAGTTCATATGAAATATCAGAAGATGGCAAGACTTACACATTTTTCATAAAAGAAAACTTAACTTTTCACAACGGACAAAAGCTAACGGCTGAAGATGTGGTTTTCACAATCGAAAAGATAAAAGATCCTGCAATAAAAAGCCCACTACGAGCTGAATGGGAAGGAATAACAGTGCAAGCGGTAGACGAAATGACTGTTGAATTTAATTTAGGCAAAGCTTTCTCCCCTTTTGTTGAATATGCAACCGTTGGAATCCTTCCAAAAAGCCTTTGGCAAGATATTTACGCAGAAGAATTTGCTCTGACTGATTACAACCTATACGCAATTGGTTCTGGACCATATGAAATTTCTGGAATAAATAAAAATGATGGAGTACCAGAATCTTTTGTTCTAAAGAGCTTCAAAGATTATTCCCTTGGAGAGCCTTTCATAAAAAACATAACAATAAAAAGTTTCGACAATGAAGAAGACGCAGCCAAGTCTTTTAAAGCCGGAAACATCGATCTTGTTGGAATCCTTTCAACTGATAACTCTGAGGCAATAACAAAAAATGCCGAGAAAGTTGAAGTTTCTACATTGCCAAGAATATTCTCAATTTTTATAAACCCATCAAACAACGAAGTTCTTGGAGACCAAAAACTTTTAACAGTCCTATCTGGTGCAATAAATCGTGATGAACTTGTAAAAAATGTTTTGGATGGGTTTGGAGTTTCTCTATACGGACCTCTTCCGGAAAATAATTATCCTAAATACATAAAAACATTATCCGCAGAAGAAGCAGGTGTCGCCCTTGATGAGCTTGGATGGAAACTAAATGGAGAAAACATTAGAAACAAAGAAATAAATAAAAAGAAAGTCTATCTCTCATTTACACTTTCAACCAGTGACGCTCCAGAATTATCCGAAACAGCCCGAATGGTTTCAGAAATGATGGCAACTGTCGGAGTTGAAATAAAAGTTCAACCTTATGAAATTGGAACACTAAACCAAGACATCATAAGACCAAGAGACTACGAAATGCTTTTGTTTGGACAAGTTTTGGCAAGTGATACTGACTTATACTCATTCTGGCACTCTTCACAGAGAAATGATCCGGGAATAAATGTGGGTAAGTACGCGAGCGTCAGAGCGGATTCCCTACTTGAACAAGCAGTTGAGGAAATAGATAGAGAAGAGCAAGAGAAATTATTAGCAGAAGCGGCAGATGTGATAGCGAGAGAGAACGGAGCGATATTCCTTTATGCCCCATCATACATTTACGCCTTAAACAAAGACATCGGAAACTTATCAATTAACAAGATTTCAAGCACAGTAGATAGATTTGCCAACATAGAAGATTGGTATGTACTAACGGAAAGAGTTTGGAAAATATTTAAATAAAAATTATGGAAGAAAAAAAACACATACACGGCAGAAGACCAGCATCAAAGCGATCAACTCTGTCTTATTATAAAAACGACAGATCAACTGGACCAGTGGCCGATCAAAAAATAGTAGACAAAAAAGAAGATGCTTTCGGAAACGCAATTAATAAAGCGATCGGAGTAACTTCACCTGAATCAACGAGCACAGCTCCACAATCAGCACAAACAAACAGACCCGCACAACATCACAACCGCGGAGCCTCTTCTCATGGCCCAAGAACAAGCAGGCCTGCAGGAGACGGTGCCCAGAAATCAGGCGCTCCTCGACAAAGAAAAACAATGAGAGCTGGAGGACACGGAAATGATAAACCTAAAAACGCAAACTACACACACACTTCAAAGAGAAGAGCTGGTTCAACACTAGATATTCCGAAAGTTGAAGAAGGAGTATTACGAATCATTCCTCTTGGAGGAGTTGAGCAGGTTGGTCAAAACATGACAGCTATTGAATACGGCGATGACATCATCATTGTTGACGCTGGAATTCAGTTCGCCGAAGTAGATCACCCAGGAGTGGACTACATTATTCCAAATACAAAATATCTAGAGGACAGAGTAGAAAAAATCCGCGGATTGTTTATTACTCACGGACACTTGGACCACATTGGGGCGTTGCCATACATTATTGAAAAGATTGGAAACCCTCAAATATACTCTCGACAATTCGGAGCGGTGATGATCGCAAAGCGACACGAAGAATTCCCACATTTGCCGAAAATAAATATGAATATCGTCGGAGCAGAAGACGTTATTAAGTCAGGAGTATTTACAATAAAAACTTTCGCAATCTCACACACTATCCCTGACTCTATGGGACTTATTATCCAGACACCAGTTGGAGAAATCGCTTTTATTGAAGACGTTCGAGTAGACAACGTCGATGGAATTCCTACAGAAGAAGAAGTTCAGCAATACAAACGATTTGCCGGAAAAGAAATGCTGATGCTGACAATGGACTCAACAAGTATCGAAAAAAGAGGGTTCTCTCTTTCAGAACAAGTGATTGTTAAAAATATTATTGAAATAATAAAAAATGTTCCAGGAAGAATAATTATTGCCTCTTTTGCCTCTCAAGTAGAAAGAATTGTTGCAATTATTGATGCAGCTGAGAGCTTTGGGAAAAAAGTTGTCATTGAAGGAAGAAGCATGAAAAGTAACGTAGAAATTTCCAAACAACTGGGAATTCTAAAATCAAAGAGTATCATCGGTGTAGAAGAAATGCACAACTATCCTCCAAATAAAATCTTGATGCTTGCAACAGGTTCTCAAGGGGAAGAATTCGCGGCTCTTGCTCGTATGGCAAACAAAACTCATAGACAAGTAACCCTACAAGTATCAGACACAATTCTGCTCTCTTCTTCTGTTATACCGGGAAATGATCGTGATATTGATAAGCTGAAGGATAACTTGTACAGAAGCGGAGCAAAAATAATTACCTATAGAGATTCAGACGTTCACGCATCAGGACACGGAAACCGTGAAGAATTAAGATGGATCCATCAACAAATAAATTACAGATTCTTTATGCCTGTGCACGGAAACCATTACATGTTGGCTCAACACGCTGAAATGTCTCAGACTCTCGGTACTTCAAAAGACAACCTAGTGATTCCAGACAACGGTTCAATCGTTGAAATATATGATGGAGGTAAAAAAATTAGAGTTCGAAAAGAAAAAGCACCGAGCGATCTCGTAACAGTAGACGGATTCAATATCGGAGACACACAAGAATTCGTGATTCGTGACAGAAAGATGCTTGCTGAAGACGGAATGTTCGTGGTTATCGCAACAATAGACAATGCAACAGGAAGATTGAAAAAATCTCCAGACTTGATCTCTCGTGGATTCGTTTATCTAAAAGAAAACCAAGATCTTCTGAAAGATACAAGAATGATAATAAAAAGGTCTCTTGAGACTTCAATGAAGGGAGGACTTAACGCCGCTAGTCTCGAATATGCAAAATCTACACTTGGAGATGCGGTTTCAAAGTTCTTATTCCAGAAAACTGCCAAGCGTCCTCTCGTAATTCCTGTTATACTAAGCGTGTAATGCTTCGGTTTATATACGCAACAAGTTTCTTGTTCTCTTTTCAGTCGGCCATAACAGCCTACTTGAATTCATCATTTCTATCTTCTTACTTTAGTGGGAATTTGATTGGTGTATTCTTTACAGCTTCATCAATCGTGTCTCTCTTGATTTTGTCTTTCTTACCAAAGATATTATCAAAAGTCGGAAATAGAAATTTTTCAACAGGCCTTCTGACACTGGGGGCCTTTTCGGCGCTTTTAATGTCTCTTGGTGCACACCCACTGATTACAGCGGTCGCTTTCATAGCCTCTCAAATAACTCTAGTTGTAATGGTCCCATCAATGGATATTTTCATTGAGCATTATTCTAAGCAAGAAGATACTGGAAAAGCCCGAGGAATATATCTAACAATCATAAATGTAGCTTGGGTGATATCCCCTTTCCTTGCAACGAGACTTTTCCTCTTTGGAGGATTCTCTGAGTTATATGCGATCGTAGCAATAGTCTTGGCTCTTTCCTCTCTTGTTCTCTATCACAGCTCAAAGGGATTTGCAGATAAAAAATACATGAGAGAACCTTTCTGGATTGCTTTGAAAAAAATCCGAGCCAGACCAAACTTGGCTAGAATTTCAACTGTAAATTTTATTCTGCAATTCTTTTACTCTTGGATGGTTGTATACACTCCGCTTTACTTAACTCAAACTATTGGACTGGGTTGGGACGTAATCGGAATAATCTTCACCATAATGCTTTTACCTTTTGTTCTATTCCAACTTCCACTTGGGCGACTTGCCGACAAACGACTGGGAGAAAAAGAAATTCTTATAACGGGAATTTTCATAATGGGAATCTCAACCCTCGTTTTTGCATTCTCTCACAGTTTTATTCCGCTTATTATTGGAGCTGTTTTGTTTGCAACCAGAACAGGTGCCAGCTTTATAGAAATAATGGCTGAAACTTATTTCTTCAAAAATGTTAACGAAGAAGATGCCGAGATGATTTCTCTGTTTAGAGATTCAATGCCTATTGCCTACCTAATCGGACCACTTCTTGGAGGTATAGTTATAGGAAAACTAGGCTACGAGCCTTTGTATATAATATTGAGCGTTGTTGTTTTCCTTGCTCTGATCCCTGCTTTTAAATTGAAAGACACCAAGTAAATAATAAAAAAACGCTCATTATTTAATGAGCGTTTTTTTATTATTATATTTCTTTTACTGTCAGGAAAGGATTCAATATTCTAAAGATAAGACGGGTGCTTTGTTTTGAGAAATTAAATAGTATTCCAAGAGTTAAAAAGATAAGAGCAAACTGTAAATCAAAGAAAGAGATGAAGATCGCTAAGATTGCACAGAAAACTGGGAAAAGAATTCTCGCATAAGAATGCCTACTCTCGATTACCCCAACAGCCTCGTTTTCTATAGCGTCACTTTTTGCGGCATAGAAACGCATCCAGAAAATAACTAAACCTATAAGTATTGTGTGCAGAGAGAATATTGTTACAGCCGACTGAAGTGAGTGATAGTGAGCAAGAAGATGACTTGAAAATGGAACGAGCGCAACCAGAAGAAGAAATACAGAGTTTATCATTGTGAACTTATTGTCTATATTTTTTACATAAACAGAGGCTATGAAGTGGTGAGCTCTCCAGTAAGTAAAAAGAACAGCAAAAGACAAGAAGAAGCTAGCAAAAGAAGGTGCAAGTTGATGGAACAAGATACCAAGTCCCATATCAGTCGTTGCTTCTCCAATTGGAAGTCTTATATCAAGAACCAGTAGCGTCATAACAATAGAAAAAATACCGTCGGCAAGTTGCTCAAGTCTTTGTTGTTTCATATTGATTAAATTTTACCAAAATAAAAGAAATAAAAACAGCCCCGAGCGAAGGCGAGGGGCTGTTTTCTTAAAAAATTTAAACTTTTTTAGCTCTTGCTTTTACTCTTTCTGAGTCATTCAAGAATTGTTTTCGGAGTCTTACACTCTTTGGTGTAACTTCGAGATATTCGTCTTCAGCCATAGTTTCAAGTCCTCTTTCAATAGATAATTCAAAAGCCGGCACTAGGTTTATTGCTTCATCAGTTCCTGAAGCTCGAACATTAGAAAGTTGTTTTCCTTTAGTTGGGTTAACAAGCATTTCTTCACCCTTTGAAGTATTTCCCACAACCATTCCTTCATAAACTTCAGCAGACGGTCCAATGTATAGAAGTCCTCGGTCTTGAAGATTCCAAAGAGAAAATCCTAGAGCTTTTCCAGATGCCATTGAGACCATTGATCCCACAACTCTCTTTCTTATTTCTCCAGCATAAGCACGGAATCCAACAAATCGAGATGAAAGAATTCCTTCTCCTTTTGTATCAATAACGAATTGGTTTCGGTATCCAAGAAGACCTCTTGTTGGTCCTTCTAGAATTATTCGAACATGAGCTTCGTGAACTTTCATATCAGTAAGAGAAAATCCTCTCATT
The DNA here is from genome assembly GCA_018061865.1 of Minisyncoccota bacterium. Classification (GTDB taxonomy): domain Bacteria; phylum Patescibacteriota; class Minisyncoccia; order Phycocordibacterales; family UBA9973; genus JAGOTH01. The sequence goes on from JAGOTH010000013.1 coordinate 14,724, forward strand.
CCAAGCTTCTCGATAACAGCACCTTGATATTCAGAAGGGATATCAATCACAACTTCTTCAAAAGGCTCTGTCTTCTTTCCACCCTCTTCTCTGATGATTGCTTCTGGTTGAGAAACTTGCAGTTCATAACCTTCACGACGCATGTTTTCAATTAGAATCGCAACGTGTAATTCTCCTCTTCCGTAAACTCGGAATCTATCTCCGAAATCAAGGTCAACTTTTAGTCCAACGTTTATTTCAAGTTCTTTTTCTAGTCTTTCTCTTATTTGTCTAGATGTAACAAATTTTCCTTCGCGTCCAGCAAAAGGAGAATCATTAACAAGGAAGTTTAGGGCAATAGTAGGTTCATCAATCGCAATTCCAGGCATTGGTTCTGTCTCTTCTTTTTCACAAATAGTCTCTCCAATGAAAATATCAGGTAACCCTGCAACAAGCACAATGTCTCCGGCAATAGCTTCTGTTACTTCCACTCTTTCAACTCCTTTGAAGGTAAACATTTTTGTTAGTTTTCCTTTTCTTGTTTCTCCGTCTGGCTTTTTTACAAGGACATTTCCAGCTAGAGTTAGTTTTCCTTCATAAATTCTTCCAATCGCAAGACGTCCCATGAAGTTGTCGTAACCCAAGTTGAACACTTGCATTTTTAGTGGCAAATTTTCTTTTCCAAAAGAAGCTGGCGGAATGCTCTCGATTATAGTGTCTAGTAGTGGAGTTAAATCATTAGATTCGTCTTCCATTTTCTTTTTTGCAATTCCAGCTCTTCCAATTGCATAAACAACTTTGAAATTAGACTGTTCGTCGTTTGCGCCAAGTTCAAGGAATAGTTCTAAGACCTCATCTTCAACTCTTTTTGGGTCAGCTGCTGGTTTGTCGATTTTGTTTATAACAACAATAGGCTTGATTCCAAGTTCAAGAGATTTTTTCAAAACGAATCGTGTCTGAGGCATAGGTCCTTCTTGAGCATCCACAACAAGTAAAACAGAATCAATAGAACGCAAAACTCGCTCAACCTCGCTTCCGAAGTCGGCGTGTCCTGGAGTGTCCACAATGTTTATTTTTGTACCTTTGTACTCAACAGAAGTGTTTTTTGAGTAAATAGTAATACCACGCTCCTTTTCGAGAGTGTTTGAGTCCATAGATGCCCCTTCTTCAGTAACAGCCCCTGTTTGGCGCATTATAGCGTCTGTAAGAGTCGTCTTTCCATGGTCCACGTGTGCGATTATTGCGATGTTTCTTATTTCCATATATTTGTGGTCAACGCCTGCCCCGTAGACAGCTTTGCTGTTCTACCGGGGTGTGCGATTATAGCGATATTTCTTATTTCCATAGTATTTTGAGGATAAAAAAACGGGCCGGTATGGCCGTTTTACCAACCCAATCATTTTACTTATTTTGAGGATTTAGTCAATTTGTTGATAAAAAATCCAACAAAATTTTCTCGGTTTTTTGATACAAAATACCAGAAACCAGATCATTTAGTTTTACCTGGCCATTTTTTTCAAGAATACTCTGGTCTGCTGTTTTTAGATAATTTAGATATATTTCCAACTTCTTTGGATTTTGTGAATACATATTTAGAAGCTCAACCAAATCTTCCTCGTGTGAAGTATTTCTTTGTTTATAGATATCAAGATTACCCAATCTGGAGACCCCTCTACCAAACTTTTTTCTTATCTCATGAAGAAGATTGAGGGTGTCAATTAATTGAACTTTCTTTTTTTCATCTTCAAAACTTTTGAAAACCACATGATGCATATTCTCATGAGAGAAAATATGTTTTTTAATTTCCAAGTCTGGTACGTCTTCTCCAAGAGCAAAATATTTTTTTACATCCTTTGGAACCTCCTTGGTTCCTATTTCTATTTTCCCATCAGCGTGAGAATAACCATGCCAGTTATCTCTGTTTAAGAAAAACTGAACCCCGTTATTTTTATTCTTTTCCCAAACTTTCCCTGTGTAAACAAAACCCTCAGTCAGACTCTCTGGAGTTAATTCCTGAAATCCTTCGTTTGTAAATCTCTCAGTCATTAAAATAGTAGCCCGTAAACAAACTTGGTGAAGAAATCAACATCGGGACCATACACAAGAGTTCCGCCCAATGCCCCTGTAACTGTAACCAAAATAATTCCAATAAAGCAGAGGGCCACTAGAACTGGTGATTGAAGAATTAGATTTGCTATTTTAGTGGCAAACTTCCAAACAGAAGAAACGATCTTTGTTCCATGTAATAAATTTTTTATCTTAAGGAGTCTCTGATCTCTGTTTATCTTTTCAATAATATAAGCAAACAAAATAACTCCAAAAACTCGCACCGTTGAAACAGCAAATCCTGCGTGCACTTCTATTAAATCATGTTGACCTTGTCCAAAAGCCTCTTCTGCCAACTCTCCAGTTGATAAGGCTGGCAAGCTCATCGCAACCCCTAGAAGGAGGAGTCTTTTTTAAAAACATTGTAAGAGTGGTTATTAACTAAAACCTTAAAACGCAAAAGTTCCATAATTGCGTATATTGTTAGAAACGCAATTGGAAAATGCACAAAAATTGGATGTATATTCATATGACTATATTCTACTCCTTCAAAAAAATTATTTCCACTCCACAATCTTCCCTGCCTCTATTTCTATTTTTTCGGCTTTGCGAAGATTTTTTATTTGAGAGGCTGACATGATTTCATAATGTTTCGTCTTTGTTATTTTTTCATCAATGTCCCAAACATCCCCCTCTCGAGTTATCCATTCTTTCCCAAACTTCCGCAGATCAATCGGCATGGTATAGCTCCGCAAAGTTTTTTCTCCAGTACTGTTTAAAAAATATTCGTGAAAAAAACTCATAACTAATTCTCTCGGGTTACGATAAACCGGCTCACGATAACGCAGAACTGCGTGGTTCGTCTTTGATATTGAACCCCAATTTTTACCTACCTTGAATGGAACAAAAACATGATCCTGATCAGGATTTTTTGCCTCCAAATGAATTATATAAGGAGCAAATCCGTGAAGAGAAAGGATATAAGCCCCAAGTAGAGCCCCTTCCATGCAATGAGCCTCGCCTGCGCGAAGCGTGGATAGTGGGGACCGACAAGTCTCCCCTCCTCTCTCCATATTAGCCGGAATAGAATTCAAAAAATCCTGCACCTTAGCAGGACTTTTTAATTTTTTAAATAAAGCAATTTCTTTTTTAGAGAAACCGTTCATCTCTACATCATCATTCCAATAATAATAAGTAACGCTCCGATAATGGCAAAATTTTTATTGAAAGCAATCTGTTGATTCATTCGAGCGCTTGGGTCAGTTTCTTTCCAGAAATTGTGCATCATTATTGTTGTAGGTAAAAGGAACAAAACAAGAAGAATAATTCCAAGAGTAGCAAAAAATCCAGTTAGAATTGAAAGCCCTCCAACAACCAACATTACTCCTGTCCCGATAACTGCAAGCTTTGGAAATGGAACCTTCTTACTTTGGGCATAGCCAGTCATGCCTTTCAATCCACTAAAGTGCGCATATCCGTTGTAAATAAAATAAGCTCCTAAAATAACTCTTCCCACCATTAATATTGTAAACATATTTTTAATTTAATTTCCTAATAATTACTCTGTTGTCTGTCCATCGAACTCCGCCTCATTCGCCATCGCATCCTCTTTCGTCTCTCTCACGATTCCATCCTTGTGATGCGCCGGTGAATATATAGTATACATCTTCAAGTTTTCAGTTTCTGAAGTATTAATCACATTGTGCTCTGCCCCTTGTGGGATGATAACAGCATCTCCATCTTCCACTTCATACTCATTTCCATCAATTACCACTTTTCCCTTGCCACCTTCGAATCTAAAAAATTGATCATTCTCTGTGTGGGTTTCAAGTCCGATCTCCTCTCCTGGTTTCAAGCTCATCAAAACCAACTGAGAATTTTTACCTGTGTACAGAACTTTTCGGAAATTAGCATTCTCTTCTGTTAGCTTTTCAATATTATCTTTGTATCCTTTCATATTTAAAAATTTTTAATCTAATAAATTATTTGATAACCGCATTCGAAACTACTCCGCCAGACAATTCGTAAGTAAAGTCTCTAATCTCTTGAATATGGCCATCTTCATAAACCACTGACCCAGACTTGTTAGTTGAATCAATCCAAATCGAAACAACATACCAAGTGCCACCCAATACAGCATCAACAGGTGAGAGAGTAGAAATATTTTCTCTTATATAACTTTCAACGCTCGCTCTCTCGCCTAGCTCTCCACAAGACACATCATTTAATTCTAATGTGTAGAAAATGTTTTCAGGATCTTTATAGACATATACACCGTCTCCATTGTCTACCATTTCCCCAAAGCCGACACTTGCCGTTCCTTCACCAAATATTATTTTCAATTCTTCTTTATTTTCCATTCCTTCGGCTTGTGCACTCCACCAAGCGTTCACTGTTCGGGCCATGGCGATTTTATCTACTTCAGTTACTGTTCCATCGAACTTTCCGAACTTACTATCTTTTTCAGCTGGGAAAAAATTCAACTCTCCGGCAACTGTGTCTTTTTCATTATCTATAGACATTCGAAGTGTATACCTATCTGAAAGGCCTCTTTCATTCGGCAAGCTAAATTTTGCAAAACAAAGATCTACTATTTTATTTTCAATCTCAACATTATCTTGATTTGGATTTATATATACAGTCTTAATTTTCTTTGTTTCTTGAATTATCAAAAGAACAATGGCCGTGGCGATTATTATTAAAAATAGAATTTTGCGAAATTGTGTCATATGTATATTTTACACCCAAACAGCAATATAAAAAACCGCGCCATTTGGACGCGGTTTTTCGTTACTATCTCTTCTTTCTTGAAGCAAGCATTGCCTCTTTTACAGCAAGGCGCTTTTTTGTCTTTCTAGACTTAGAAGTTTTGTTTTTTATATCCTGACTTAATCTTTTTGCCATATAAATCGATTATATACTAAAAACAGCCAAAAACAAGGTTATTTCCGAAAAGTAAAAGAGGCCAAAATAGTGTCCCCTTCTAGTATTTCTTCTTTCTTTCTGACCGCACCTTTTATAGACAAAAGGTAAATCCCCTCTTTCGAATAAGGAAAAAGTGCTGTCTCCCATTCTGTCTTTCCTATTTTTGCCTTTATACCAATAAAACCACTTCCGTAGATATATTTTTTACCGGTCTTTTTCAGCTCTTCTGTAAGTTTTTTATCGACACTTAAAAAGTGCCAACCCATCTCTCCAGGCCAGCGCCACACTCTTCCTTTTATATGATAAGTCTTCATCTGGTTGTTATTTTCATAGTATACTTATTTCAAAATGTTCCAAAATGAAAATTAAATATGTAAACAAAGACAATTCTTTCAAGAGGGATCTTGATGATAGGATTGAAAAGTATTTCGAACAAAAAGGAATTTCAAAATATGGAGACTGGCGTCTTTATATAAAAACAATTTTCTTTTTTGTACTTCTGCCAACCCTTTATGTTTCTCTGGTTTTCTTTACTCCAGAGAACAATGCGGTGGCACTCGGGCTCTGCGTTCTGCTTGGACTGACATTTGCAGGGATTGGGTTCGACATTATGCACGACGCAGCGCATGGGTCTTTTTCACCAAACAGAAAACTTAACAACACAATCTGCAGGATCCTTGAGTTTATGCTCGGAGTATCGATCGTGGTTTTCTGGAAAAAGAAACATAATTTTCTTCATCATTCATTTGTAAACACAGTGAAGGACGAGGATATCAGCTTTTATCCTCTGATGCGGACACTGAAAGATGAGCATAAGAAGTTACCTTTTCACAAGTATCAGCACATCTATTCACCTGTACTCTATTCCCTTTTGTTTGTTTCTTGGTTCAGTATTATGGACCTAAAGAAATACTTTCGTCAGAAGGTATATGGAGAAAAAGTGAAAATGACGGTAACTGATCATGTATTTTTCTGGATCAGTAAAACTTTTTTCATTTTAGCTTTTATTGTTTTGCCGGGAGTACTACTTGGCTGGCAAACTATGACAATCGGATTCCTAACAATGGGAGTAACAACCGGTCTGGTAATCGCGATGATTTTCCAGCTCGCACATGTGGTAGAGAGTTCCACTTTCCCTGAGTCTCCAAGTGGAGAGATAGATATCCCTTGGGCGGAAAGTCAGATGATTGAGACCTCCGACTTTGCGGTGAATTCAAAAATTTTATCTTGGTATGTTGGAGGATTGAATTTTCAATCCCTTCATCACCAAAGAAGTGATATTTCCCACGTTCATTATCGAGAGATATCAAAAAAGATTTTGGCTCCAACCGCAAAGAAGCATAAAGTTCCTTACAACAAGCTCGGATTTCTAGAAGCCATTGCTTCCCACTTCCGAACCTTAAAAAAACTTGGCGTTGCATAAAAAGTGCAAAGCCAAAAGCCGGCGTATCCTCGCCGGCTTTTTTATTTCTTAAAATTGACAAATCAACCTCCCGTGATATTGTAAAGAAAAACTTGTACTATGGCAGAAGACGGCGCAATGCCCCAAAAATTCAAAACTCTTGAAGAATTACAAGAGTTAGATCCTTCGTTCGATTTCGAAAAAGCGTATGTCCTTTACACGAGATACAGCACAAGAATTCTGGTTATGATTTTTGTAGAAGAAATAACTGAACCGATAGCGTTAAACTATTCCTTAGATGGAGAACGGATTTACGAAGATAGGGCAAAATTCGAAGTAATGTCCAGATTCTTTGGTCAAAAAGATAAGCGCGAATTGTGGATAAAGGGTTGCTATTACACAACCATGGAAAAAGCTCAAAAAGCAGTGGTAGATTTTGTTGACAATAATGACAAATCACATCATTCGAAAATTCTAAAAAAAGACATCCTCGAATTCGTAAACCGAGTTCGAGACGACGAAGAAGAATACTAAACGCATACAAAAAACCCCGACTTCGATCGGGGCTTTTTTATTTCATTAAAGAGGTTTCTTTTTACCGTTTAGAATGTAACGCGATATATCCGAGCAATACTGCATAAACAATGTGATCATCTACGATTGGATTGTTCTCAGGGAAAAGCACTGCGAAATACATCAGCATCAGCATCACAGCACCTGCTGTTGCTCCCCACTTAACATACTTATTCAGTAGAAGTGTCACTCCGACAAAAAGAAGTCCAATCATAAACAACCAGTCAACAGCCGGAACTCCAGCAAGAGAATTAAAAAATGTTGCAAAAGGACCCTGCACTGCGTTGGAGAGAAACCCTGTTGTTGGACTTCCTCCGGCAATCCAAGCCTTGTCAGCTGGTGTCGCAACTCCTAGACCAAAAGTCTTGTCGAGAAATGCCCAAAGAAAAATAAACCCCATCAAAATCCGAAGAGTGATAATAGAAAATACTTTAAATAAAATGTTTTTCATATAACTATATTCTACACCCGCAACAGAAACACCTCAAACAAGTTATACCCTCATGCAAAGTTCTACTTTAAAAAATTATTTTTCGCTCTTAGAAACGGAAACGAACATTTGATCTACTGTTTTGTTTATATCGAAGCTCTCTCGTTCGGCGAGACACTCACTCTTTTGTGGATCATCATAATTTGCACACTGCACAATCCTAACGGAGAAATCCATCCGAGCAGAATTCTCAGGATCTATCCGAGAAACATACGAATAGCTAGTATAAATACTTCCCGCCGCTCCTTCGGTGGAGACATTCATACAATAATCATTTTCTCCCACAGAAACTTCTGTAGTCTTTCCATTTTGCAAAACTTCACTTCCTCCCTCTCTACACACATATGGATCATTCACACTGGTCAAAACTGGTGGCCACTCTGCAGTATGAATATATTTTGTTCCCAAGTCTTTCGGATAGAAAAATGTAAATTCTGAAGTTGGGCTAGAGAAAAAAATCCAGTCGTTATTGTTTGTCACAATCTCATCAGACTGACAGGCAACTTTTTTGTAAACAAGTTCCTTCAGCGAGCTAGACAAATCTGGGACAAGAACTCCAGACTCTTCAACCAGAACATATCTGAGTTTGGTTAGAGAATCCTCCCCCACTCTGTATATTTCTTTTTCTTTCTGACTAGATCCTTCAATAACATATGAGAAAATAACATTTATCATATCGTTATTTATTGTTCCAGCGATACTTCCTTCGTACCCGTTGTTCATATCAGGACCACTCTGAGTTCCTTTCTTCGTTCCGGTTATATTGTCTCCCTCTCTTGTAACGTCTACTAGTTCGTAGTTTGTATAAGGCTCGTTAGTAGTCGCTGCATGAGTGTATTCATAACAGCTCCGACTATCGTATGAATCAGATAATAACTGATCGCTAATACCAGTAGAAGAGATATTATTCGACTCTCTGCCTCGCAGGATAAAGAATCCAACAACTAAAACAGCCAAAATAATTAGGATTGGTATTATAATTTTTTTCATTTATTTATTTTATTAACTGATTTAACTAATAGGATTTTCTCCTCTTATAATCCGAATCAAGAACATAATAACGGCAACAACAAGCAGAATGTGGATAAATCCTCCCACTATGTTAAATCCGAGAAATCCAATAAGCCAAAGCACCAGCAGAACGATAGCAATTGTAGTAAGCATAAAATAGTTAGTTAATTAATAGACACAATGATCATACCACTCTTAAGCCGTAAACAAGCACTACCTATTACAAAAAAGAGCTTATCGATTTATAAAAGTAATCGTAAGCTGGAGCACTGTCGCAAAAGTAACCCATAGTAGATACGGGATCTGGATGTATGTAATCCATCGAGTGTGCGGGAATATCGCAATCATCGCCCACACGAGAGTTCCGAGCACGAGCAAAATGTCTATTGCAGCCAGTGCGTTGTTTTTGAGTCCAAACTGAAAATAAGTAAATGAAAAATTGAAAACCAAATTCAAAATGAAAGGCAGTGCCACAATAAAAGGTATTTCTTTTGTAGCGAGTTTATAAAAAACAGTTCCGAAAGATATTGCGATAAGCGCATACAGGAAACTCCACACCGGACCAAAGATCCAAGATGGCGGCGCCCATGAGGGTTTCAAAAGTTCTGAGTATGAGATGAAGTTTTTCATCCCTCTATTATACCAAAAATAAAACCAATCTTTCGAGCAGTTACAATATGGGCTTTTTTCACACTATTATTTATTTTAGTTTTTTGCAAAATACTAGAATATCTTTTGCGCGGGGGCTGAGTTTGTGCACGACTTCGACTCCCCTGTTTTTCTTTAGCACAAGTCCGGATGCTGCCATTTTGCGTATATGGTCAGAGGTATTCTCGTAACCAATCTTTAGTTTCTCTGATATGTTAGAAACCGAGAGTTCGGGTTCACGATCCAAAAGTTCCATTATCTGGAGCCTTCTGTGATTTGCAAAACCTTTTATGACCCGCTCTAGAGCGCGATATTTGTTTGCTTCGTATTTCATACTTATACAATTTTACATTATTATTGCAGTTTTTTGCAAAATACTAGAATAATAAAACTTAGGGGGAAGTTTGAAGGGAATTAGGAAAAAAATTAGCCCAATAGTTTTTTCACGTCGTCCAACCCTCCGAGATTCGTAACATTAGTGAAGCCGTTTTGTTCGAGAATTTCTTTTGCTCTCCCAGCTCTGCCACCACTGCGACAATGCAATCCGATCTCGGTATCTTTCGGCAACTCCGGCATCTTCCCTTCCATCATGTCCGCAATATCAAAGTTCATCGCCCCAGCGACCGATTCTTCTTCAAATTCTTCTTTTGTTCTTACATCAATTATTTGCATAGTTATCATAAGGTTTTTATACAAAAACCCTGTCATCTTCATTATGGCTTCCTATAACAACAAAATTGCATCCTCCCTCGCCAACTTCAAGAGTTCGGTACTTTTCTATGGGTCCAATTTCAACCATAGCCTCTTTTGTAACAACAACTCTTTCTCCAGAAACTTCTACAATAAGCTCTCCTTCTATAACACAAAAATAAGTTGTTCTTGTTGTGTGGTAATGAAGCTTGTCTTCGGGAAATTCTTCACCCGCTCTATATGAACCAAAATTTATTCTTAATCCAACCTCCCCTCTTTCTCCCCAGTATCCAACACCAGGTAAGTTGTGCTCATGTCTTTTGTGTATTTTCATTGTTTTATTTTATCTTTTCCGTCTTAATCATATTTTCGTCTCGAGTTGAGTTACCCACTAGAAACAAACCTCTGGTTTGAAGCCGTATT